>NZ_JARZHI010000020.1:0-181552 GCF_029946465.1 Polyangium sorediatum
GCCCCGGGATGCGGGGCTCGGCAGGCTCGCGCGGGCCCTCGATCGGCTCGCGGCGCTCTTGCCCGCGCTCGAGGGCCCGGACGCGGGCGCGGCCGAGGCGGACGCGCTGCGGGCGCTCGCCGTGACGCGGAACCTCGGGCGCGCGCTCCGGGCGAACACGGGCGCGCTTCCGCTCGAAGACATCGCGGGCGCGTCGCAACGCGCGTACGTCGAGGTGCCGCCGATCGAGGTGCAGGGGCTCGGGCTCGAAGCGTGGGTCGCGGCGGGCGGCGTTTCGGGGGTGACGGCGTACGTGGCCGTGCTCGGCGAAGATCGTGTCCTCGCGCGGACGCTGCTCACGAAGGGAAAGCCAGCGCAACCCGCGGATCTTCGCACCTGGGCGGAGGGGCTCGCGGCCGGGCCCGCGTTCGCGCAGAGCGGCATCACGATGCGGGATCTCGCGCGGGGTCGGTTCGCGCTCTCCGGCGCGCGGATCGCGCTCTCGCATGGGCGCCTCTCGGGCAGCCGCGCGACGAGCGTGGCGCTGCGGCCGGCGCTGCCGCCGGGCGACGCCCGCCTCGCGCGGCACGTCCTCGCGGGTCCAAAGGACGCGGCGCGGCTCGCGCGGGGCCTCGACTTCGACGCGCTCGGCCGCCCGCCGCGCTCCTCGCCGATCGTGCTCCTGCCCGTGCAGCGATTGTCCCCGAGCGACTTCGATCACGCGACCCAGGAGCTCTCGCTCCGCCTGCGCGTCTCCGCGGGCGTGGAGATCCGGACCTCGCTCTCGTTCCGGGAGGAGCGCGCGCTCCTGTTCGACAACCTCGAGGTGCTGAGCCGCGCCGCGAGGCCGCCGCGTTTCCTCTGCGTCCGCCTCGCCCGCGAAGGAGGCGCGCTCGTGATCGAGCCGATCTCGGCCATGCTCGCCGACGGCTCCACGCTCGATCTCACGCTCGACGTCGTGGATCCCACGCTCGAGGTGACGTTGTGATCGCGGAGCGGCTCGCGCGGCAGGCGCGCGCGGCGATCGAGGAGCTCGCCGCGGCCGGCGCGCTCGAACGCACGGAACATCGGGCCCTCACGTTCCGTCGGCTCGCGGCGGACGCGCAGGCGATCGGGCTCTTCGACCTCGCGACGCGGCTCGAAGCCGTGGCCCTTTCGCTCGACGCGCAAGCGGGGCTCGGGCCGCGGCCGAACGCGGCGCTCGCCGAGGCGCTGCTCGCGTCGTACGACCGGATCGAAGCGCTCTCCACGAGGCTCGCGCGCTCCGGGCTGCTCGCCGCGTTCGGGGCCGACGACGACGACGAGGAGGCGCCGTGATCGATCCTGCGCACGATCCCGATCCGGAGGCCGTGTTCCTCGTGCGCCTGCGCTCCCTCGTCTCGGCCGTGCGTGTCATCGAGGTCCGCGCGGAGGCCTGGCCTGCGCGCCGTGTCGTCGAGCAGCACGAGGGGTACCTCGTCGAGGACGCGCTTCTTTTGCGGAGGGAGCCTCGCCAGGAGGTCCCCTTCCCGCTTCGCCTTCACGGCGAGCGCCCCGAGGACGAGGCCCATCACGAACGCGTGCGCCGCGCGAGCCGGGTGTTCCTCCGCGCCGAGGCGCTCGTGGAGGCGCGCCCTCGCCGCGCGGAGCAGACGTTCCAGGCGCTCGAAGCGCTCTTCGAGGAGATCGGCCCCGACGCCGCGGCCGCGATGTGGCTCGAAGCCGCGCGGGCCTTCCTCGCGCTCGGCGACGAGGAGCACGCGTCCCGCGCGCTCGGCCGCCTCGCCCGGCTCGCGCGGCGCGCGCCCGTCTCCGCGGCGCTCCTCGTCGCTGTCGTGTCCTCGCCCCGCCACGGAACGCTCCTGCCCAGCGAGCTCGTGGACGTCGCGGCCGAGCGCGCAGGGCCCGACGCGGGGTTGTCGCTGCGCCTCGGCGTGTTGCGGCGTCGGCTCGAAGTTGGCCGCGACGTGCCCCCGGGGACGATGGCGGCGCTGACGAACGCGGCGCGGGCCGCAGCGGATCCCGCCGCGGCCGCGACCCGGATCGACGCGGCCCTCCTCGGTTGTTTTGGCCTCCTGGGCACGTGGGCGCCCGCGGGCGAGGCCTCGCTCGTGCGCGCGCGGCTCCAGGCGCTCTGGATGCACGCGTATGCGTCGGGGGACCACGGCCTCCGCGTGCGCAACGACCTCGCCGCCGCGCTCCGCGCCACGCTTGGCGACCTCGACGCGGCGCACCTCGCCGCCGTGCTCGACGTGCTCGTCCCTGCGAGCCCGAGTGACGACACCTCGCTCCTCCTCGACGTCACGCGGGGCCTGCTCGGCGCGCTCGCGCGCGAGAACGATTCGTCCGCCGAGACCACGTGCATGCGAGCCCTGCTTCACCTCGCCGACATCGCCCCGGCGAACCTCTACGTTCACGCGGACGAGATCGGCCGTGCACTCGCAGACGCCTTCAACAAGCCCGCGTCGCGCCCGCTGCTCGCCGCGCTCCTCGCCGATCTCGATGCCGCCGCAGGCCATGTAGATCCTTCCCGCCTGCTCTCCGAAGCGCTCGATCGAGGCGCAGGCGCCCGCCTCGCGCCGGCCGAGGCGGACCCGCCCCCACGCTCGGGCACACGCACGAACCGCGTCCGCGCCCTCGCGCGATGGCTGCCCGCGCCCCTCGTCGCCACGACCCTCGCCGCGCTCGCCGTATCCGCCGAGGAGGCCGCGTCGGCAGCGGTCGCCGCCGCGCCCGCGCTCGCCTTCGTCTGGGCGCTCCGTCTCCTCGGCCTCGCGCAGGACGAGCGCACCGCCCCCGATCTCGCCGAGGACACGCTCTCCCTCGCCGAAGCCCTCACCGAGCGCCTCGACCCTCGCCTCGTCACGCCGAGCGCCGTCGCCGCCGCGGATCCAACCCTCCACCTCGCGCACCCCGATCCCGCCGCGCTCCTCCGCGGCGTCGCCCTCACGCGTGCTTCCCTCGCCGATCGTGACGCCCTCCGCCCCGAGCGCTGGCCCGCGCCCGCGCTCCCTGGCCTCTCCGATCCACGCGACGCGCGGTTCGTCCTCCTCGCGTGGTCGCTCGCGACGCTCGACGCGCGCGAGGCCGGCACCCATCACCTCGCCTTCGCGCGGATCGCCGACGCGACGCCCCTCGTGCGCGCCGGCGCCGGCCGCCTCTCGCCCTCGCCGCTCGCCTTGCGGGGCGTCTCTTCCTCGCTCGCGCGCCTCACCACGACGAACCTGCTCCGCATCCCCACCGCGGACGAGCCCTCCCTCCGCGACGTCGTCCTCCTCTGCGCCCCGCGTGAGCTCGCCGAAGCGTTCGCCCGCGACGTCGGCGTCTCCCCGCGCCTGCTCGCCGAGGCCCCTGCACCCGTGCCGACGAGCCTCGATCCCGCATCGCCCCTCGTCCCTCGTGATCTCTCCCTCCCCGACCTCGATCCCGCGCGCCCGCTCGCCGCCCTCTTCCCGCGACGAACCTCCCGCGCGCCCGCGCCCGTCCCCGCGCGTGATCCCGCGCTGCCGCTCTCGCCCGTGATCGCCGGCCACGTCGTCTCCATCGGGCCCCGCGGCGAGCTCGTCGTCACCCCCGAAGGCGCCTCGTCCCCGCTCCGCCGCGTCCCTTCGGCCGTACGCAAAGACGAACGCTACCGCGCGCTCGTCCGCGGCCGCCGCGCCGAACGCGCTCGCAGGTACGAGGCCACGCGGCTGCTCGAAGACCGCATGATCAGCGCCACGCCCCTCCGGGCAGACGAGCTCGCGTGGCTCCTCGACGATCCGCTCCACGCCTCGCTCCTCGGGCACCTCGTCGTCACCACGCGCCCCCGCGATCCCGGGCCTCCGCGTGATCTCGCGCTCCTCTGGTCCTGGGAGCGCGCGCGGGGCCTCGGCGTCGTCCCGCTCGACTACGACGCGCGCTGGATCGGCTGGACCGACGTCGAGATCGTCCACCCGGCCCGCTTGCCCGACGTGACCCCGTGGCGCGCGCTGCTCGACGATCTCGGCGTCAAACAGGCGCTCCCCCAGCTCTTCCGGGATCTGCGCGGCGTCCCCGACGAAGAGCTCGACAGCACCGAGAGCCACGTCCTCGCGCGTCGCCTCGTTGACGCCGCCGCCCTCCGGCGCGCGCTCGCAGACGAGGGCTTTTGCACCGGGCCGGGGCTCGCCACACGTACGTTCGTGCATTCACCGTCCGACCCAAACGTCTCGGCGTGGTTCGATCCCGGCCGTCCGCCCTGGCCACGCGACGCCGCGTACTCGGGCGCCTTTGGCTTTTGCGATCCGAACGGCGTCGCTCTCCCGTTCTCCTCCGTCCCCAGGCCTCTCGTTTGTGAGGCGCGGGCCAGCATCGACCGCGCCCTTGCGCGTGCCGCGCCGCGCGCGAGATAGTCTCGGTCTTGCGCAGTCGCCTCACCGCCTCGATCCTCGGACGGAGCTCTCCGTCGCGCGCATCGCTCGAAGCCGAGCTCCGCGCCGCCGGCTTCGTGCTGCTCCCGAACGAGGCCCCCGCGGAGATCGACGCGCCGTCCCTCTGCGTCGTCCTCGACCTCGAAGGCGACGATCCCGCCGCCGCCCTCGACGCCTGCCGCGCGGCACGCGCGCGTGAAAGCACCACCGCCCTCGCGGCGGCGACCGAACGTGACGGGGACGCGCACCTCCGCGCGCTCGTGGATGCGGGCGCCGACGAGCTCTTCGTCCTGCCGCACGACGCGCCGCGCCTCGGCCCGCGCCTCGCCGCGATCCGCCGCCGCATCGAGACGACCGAGCGCATCCTCGACGAGAAACGCGACGTCGAGCGAAGGCACGAGCACCTCTACGAGCACGCGCCCATCATCCTGCACTCGATCGACGCCGAAGGCCGCCTCGTCAGCGTCAGCGACGGCTGGCTCGACGCGCTCGGCTACGATCGCGCCGAGGTCCTCGGCCGCCGCTCCGTCGACTTCATGACCGAGGCCTCCCGCGCGCATGCCCTCGCGCGAATCCCCGAGCTCTTCCGGCGCGGCGTCGGCCGCAACAGCCGGTACGAGTTCGTGCGCAAGGACGGGAGCCTCCTCGAGGTCGTGATGACCGTGCTCGTCGAGCGCGACGCCGCGGGCAAGATCCTCCGCACGTTCGCGGTCTCGACCGACCTCAGCGAGATCCGCGAGGCCGAGCGGGCCCTCGCGCAGGCGAACGACGAGCTCCACACCCTGCTCTCCGCGTTCCCCGACAACATCTTCCGCGTGACCGAGGACGGCATCATCCTCCAAGCGCACTTCGGCAGGCTCCAGCGGCGGCGCAGCGTCGAGTCGCTGCCTGCGCTCGTCGGCAAGAACCTCGCCGAGATCCTCCAGCCGCTGCGGACGCCAGAGGTCCTCGACGCCATCACGAAGGTCCGCGGGACGACCGACATCGCCGCGCTCGACTACGAGACGCGGGGGACCGACGGAGCCCCCATGTTTCGAGAGATCCGCATCGCCGCCCTGCCCCACGGCGAGGCGCTGATCCTGAGCCGCGACGTGACGGATCTGCGCCAGTCCGAGGCGCTCCTGCGCGAACACGAGGCGCGCCTCCACGCGCTGCTCGACCACGCCCCCGTGGTCCTGTGGGCGGTCGAGCGCGACGGCACCATCACGTTCGCCGAGGGCAAGGGCCTCGCGCACCTGGGCTTTCAGCCGGGCGAGCTCGTCGGGACCTCCGTCTACAACCTTCCGAGCGACCCTGGAGGTTCGCCGCAGGTGGACGAGCCCCTCGCGGGCCGGACCTACAAGGGCGAGATCCCGGTGGGGGGCGTCTGGTTCGAGCACGCCTCCTGGCCCCTCCGCGACCCCTCGGGCGAGGTCATCGGCGCGATCGGCGTCTCCACCGACATCACCGAGCGGCGCCGCGTCGAGCGCGCGCTGCGCGACAGCGAGCAGCTCGCGCAGGCCGTCTTCGAGAACGCCCCCGTGGGCATCCAGATCTTCGGCCCCGACGGCCTCTCCCTGCGGATGAACGAGGCGCACCGCAGGCAGCTCGGCCTCGCCAGCACGACCTTCGGCGTCGGCAAGTTCAACGCGCTCACCGATCCCCTCCACGTCGAGACCGGCATGGATGTGTGCTTCGCGCGCGCCTACGCGGGCGAGGTCGTCGAGATGCACGGGCAGGACGTGAACCTCGACGTCTACGGCAGCGCCTGGAGCAGCTCGCGCGCGCGCCTCGTCTTCGACACCATCCTCTTCCCCCTGCGCGACGGCGACGAGACGCGCGCCGTCGTCGCCTTCTGCCGCGACGTCACCGAGCGCAGGCACGCCGAGGCGCGCCTGCTCCTCGCCGATCGCCTCGCCTCCCTCGGCACGATGGCCGCCGGCGTGGCCCACGAGATCAACAACCCCCTCTCGTTCGTCCTCGCGAACCTGGAGTTCGTCGCGGGCGCCCTGCGCACGCTCCCTCCCGACGCCGCCACATACGAGGCCGCCACGCAGGCCCTCGACGAGGCCCTCGAAGGCGCGCGCCGCATGCGCGCGATCGTGCGCGACATGGGCACCTTCTCCCGCGCCGACGGCGAGCCCGCCGAATGCGGCCCCATCGACGTGCACGGGGTCCTCGACAAGGCCATCCGCATGACCCACCACGCCCTGCGCCACCGCACGCGCGTCACGCGCGCGTACGGCGACGTGCCCGCGGTCCTCGGCAACGAACCGCGGCTCGGCCAGGTCTTCGTCAACCTGCTCGCCAACGCCGCGCAGGCCATGCCCGATCGCCCCGAGTCGGAGAACGAGATCCGCCTCGTCACCCGATCCCTCGACCGCCGCGTCGTCATCGAGATCGTGGACAACGGCGTCGGCATCCCGCTCGAGCTCGTCTCGCGCATCTTCGATCCGTTCTTCACGACGAAGCCCGTCGGCGAGGGCATGGGCCTCGGCCTCTCGGTTTGTCACAGCATCGTCACCGCCCTCGGCGGCGAGCTCTCCGTCGAGAGCACGACCGGCGCGGGCTCGACGTTCCGCGTGATCCTCCCGGCCGCCGATCCCGCGAAGAACCCGCGCGAAGGCCTCCGCCCCGCGGGGCGCGGCGACAGGCCCCGTGTCCTCTTCGTCGACGACGAGCCCTACGTCTGCGCGGCCGTTCGTCGCGTGCTCGGCCGCGACATGGATCTCGTCTGCGCCTCCGGCTCCGAGGAGGCGCTCGAGCTCGTCCGCGGCGGGGCGCGCTTCGACGTCGTCCTTTGTGATCTCATGATGCCGGGCACGAGCGGCGTCGCGCTCTACACCTCCCTGCTCGCGCTCGATCCCGCGCTCGATCGGCGCGTCGGCTTCTTGACCGGAGGCGCCTGCACGGACGAGGTCCGCTCGTTCGTCGGGGATGTCGCGGATCGTCTCCTCTACAAACCGTTCGAGTCCGAAGCATTTCGCGCGCTCGTCTTCGCGCTCGCCTCGGGGAGCATGCCCCCGAGGCCGGTGGGCTAGCGTCACGACGCGAACGGGCGCCGCCCCGGCGACGCCCCTCGGCCGTAGGCTCCCGCCGAGGCCAGGCATGTTTTATGGACCGGGCCGATGGCGTCTCGTCTCGACCTCGTCCCGGGAGAATGGAGAGGCCCGCAGCACTGGACATCCTCCCCAGCCGGCCTCTTCCTGGCGCTCGGCACGGTCGGCGGCACGGTCGTGCTGCGCGAGAGCCTTGCGCCCTTCCTCGGCGCGACCTCGCCCATGCTCGTGTTCGTCCTGCCGGTGACCATCTGCGCCGCGGCGGGAGGGTTCTGGCTGGGCCTCCTCGCCACGCTCCTCGCGCTCGGCGCGGGCACCTTCTTCTTCCTCGAGCCCGTCCACGCGATCGCGTTGACGACCGCCGCCGACCTCGTCCGGCTCCTCCTCTTCTGCTTCATCGGCGTCGCCATCAGCGCCGTGAGCGGCCGCATGCACCGCGAGGTCGAGCGCAGCCGCGAGGCCGAGCGCATCCTCGCCGAGCGCGCGCAGGCGAGCGCCACGAACGCCGAGCATTTCCGCACCCTGCTCGCCTCCCCCACCCTCGGCGTCGCCTCCTTCCGCGGCGACGCGATCATCGAGGCGAACGACGCCTTCCTCGATCTTCTTGGTTTGAGCTCCCATGAATTCGCCGCGCGCCAAGGCAAGCTCACGTGGCGCGAGCTCACGCCCCGCGAGCACCGCAGCGCCGACGAGCTCGCCGGCCGACAGCTCCGGACGACGGGGTCTTGCGCGCCCTACGAGAAGGAGTTCTTCCGCAAAGACGGCAGCCGTGCCCCGGCCTTGATCGGCGGCGCCGTCCTGCTCGGCCGCGAAGGGCGCGACCTCACCGGCATGTTCTACGTCGTGGATCTCTCGCGCCTCCGCCGCGCCGAGCAGGCCCTGCGCGAGAGCGACGCCCGCCTCCGGCTCGCGCTCGACGCGGCCCGCGCGGGCTCGTGGGCCTGGGACACGGGGACGGACCACCTCGTCTGGTCCGAGCGCAACTTCGAGCTCTACGGCGTCGATCCGAAATACGTCCCGACGATCGAACGATGGATCGAGGCCATCCACCCGGAGGATCGCGAGCGCATCCTGGACGAGTCCGACCGCATCCTCGCGAGCCGCGCCGAGCACTTCCGCCTGGAGCTCCGCGTCGCCGCCCACCCCACGCCCGAGGCCCGCTGGATCGCCATCCTCGGCCAGGTCCACCGCGACGAGCGTGGCCACGTCGTGCGCGCCGCGGGCTTGACGCTCGACATCACCGACCACCGCAACATCGAGGAGGCCGAGCGCAACGCCCGCGCCGAGGCCGAGCGAACGAGCCGCCTCAAGGACGAGTTCGTCGCGACGCTCTCGCACGAGCTGCGCACGCCCCTCACCGCCGTCCTCGGCTGGGCGCAGTTCTTGAAACGCTCGCCCCGCAGCGGCGACAAACTCGATCGAGGCCTCGAGGTCATCGAGCGCAACGCCCGCGCCCTCGCCCAGCTCGTCTCCGATCTCCTCGACGTGAGCCGCATCGTCACCGGCAAGATCCACCTCGACGTCGCGCCCTTTGATCTCGGCGCCGTCGTCGCCTCCGCGGTCGAGACCGTGCGCCCCTCCGCCGAACAGAAGGGCGTCACGCTCGACCTCCACGTCGCGCCGATCGGCGAGCCGCTCCTCGGCGACGGCGCCCGCATCGAGCAGCTCCTCTGGAACCTCCTTTCGAACGCCATCAAGTTCTCGCCCGCGGGCGGCCACGTCGAGGTCACGGTGCGCCCGCAGCGGGGCCGCGCCGTCCTCGTCGTCCGCGACTTCGGCCAGGGCATCGCGCCCGCGTTCTTGCCGCACATCTTCGAGCGCTTCCGCCAGGAGGACGCCTCCTCATCGCGGCGCCACGGCGGGCTCGGCCTCGGCCTCTCCATCGTCAAGCACATCACCGATCTCCACGGCGGCCGTGTGTCTGCCGAGAGCGCGGGCCCGGGGCACGGCGCGACGTTCACCGTCGAGCTGCCGCTCCCCTCCGACAGCCGCGGCACGGCCGCTCGCCACGCCGCGCCCGCGTCCCTGCGACGCGCCGGCTGATCGACCTTCGCCTCGGCCGGGATCTGGTACGTTCGCGCCGATGGCCGAAGCGCCTCCCCGCCCCGAAGGCGAGCCCCCGCGATCCCTCGTGCGCGCGGTCCTGCCGTTCGTCGTCTCGATCGCCCTCGTCGTGTTCGTCCTCGCCCGCCTCGATCTCCGGGCGTTCCGGGAGCACCTCGCGCGTGTCTCGGCGCCTTCGTTCCTCGCGTTCGCCGCGGTCTTCGTGGTCTCGCTTTGCGCCGCCGACAGCCTGGCGACCGTGCTCGTCTATCGCAGATCCGTCGCGCCCATTCGATTTCGTGATTTTTTCATCCTCCGCGGCGCCTCGTACCTGCCCTCCCTCCTGAACCACCACGTCGGCCAGGCGTTCATCACCGTCGCCCTCTCCCGGATCCACGGCGTCCCCCTCGCGCGCGTCGCCGGCGCCACGCTGCTCGTCTATGCGTCCTGGATGGGCTCGATCCTGGGCCTCGCGTGTATCGCCATTCTGCTCGGGGACAAGCCTCTCGTTTGGCTCGCCCTCCCCCTCGGCGCGGGCCTTCTTTACCTCGCCCTCCTCGCGATCCGCCCGGCGAGGCTCGCCTCTCTTCGCCTCCTTGCGCCGCTCTTCGAGGCGGGCGTGCGTGGGCACCTGTGGGCCCTCCTCGCGCGCCTGCCGCACCTCGTCGTGCTTTTCCTCGGCACGTGGATTCCCTTCTGGTTTTTTGGCGTGAAGATCCCCCCGGCGAGCGCGTTTGCCTTCCTTCCCATTCTGATGGTCGCCGTCACCTTGCCCCTCACGCCGCAGGGGTTTGGAACGCGGGACGTCCTCGCCGCCACGTTGCTCGAACCCTTCGCGGCGTTTCCGACGCAGGGCGAGCGCCTCGCGGCCATCGCGGCGTCGACCACCGCGTGGGGCGTGGCCATCACGCTCGTCGAAATCGTCTTCGCGCTCGTGCTCTTCCGCTTCCAGACGCCGATGCCCGCGTCGCCGAATCCCCCCGGCGCACCGGCGGTCATCGAGACCGAGCGCTGAATTACCCGAGGCTCGGCCAGCTCCGCGGCGCCCGGAATTTCCGTTCGAATCGCGGCCCGTCGCGCCGGACGATCCTGCCGGCCAGATCGGCCCGCGACACCATCCCCACCGCCTCCCGGATCATCGAGATCCGCGCCGGATCGAATCCCATTTCCTCCGCGGCCGTCGCGTCCACGATCCCCGGATCGAACCCGCCCACGAGCGTCCCCGCGAAGACCGGCGTCGCCCCGAGCGGCCCTTCGCCCTCGCCCGCCACGATGCCGTCCACGAGCGCGAGGTACCGCCGCACGGGCTGGTCCCGCAAAACGCCGTCGCGATCGACGAAAAAGAGGATCCGGTTCAGGTCCAGGATGGTCCGCCAGAGCGTATCGTTGCCCTCCCAGCTCCCATCGATCACCTTCGACGGCGCTCCGACCCGGGCGAGGCGCGCGACCAGCGAATGGTCACCGGGCAGCGGAAACCGCGAGAACTTGTCCTCGATCCGCTCCGCCAAGCTCCGCGGACGATCGAACTCGTCGCCTCCGACGGACGGGTCCCCGGCCGTGAAATGCGGGAGCCAGTATTTTTCGTTCGTGAATCCGATGACGCTCTTCAAGGCCAGCGTGACGCCGGTCTTTTTGTGCGTCTTCATCTTCGGCAGGTTGAGCACCACGTCCGCGTCGAGCACCGTGCGCGGCAGGCTGTATTCGTGTCTCCCGCCCGTGTGGTGCGGGACCGGCGTCTCGTAATGGCTGCGGTGGAACCGGAGCCGCTCGCCCGGCGGCGCAGAGCGAAGCGCGAACGCGCTCCGATCGCCGAGATCCACCACCCGATACCCGCGCGGATCCCCCGGGAGCCTCGTGCGGACGAGCAGGCCGAGGTTGTACGAGAGGCCCCCGCGCCGCACGTCGTCGAGCGCGAAGTACGGCGCCACCCGGAAATAACGCAGGTCCACGAAATCGACGTCCGCGCCGCCCCGGCGCAGGTGATCGATCACCGCGAAGATCCCGAGCGGCCCCGCGACCTTCTCGATCTCGCAGCCCTCCACGGGCGAATCCACGACCCGCACGTTGCCCCGCGGCCCCGCGGCCCGGAGCGCATAATCGAGGATGGGCCGCAAGAGCGCGCCATGTGTGCTCGAAGCCCATAACTTTTCTCCCGTGATCTTCTCGTGCAGGTTCTTCGACGAGACGAGGTTGGGCTTGACGATCACCCGATCGCCCGGCCGGATCAAATCGCCGAGCGGGTTCCATTCCGGCGTCCCGGCTCGCGCTGCGTCGAGCCCGAGCTCCCGGAAGAGCGCCTCCACCATGGCGTACACCGGGTTCGGCGGATCAAAGGGCGGCACGCCGCCCGCGGCGTACGTCGTCCCCGGGCGGGAGACGATCGCGACCGAGGACCCCTGCGTCATGCGCGATCCCCGCGGCCCACGCTCGGCCGCACCGAGGCGGAGCTCCCCTGGAAATCGATCCCGAGCTTCGACACGGCCGCGACGCGCTTGCCCGTGCGCACCATCGCCACCTCGTCCACGAAATCGACCGTGATCCGCAGATCCTCGCCGAGCACCTCGCGGAACTTCGTGAGCACCTCGTCGAGCACGTCGTCCGAGAAACGCCCGCCCTTCACGACCCGGAACGTGATCGCCCCGAGCGCCTCCTGCACCACCTGGAACTGCTTGATCGCGTGATCGTATTCCTTCAGGTAATGCGCGAAGAACGTCCCCGGTACGAATCTACCGTCCGTGCCCTGGATGATCGATTGCACGCGCCCCTCGATCGCCCCGATCCGCGGCGCGCCCCGGCCGCACGTGCAAGGCGCGAGCGGATCCATGGCTTCCGCGAGGTCCCCGATGCGATAGCGGATGAACGGCATGCACATGTTCGTGAGATCGGTAATGACGACCTCGCCGATCTCCCCGGGCTTCGCGGGCTCGCCGCCCTTCAGGATCTCGACGATGTATCCCTCGGCGACCACGTGGTGCCCCGCGTGCGCCTCGCATTCGTAGGCGATGCCCGAGAACTCGCGGCTGCCGTATTTGTCGAACACCGCGCACCCGAACGCCTGCTCGATCACGCGCCGGCTCGGCAGGGGGAGCGTCTGCGCGCTCGACATCACGGCCCGCGGCCGCACCGAGAGGTTGCCGTGCGCCTGGAGATACCGCGCCAGGAAATCGAGCGCCTCGGCATATCCGTCGAGCAAGACGGGCTCCGCCTCCGCGATCGTGCGGACCATCGCGGCCAGGTTCTTCTCGCTCATCTCGAAGACCGGCACGAACGTCCGCTTCGACAGAATCGCGTCCGCGCGCTCCTTCCGGACCTGGCTCTTCGACATGCCGATCGTCTGGTGCCAGAGCCGCACGCAAGGATCGCCGAATCGATACCCCGTCCACTCCTGGGCCCGGAGCGTCGCCGCCCAGCGCAATTCGAGCTGCACGCGGTCGGCGTAACAGATGAACGGCTCGCCGGTCGAACCACTCGTCGCGATCCGCTGGACCTGCGACTTGTCGTGGTTCTCCGACATGATGTCGAAGTAGAGGTGCTTGCGAATGTCGGCCTTCGTGAGGAGCGGCAATTTGTGCAAGTCCGCCTGCCCCCGCACGTCCTCGGGCCGAAGCCCGCGCTCCTGCATGCGGGCGCGGTAATACGGCACGTTGCGGTAGGCGTGCCGGACGAGGCGCCGGAGCTTCTCGTCCTGGAGCTCACGCGTCTCCGTGATCCCGAGCCATTGCGTCTTGCAGAGCGTCTCGTAGGCATGCTCGACGTCCCGCGTGATCATCCAGTGCGTGCGGTCGAATGCCGCGAGGTACGCCCGCCAGCGCATCTCCTGCACGGGCGTCCGCGGCGGCGTCCGATCCGCCACTGGGTGCCGCCGCAAGAACTGGTGCGCGATGTCCGGCGGCGGGCGGCTCACGCGGTACTCCCACGCCGCCTTCCCGATATCGACGAACGAGAGCACGCTCGCGCGCACGGCCGTCTTTTCGAGGAAGCTCGTCCCCTGCCGCCGCTGCTCGAAGATCGTCTCGATCTCCTTGTACGAATACCCCTTCGCGTGCGCGGCGACCATGATGAACGATTGCCAATAAAAATACGTGCCGCGGTACGTGAGCAGGTCGAGCATCACCTCGCGGGCGCACATGACGAACCCGCTCTTGTTGTCCGAGAGGTCCATCCCGAACACGCCGTTCAAGAGGTGATTGAGCCCGCGGCTCAGGTGGTATCGCTGGTCCTTGCGCCGCCCGACCGCGCTGCGAAACCCCTGCACCACGTCGACGCTGTGGTCGTAGAGCGCGCGCCGCAGCCGCAAGAGATCCTCCGGCTGGTACTGCAAGTCCGCGTCGATCGTCGCGACGAGCTTGCCCCGCGAGGCGCCCACGCCCGTCCGCCACGCCGCCGCGATGCCCCGGTTCTCCGGATGAAAGCAGCCCACGATCCGCCCCGCGGACGCGGCCGAAAGCTCGCGGATCACGCCCGCCGTGCCGTCCTTCGAGCCGTCGTCGACGAGGACGAGCTCCCCGACGAGCCCGCCGACCTCGAAGACACGCAGCACGCGCGCCGCGAGCTCGCGCAGGTTGAGCTCCTCGTTGAGGCAAGGGACGATCACGCTGAGCTCGATCGTCGATTCGGGAGCGGAGAGCGCTTGTTCGGTCATCGGAGAGCGGATCCTCGGCGTTCGGAACGCGAAACGCGCCGCGCAGTCTACTCGACGGCGCTGCCCGGGGAAGCCACGCGGGGGCCTCCCGCATACGCGGGCGCCTTGCCCGCGATCTCTGCGGCAAACCGCGAGATCCCTTCGAGCGCGCGCAAACGCGGCGTCCACCCGAGCTCCCGCACCGCCTTCGACGCGTCGTACACGACGTCGCGCGAGAGGAGCTTCACCACGAAGGGCGTGAGCGGCGGCGTCTCCTTCCGCCCTGAAAGCGAGAAGGCCGCCGCGAGCGCCTTCGCCGCCCCCATCGCCGCCGGATACGGGAGCGAGAGCCGCGGCAGAGGCAGCTCGGTCGCGCGCGCGATCGTCTCGAACACCTCACGCACGCTCGGCGGCCGCGCGTCGACCTCGTCCATCACGTTGAACGCCTCGCCCCCGAGATCCCGCCGCTCGGCCGCGCGCAGCACCACGTCGACCACGTGATCCACCCACACGACGTTCAGTGGCGCGCGCCCGCCGTCGACGAGCAGCATCATCCGCTTTCGCAACGTCGTGATCGCGCGGGGCAGGAAGTTCCGATCGTAAGGCCCGTAGATCACGGGCGGACGCACCGCGATCACGGAGAGCCCGAGCGCGCGCCCTCGCTCGTGCGCGAGCCGCTCGGCGTGTGTCTTCGTGTCCTCGTAGGGCAAACCGCTCGTGCGCGTCGGCCACGCCTCGGTCACGTGCCCGCGATCGGGCCGCCCGTACACCGCCACCGACGACACGTGCACCACGTGCGGCACATGCGCCTCCGCCGCGGCCTCGATCACGGCGCGTGTCCCCCCCACGTTCACGCGCTCCATCTCAGCCGCGTCCGTGGCCTCGCCGACCATGGCCGCCGCGTGCACGACCACGTCCGCGCCTCGCAAGACGTCCGCGAGCGCGCGCCGATCCGCGACGTCTCCGCCCACGACACGCACGCCGATCCGCGACAACGCGCGCGCGTCGAGCCGCTCGGGATCACGCGCGATGCCCGCCACCTCGTGGCCGGCTTCCCGCGCGATCTCGCAGAGCCTCCGGCCCACGCCGCTCGTGATCCCCGTCGCCGCGATCTTCATGGCGCCGAGGGTGGCACGCAGATCCCCGGCGTTCCAGCGCGGCTAGTGCCGCGACGGACGTGTCGCCGGAGCGGGCGCGCTCGACGGCCGGTCCGTGCGCGGGGGTTCGCCCACTTCGGAGAGCCTGCGTGGAGGATCACCGACCTCCGAGGGCCTACGCGGCGGATCACCGACCTCCGAGGGCCTGCGCGGAGGCTCCTGCGAAGCCCGGAGGAGCGAGCCCGTAGGCAACGACGAGATGCGATCACTCCGGTGTGATTCGAGCGCCTGGGGCCTTCGCGGCGCGAGGCTCACGGGCGGAGCTTCGCCGCGCACGCTCTGGCCGCGCAGGTACTCGAGCGCCTCGGCTTCGTCGTGAAACACCTCGGCGCCCGCGCCGTCCTCGCGCAGGTGGCGCTTGACCTGCAGCGCCCCCACCGCGGTCTTCACGATGATCGCCGCGCCACGAAACCCTCGAAAGAGCCGGGGTCGGAAGCGCCGCATCGTATCCTCGAACTGCGGATCGTTGCGCCGCGGCCCCTCGCGGAGATCTACGAGCAGCTTCTTCCGATCACGACCAATCTCGTCGAGCGTGGCGATCACGGCCTCGAGATCCTGCTCCATCATCCAGGTGTCTGGGTAATCGCGCGGCGTCCTGCGCATGATGAGGATGTGCCCCGAGCCATCCGTTTCCACCACGTGATACGGCGTCTCGAGCTCGATCATCGCCCCCCAGCATAAACCGCCTGTTTTCGGGCGGCGAGGATTCCTTCCGTGCTAGGGTCGGCCGCGCGAAAATGGCGCTTCTCTACCCTCCCCGAGGACCCATGCGATCCATCAAAAACGTGCTCGGCGTGGCCCTCGTCGGCGCCGCGACCCTGGCCTCGCTCCTCGTCGCCACGCGCGACGCGCGGGCCTGAGGCGTCGCGCCGGCCGTCGGTCCGACGGGCATTCCCTCCTGCAGCGACGATCTCGACGCGCCCTTGCCCCCGAGCAAGCCGGGCGCGCCCGTGGTGAAGCCTCGCCCGCGGCTCTACCGCGTCGGCGCGACGGTCGGTTACGCTTGGACGAACCTCGTCTTCGCGGGCAAGTACGACGTCGCCATCGATCGGCGCGCGGCCGTCGCCACGTTCGAACGCAGGCTCGGCTCCGCGTGGACGCTCCAGCTCGGCGCGGGCGGCATTCTCTGGGGCAGCCTGCGCGAAGGCTCGCGGCGCTACGACTTCGGCCCCGGCTGGTCCGCCTCCGTCGCCACGTCCTATCGCCTGCTCGACGGCCGTGATCGCTTTCCCTTCCTGATCTTCGGCGCCTCGCTCGCCGTCGCGGGCGCGCAGACACGCGAGGCGCGCCCCGACGCGCCCATGGTCCCGTATTACGCCGGCGACCTCCGCCTCAGCGCGGTTGCCGGCAAGACGTTCTACGACGTGCTCAGCCCGTACGCCCTCGCGCGCGTGTTCGGCGGCCCGATCTTCTGGCAGGTCGACGGCGTGGATCGGCAGGGGACCGATCGGTACAAGTTCCAGCTCGGCCTCGGCCTCGTGGCCTCGCTCCCGATCGGCCTCGACGTGTTCGCGGAGATCGTCCCGCTCGGCGAGCGGAGCGTGACGAGCGGCGCGGGTTTTTCCTTTTAGAACCCGTTCCGCGAGGCCCGCTCAGACGCACATGCACGTGAAGGGATCACAATCCTTGCTCTGGAGACCGCACGTGAAGATGCACGCGAACAGATCACAACCGCCGCCGCCACTGCTGCTGCTGCTGGTGCTGCTCGTGCACGTGCCGCCCATGCAGGTCTGACCGGTCACGCAATCCGCGTCCGAGCAACACTGCGACTGGCAGACGCACGTGGAGCCGTTCTTCACGTACCCCGAGTTGCAGCTCACGTCGCAGAGACCCGTCGCGTTGCAGGTCGCGACGCCGTTCTGCGCCGTGGGGCAGGGCGTGCACGTGGTCGACGTGAAGCACCCCGTCGCGGCCGTGTTACCTGCGCAAACCCCGGCGCAGGCGTGCTCCATCGCCCCGCACATCTGCCCGCCCGAGCTCGTGCTGCTGCTCGACGAGCTGCTGCTCGACGCGCTGCTGCTGCTCGACGCGCTGCTGCTGCTCGATGCGCTGCTGCTGCTCGATGCGCCGCCCGCACCGCCCAGGCCGCCGGAGCTGCCTTCGCCGCCTTCGCCGCCTTCGCCGCCCGCACCCACCCCTGGCCTGGTCGCGGTCGCACAACCGCCGCCGAGCCATGCACCGAAGCCGAGCGCCACCATCAACAAGCCAAGCCGCTTCGTGCTCACGACGTACCTCCGTTTCGCGATGTTCACCCGTTTTTCCCGCAAGTGGAAGCTTCACCGACCACGACGTCGTGGTAGACGAACCCCCCGCGCTCCGAGGCGCGGGCAGCCGTGGAGGACCCATGACGCCCATCATTTCGCCCGAGCTGAACGATTACATCGAAGCCCATACGCGCCCTCGTCCGGCGCTCTTCGACGAGCTTCGCGAGGTCACGTACGCCTCGACGACGTCGCCGCAAATGCAGGTGGGCCGCGTCGAAGGCACGTTCCTGAAGACGCTCTGCGCGCTCGTCGCGGCGCGTCGTGTGCTCGAAATCGGCACGTTCACCGGCTTCTCGGCGCTCTGCATGGCCGAAGCGTTGCCCGAGGACGGCGAGCTGCTCACGCTCGACCGCGACCCCGACGCGACGCGCATCGCCCGATCGTTCTTCGATCGCAGCCCGCACGGAAAGAAGATCCGCATCCTGCTCGGCGACGCCCTCGAGACCCTGCGCGCCCTGCCGGCGGGACCGCCCTTCGACCTCGTCTTCCTCGACGCCGACAAGGAGCGCTACGTCGATTACTACGAGGCCGTCCTTCCGCTCCTCCGCACGGGAGGTCTCCTCGTCGGAGACAACACGCTCTGGAGCGGCCACGTCCTCGCGCCGAAGGACCCCTCCGACCACGGCATCTGCCGCTTCAACGACGTGGTCAACGCCGATCCGCGCGTCGAGAACGTCCTGCTCTCGATCCGCGACGGCATGATGCTCGCGCGAAAACTCTGACCCGCCCGGAAGTGATAAAGGTTCTCCCATGCTGCTCGTCGTCGACGTGGGCAACACGAACATCTCGTTTGGCGTGTTCGAGGGGACGAAGCTCCTCCACCACGTGCGCTCCGAGAGCGCGCGCAGCCGCACGGCAGACGAGTTCGCGGTCCTCGTCCGGCAGATGCTCGCGCTGCGCGGCGTCGATCCCGACCTCATCGATCACGCCATCATCGCGAGCGTCGTCCCGACCCTGACCGACACCATGGTCGAGCTCGTGCGCCGCGCCTTCCGCCGCGAGCCGCTCGTCGTCGGTCCGGGCATCAAGACGGGCATGGCGATCCTCTACGAGAACCCGCGCGAGGTCGGCGCCGATCGCATCGTCAACGCGGTCGCCGCCTACGAGTGGGCGAAGGGCCCCGTCATCGTCGTCGACTTCGGCACGGCCACGACCTTCGACTGCGTCACGCCCAAGGGCGAGTACCTCGGCGGCGTGATCACGCCCGGCGTGCACATCAGCGCCGAGGCGCTCTTCTCCCGCGCCGCGCGCCTCTCCCGCGTGGAGATCACCTTGCCGCCCAAGGTCGTCGGGCGAAACCCGGTGCACAGCATGCAGTCCGGCATCGTGTACGGCTACGCGGGCCTCGTGGACGGCCTCTGCAAACGCCTCGTCGCCGAGCTCGGCTACACCTGCCGCATCGTCGCCACGGGTGGCCTCGCGCGGCTCATCGCGCCGCTCACCGAGTCCATCGAGGAGGTCGACAACGACCTCACGCTCACGGGCCTGCGCCTGCTCTACGAGCGCAACGCGCAAGAGCCGCGCGCGTCCGCGAGGACCGAAGGCGCTTGATCCGACGCCCGATCCTGCTCGCCGCCGCGCTCCTCGTCCTCGTCACCGCCCTCGCGCTCGCCTTCGGCACCGAGCCGATCTCCCTCTCGAACGCCTTCCACGAGCCCGGCCTCGCGCGCACGATCCTGCTCGACGTACGCCTGCCGCGCGTCGCGCTCGCCGCCATGGCCGGCGCGGGGCTCGGCGTCGTCGGCGCCGCGTTCCAGGCGCTCCTCCGCAACCCCCTCGCCGAGCCGTACGTGCTCGGCGTCTCGGGCGGCGCTGCGCTCGGCGCGACGACCGCCATCGCGCTCGGCCTCGGCGCGACCACGCTCCTCGGCGCCGCGCTGATCCCGGCCGCGTCGCTCCTCGGCGGCCTCCTCGCCACGTCGCTCGTCTATGGCGTCGCGCGCGGCATGCGCGGCGGCGCCTCGGGCACGGCGATCCTGCTCGCCGGCGTGATGGTCAACTCCATGGCCGCCGCGCTCATCACGTTCCTGAAGGCCCTCGTCCCGCCCTCCCGCGCGCAGCAGCTCCTGCGCTGGCTCGTCGGCTTCGTCGACCTGCCGCACGCCTCGTCGCTGCTCGCGGCCTTCGTGTACGTGGGCGTCGGATGCGCGGTGCTCCTCTTCGACGCGGGCCGCCTCAACGTCCTCGTGCTCGGCGACGAGACGGCCGGCACGCTCGGCGTCGACGTGCGCGCCCTCGAACGACGCACCTTCCTCGCCTCCTCGTGTGTCGTCGGCGCGATCGTCAGCTTGACGGGCCTCATCGGCTTCGTCGGGCTCGTCGTCCCGCACGCCGTCCGCCGGCTCATCGGGCCCGATCAACGCCGCGTGCTGCCCGTCTCGCTCCTCGCGGGCGCGACGATGCTCGTCGGCTGTGACCTCGTCGCGCGCCTCGCGTTCCGATCGCTCGGCACCGAGCCACCGGTCGGCGCCGTGACGGCGCTGATCGGCGGCCCGGCCTTCCTCGTGCTCCTGCGTCGCTCGGGCGGTTAACCCTGCATCACGCGCGCGAACGCGGGCCGCGCGAGACACCGCGCGACCCACGCGTTCACGTTCGGGAACGGGCTCACGTCGATGCCGAAGCGCCCCAGGAAAGGAATCGCCGGCGCGATGGAGATGTCGACGAACGAGAACGTCTTGCCCACGAGGTACTCCTTGCCTTCGAGCGCCTCGTTCAAGATCGCGAGGTGCGCGGCGAGATCCTTCTTCGCGACCTCGGCGGACTTCGGGCTCCGCTCCTCCTCGGGGAAACGATCCAACGTGTTGCGGAGAAACCGCTGCAGCGCCTCGCCGAACGTCACCGCGCCCCACGCCATCCACTTGAAGGCCTCGGCGCGGTCGGAGTTCGCCGCCGGGAAGAGCCCCTTCTCCGTGCCGAAGCGCTCGCCGAGGTACAGCAGGATCGCGAGCCCTTCGAAGATCGGCCGTCCCTCGGCGATGAGGAGCGGCACCTTGCCGTTCGGGTTGAGCGCGAGGTACTCGGGCTTCCTCTGTTCACCGGCCGCGAGGTCGAGCTTGACCTTCTCGTACGGAACGCCGAGCTCCTCGAGCGCCCAGTGCACCCGCGACGCGCTCGTCATGGGCGCGTAATAAAACTTGAGATCCATCGCGATCGACCTTCCTCCCTGGGCGCGCGCGGCGCCGCCGCGGCCGAGCGTGTCCGACACGGCCGCGCGTGGCAAGGGATCGAGACGATCGAGGACGTCCGCGTAGGTCGAAGGTCGCCCGCGTGGTTACTCCGACTCGATAGGCTCGACGTTGGGCGCGTCCACGAAGTCGTTGCGGAAGCCCGCCGTGACGCCCTCGTCGTCCTCGGCCCAGCCCACGGACGCGCTGAGGAGCGGCTCGCGTTCGCGCTTCGTGCGGCTCGTGCTCACGGTCACCTGGAGCGCGCGCATCGTCGTGTCGGCCGGGACCGCCTGGGACTGCGGATGGAACGACGGCGCAGGCCTTTGCGCGCGCTTCGTCTGGATGCGCCCCGCAGCCATGAGCATCGCGCCGTTCTTCGCGGTCGTGTCGAGCCCGATGCGGAGGTGCCCGCATTGCGTGAACCCGATCTGGCCGCGCGGATCCACGTACCCGATCCGGTCCTGCGACGGGAGCACGACCTGGAGCTCGTCGCCCTTGCGAAACCCGTACACCACGTAGGACTCGGGCCCCTTCGCGAGCACGGTGAGCGGCACGCGTGTCGACGTCGCTTGCCGCACGCTCGACGTTCGCCCGTCGAACCACGCGTCCACGATCTCGAGCTCCGCCTCGCCCGGCTTGCGCTCGACGAGACGCTCGACGCGCAGCGGGAGCACGCCGCCCACGCGGATGCTCGTCGCCGCGGAGCCCGAAGGCGGCACGCCCGGCGGGATCGCGCCCACCGACACGCAACGACCTCCGTCGGCCTGCACGGCCGTGAACGTCGGCGCCCCCTTGAACATGGTCCCGTCGACGCGCACGCCCTCGACACGCTCGCCCGCGGGGATCGTGTCCGGCGCGTCCTTCGGATGCAGCATCTCCGGCACGCGCGCCTCGGACACCGACGAGAAGCTCGGCGTGCCCGCCGCGTGGACCGGCGCGCCCACCACGACCGCGAGCGACGCGGCCGCGAGCGCCATCCACGCGCTCTTTCCGATGCGGCTCATCACAAGCTCCTCATGTAGGCCTCGAGCGCGTCGAGGTCTTCCTTCGCGAGGTGCTTCGTGTGGCCCATCTTGCCGTCGGAATCGACCAGCAGCGAGCGCAAGGTCGCGTAACGGCCGTCGTGGAAGTACGGCGCCGTGCCGCCGACGAACCGCAGCGAGGGCGTGTCGAACGTGGCCGCGACGTCGGCGTCGGCGCGGCTCGAAACGTCGTGCGCCGTGTGATCGGTCCACGCGCCTTCCTCATGGTGGCACGTCCCGCAGCCCGCCTGCGTCGAGTGGAAGATCGCCTTGCCGCGCTGCACGAGCACGTCGTTCGTGCCGTCGCGCATCTCGGCCTGCGGCGGCCGGAGCGCCGTGGCGAACGCGATGAGCGCGTCGATCTCGCGCCGCGCGAGCCCCGCGCCGCCGAGCCGACCAAATGTCTCCGAGAGGTGCGCCTCGACGCTGTCGCCGCGGCCCGTCCACCCGTACGGCGCCGTCTTCGCGAGCCTCCCTGCGAGCATCGGCGTCTGCCGCGGCCCTTCCGGCGTCGCCCACGTGAGCGCGTCGTCGCGCCCATCGGGATGGCAGCTCGCGCAGGCGCGGCCGTCGCTCGAGATGCGCGTGTCACCACTCGCGTGAAAGAGCTTCCGGCCGAGCTCGAGATCCGCCGTCGCCGCCGTCTGCGCCTTGCGCGAGAGCCCTACGCGCACGATCGCGGGCGCGTCCACCGCGGCGACGTCCTTCGCGCCGAGCGGCGCGATCTGGAGCGTGCGATCGAACTGCGACCACACGACGAGCCGCCGGCCCTCCGGATCCACCGCGAGCCCCGTCGGCCCCGCGGCGACCGTGAAGCGACGTCGCTCGGCATGCTGCGGATCGGCCGCCGCCGCGTCGTACTCGATGACCGTGTCGATCCCGAGGCACGAGACGAAGAGCGAGCGTGATCCCGGATCGATCGCCGCGGCCCGCGGCAGCAAGCACGCTGCACGCGGCCGCGTCACGCCCACCATCTGCCGCACGTCCGGCTTCACGCTCACCGACTCGCCGATCGGCTGCTCGGTGTCCTCGTCGACGACCGCGACCGACGCGACCTCCGGCGGGTTCATGCCGCCGCTGCCGTACCCCTGCGAGCGCTCCTCGGCCCGCCCCGGATCCACGAGCACCTGCGGCGCGAAGATGCGACCCGAGAGATCGGTCGACTTCGCGAGCGCGAACCCCTGGCACGCGCGCCGCTCGATCTCCTCGCCGCCGCCGAAGAGGCCGATCCTCGGACGCCGGAACCCGCCCTCCTCGATCCCGCCCACGTCCACCGGCCGCACCCGCTTCGCCGCGAGATCGACCACGCTCATCCGCGAGCCCACGACGTGCGCGACGAACGCCTTCTTCCCGTCGTCCGAGACCACCAGCGAGCGAGGCTCGCGCGGCAGCGGCACCTCGTACGTTCGCCCCATGCTCGCCACGTCGTACGCCGTGAGCGCCGCGCCCCAGCCGCTCGTCACGAGCAACGTCCCATCGTCGGGCGTCGTCGCGAGCGCGACCGGCTCGACCGGCGTGGGCACCGTGCACCGCGACGCGAGCGGCTTCGCCGGATCCGCCTCCGGCTCGAGCACCTCGATCGCCGCCTTGTCCCGCAGCGCCACCACGATGCGTCCATCCGCCGCCACGACGAGCTGCGACGGTGTCCCCCCGAGCTGCGTCGTCCCGAGCTCGTTCCCCGTCGCGACGTCGACCGTGTGGATCGTTCCGTCATCCTCGTCTGCGACGTACGCGATCGTCTTGTTCCCGGCCTTCGCCAGCGCGACCACGCCGCCCTGCCGCGCGCCGGCGAGCGGCTTCGCGCCCACGCCTGGGTGCACGCGCCCGCAGCTCCGTTCGCCGACGTTTGGCGCCTTTGCCTCGGCGCCGCCTCGCCCCGTGCTCCCACACCCCGCCGCGAGACCCGCCGTCGCCGCAGCAACCAGACCGATGACCGCAACGCTCTTTCGCATGGCGCCTTCCTCTACGAGTGGGGCTCCGCCCCACGCCCCCGCGGAAAACGTTCGTAGTCCCGGCCGGATTCCGACGCCCGCGGAGGGATCTATGGACGAGCGGCCCGGTCTTTTGTTTTACGCGTCGCGAAAAAAAGCTGCGCTCAGCCCATGCCGAGCAGCTTGTTCATGCTCGCTTCGTCGGCAGGCGTGAACGGGTGCTGATCGAACTCCGCGCTCGTCACCCACTTGAACGCGTTCACCGCGAGCGGCGCGGGCTCCCCCGAGGTGATCCGACACTCGTAGAGGTAGAGATCCACCACATACCGCTCGTACGGGTGGCTCACGAACGAGATGAGCTGCCCGGGCTCGACCTCGACCCCGAGCCGATGGAAGACCTCACGCTTGAGCGCCGTCGCGTCCGTCTCCGCGTCCTCCACGCGCCCTCCTGGGAATTCCCATAAGAGAGGGAGCAGGGCCGTCGGACGGCGCTGTGTGATGAGGTATCGCCCCTCGGACTCGATGACGGCAGCAACGACGCGGATCGTGCGCGGCGGTTCCATGGCCGACCATTCTCCCCCGCCGGGACGCGCGGCGCCAGAAGCCGCTCGCCCGGAAAACCGTCTCAGGTCTGAATGTTGATCCGGAAGAGCTGCTGGCCCATCAGCAGGACGTCCCCGTCGACGAGGTCCACCTCCGACGAGATCCGGTTGAACGTGCCGTTCGAGCTGCCGAGATCCGTGACGAAGAGCTGGCCACGCTCGTAGCTGATGCGGCAGTGCAGCCCCGAGACGTAACCGTCCTCGGGGAAAAGCACGTCCCCGCGCTCGCGGCCGAGGTGCAGGCCCGTCTCCGGGATCGGGAACGAGTTGCCCGTCGCGTCCCGCCCGATGATCAGCGCGATGCGACCCACGTAGCCCTTCGACGGGCTGCCGAGCCGCTCGACGCCGTCCGCCGTCGCCGGCATCGCCGAGAGCGCCTCGAAGCGGACGATCTCCTGGCCGATGCGGAAGATGTCGCCGATCACCACGGCGATCGGCTCGTCGCGGTACAGCTTGCGGTAGACGCCGTTCAGCGAGCTCTCGTCGCGCACGCTGAGCTTGCCGTTCTTCGACGTGAACGTCGCATGCCGCGGCGAGAGGTAGTTGTCGCCCGCGAAGATCGCCCCGACATCACGGCCGATCGTGAACGTCGCCGACGGGAGCGTGTACGAGCCCGCCTCCGAGCCGTCCGCGCGGAGCGCCGTCAAGACGACCGTCATCGCGCTCGGCGTCGAGGCCACGGGCGGCGCCGCGGGCGAGGCCATCGCCGGCACGCTCCCGGGCTTCGGCAGCTTCGCGCCGCACGACGCGCAGAACCGGTTCGCCTGCGCATTCGTGTGCCCGCAGTCCTTGCACACCACCGGCGCCGTGGACGGCCCGGCCTGCGCTGCGATCGGCGGATGCACGGCCGCGGGCGCCACGGGCGGGAATTGCGCCACGGCGCCCTTCGCCCCCATGTCGTCGGTCACGGCGCCCGGCCGAACGGCGGGGATGCCCTGCGGCGGCGTGCCGCCCGACGCAAACTTCTTCGGAGACGCATCCCTCGGCAGCTCGGAGCCGCAGCCGAGGCAGAACTTGTAGTGGTCCTGGTTCTCCTTGTTGCACTTGGGACAGGTAATCACGCCGCCTCCTCGGGGACTGCCGACACCAGCCCACCCGGTCCGCGCGGAGCATATTCGGGCCGATTTTTTTTGTCGAGGCTTCTGACGCCGCGCCCGAGGCGCCGCGCGCGCGCCGCGCCGACCACGTTCGTCCTGGAGAACGACTTACTTGGAGGAGAGGAGCGCGAGCGCCTCGCGCACGAGATCTCCGAGCGGCTCGGTCTGCACGCGCGCTCCGAGCGCCGTGACCGCACGGTCGGCCTCGGCGGGCCGGAAGCCCATCCGCGTGAGCGCGCCTTGCAAGAGCTCCGCTTTGCCCTCGGGCGCCGCGGGCCTCGGCGCTTCGGCGCCCTTCGCGACGACGGGCGCCGCCGCGAGCTTGCCCTTGAGCTCTAGAATGAGCCGCTCCGCAGTCTTCTTGCCGACCCCGGGCACGGCCACGAGCCGCGACGCCTCGCCGCGCGCGATGGCCGATGCGAGCTCGCCCGCCGGCAACGCGCCGAGGATCGACATCGCGATCTTCGGCCCGATGCTGGACACGCCGATCAGCGAGCGGAACGCCGCGCGGTCGTCCCGCGTCGGAAAGCCGTAGAGCGCGAACGTGTCTTCCCGGACGTGCGTGTGCACATAGAGGGTGACCACGTCGTCACCTTCCCGCGACGCACGACCGAGCGCGCCGAGCGGCACCGTGACCTCGTAGCCGACCCCCCCGACGTCGATGACCACGACGCCCTCGGCCGAGTCCTCGACGATGCGGCCCGTCAGCCTGCCGATCAATCCTTCTTCGCTCCCTGCGCGATCCAGCGACGAACCGTGTCGCGCGACGCCTGCGGGAGCAGGTCACCCGTGAGCGGCATCGTGCCGCCGCACGCCGCGTCGCAGACGACGGCAGCGCACGTGAGCGTCCCATCCATCTTGTGCATGAGGAAGCTCGTCTCGGGGCTGTTCGCGTCGACGATCTTCATCCCCGTCGCCTTCGTGGCGGCGACGCCGACGTTCTGCGCGAAGATCGCGTCGATCTCCGCCGGGGTCGGATCCGTCGGGCCGTTCGCCGGGCCGAGGTAGGGCTGGCCGGGCTGACCGGAGACGGCGCCGTGGCAGGCCGCGCCGCCGATGCCGCAGGAGTTGCGGAAGATCGGGAGCACGTCCTTGGTGAACGCGACCGCGGGGGCCGCCTTGTCGAACGACCCGTAGTCGTAACAAGAGTCGTCCCCATTGGGCCCCTCGTCGGAACAACCCGCCACGCCAAACGCGAGCGCAGCGAGGGAAGCAAGACCAACCATCGTCAAGGATATGAATTTGTTCGAGCGCTTCGACATGGCCCCGACCCTACCAGAATTCCGGGCCGTGACAGCAGGGGATAGGCCGCAGCTCGCTTGGCCCACGCCTGCCTCGGGCACTACCATCGGGGCGGCATGCGGTCCCTCTGCGCCCTCGCCTTCGTCCTCCTTGCATCCGGCTGCGCCGGCGGCGGGCAAGACGCCCTCCGCAAGGAGATCGAGGCGCTGCGCCAGGAGGTGGGCCGCGTACGTGCAGACAACAACATCCTCGCGGCCCGCGTTGAAACGCTCGAGCTGACGAATGCGAAGCTCGCTGCACGTCCGCCGGCGGCGGCTGCGAGCACCCCGAAGAGCGCCGAGGACGATCGCCCTTCGCTCGACGTCGTGCATCTCGCGCCGACCGCGGAAGGCGGGACGGCGGCGTCGCTCGCGCCGATCGCTGGACCCCCAACCGATGACGACCCGGGCGGCGTGCACGAGCCCGACGACACGCCCCGCCCGGTCCTCCGCTCCACGGCCCGGGGCGAGGTGATCACCCAACCTGCGGCTCCTGCGCCTGCGAGCCTCGCGAAGGCCAAGCGCCCCCTCCCGAGCACCCCGAGAACGGCACCATGAAGGACACACGCGCCCTCGCCGCCCCCGCCATCGTCCTCCTCTCCCTCGCGGCCGCGGGCCACGCGGATGCGCAGGACGGCTCCGAAGCCGCCCCCGCGCCAGGGAGCGGCGCGCAGGTCACGATCGTGCAGGCGCCGGCGACGCAGACGCAGACGCAGGTCGTCATGCCGGGGTATCCGCAGCCGGGCTACAACCCCGACGCGCATCTGCCTTCGAGCTCGCGCTCCACGCTCGACACCTCGCGCGCGGCCGACGGCTTTGATCTCCTCCCCGATCCGGCGTCGAGCGAGACCGTGCGGGGCACGTCGAACGGCGGCTTCGTGCTCGAAGGGCAACACGTGCCGGAGATCCACAGCGTGCGCACGGGCGACACGCTCTGGGACATCTCGACCCGCTACTACAAAAACCCCTACGGCTGGCCGCGCCTCTGGGCGCAGAACCCGCAGATCCAGAACCCGCACTGGATCTATCCCGGCGATCAGGTGCGCCTGCGCGACGTCGGCGACCGCGACCTGCCCGGCATGCGCCGCCTCCTCTCGGGCACGCGCAAGGTCGCGCCGCAGACGGTCTTCCTGCGCGACACGGGCTGGCTCGACGACAAGAAGGACGACGTGTGGGGCGAGATCAACGGGAGCCCCGCGGACAAGATGCTGCTCAGCGCGGGCGACGACGTGTACGTGAAGCTCGACGACGACCACGAGGTCGCCGTCGGCCAGCTCCTCACGATCTTCCGCCCGCTCGTGACGGCCGGCGACGCCGCGCAGAAAGGCCAGCTCGTCTCGATCCGCGGCACGCTGCGCGTCGACCGGCTCAACACGCAGACGCGCATGATCCGCGGCCGCATCGTCGAGTCGCTCGACACGGTGGAGCGAGGCGCGAAGATCGGCCCCGTCGACCGAAGTTTTGTCGTCGTCCCGCCCGTGGCGAGCGCCGAAGACATCGAGGCGCGGATCGTGGCGGCGCTCTACCCGCACGCGTTTTACGGGCAGAACCAGGTGGTCTTCCTCGACAAGGGCGAGAAGGAGGGCGTCAAGCAAGGCATGCGCTTCTTCGCGCTCCGCCGCGGTGATCGCTGGCGCCACACGTTGCGCGGCGCTGGCAAATTCGCGACCGTGCGCCCGGTGATCGAGGACGATCGCGCCGCGCAGACCGAGAACTTCGCGCCGCCCGGCGACGAGAGCCTCTTCCCGGACGAGACGTACGCGGAGCTGCGCGTGATCAAGGTCCGTGAGCACACGGCGACGGCGCTCGTGACGGCGTCATCCCACGAGATCGAGCGCGGCGCGTTCGTGACGGCGCGCAAGGGGTACTAGCTCAAGGCGCGCCCGGTCCTCCCAGCCAAACGGGGACGAACCGCGGCGAGACGAAAGCGAGGATGCACGCGGCGGCCGCGAGCACCGCGCCGCCGTGAAGGAGCGCGAGGCCTGCCCGCGTCAGGCCCTTCGGCTGCGTTTGTCCAACGGAGCTCACGGCCGCCAATCCGTTGGCGAGGGGAATCGCGAACGCGAGCCAGAGCAGCGGCGACGTGCTCTCGCCCGGGGACTTCGGCGTGACGAGCGCGGCGACGAGCAGATACGCCGAAAAAAGGTAAATCGTCGGGCTTTTGATGCGCTGCGCCGCGAGGTGCGCGCGGCCCTCGCGTGCGCCGCGGAGGCCTCGGACCACGGCGACGACAACCGTAGCGAACAGCCAGATGACGCTGAGGAGCCAGGCGAGGGGGTGCATCGCATCCGCGCGGAAGATTCCGCCATACCACGAACCAACCGTACGGCCGTCGTGGTAAACAGAGAAACCATGAAGCGTGCGGCTCTTCCGGTCGGTATCGCCCTCGTTGCTGTCTACGCGATTCTGCCGCTCGGCTGCGGCGGCTCACAGCCTCCGGAGCCGCAAGGCCCCGACATCGGCGTCGTCGACGCGACCGTCGTGGTCGAGACGTGTCCCGATTCGAAGACGATGAACGCGAAGGCTGCACACGCGGCGATTCAGAAGCTCGTCGAGAAGTGCAGCACGGTCCCGAACGGCACGGCGCACTTCTCGACCACGCTCATGCCGGGCGGTCGGATCATGCTCGCGTCGCCTTCCGGCAATCCGGCGGACGGCGTCGTGCCCACGTGCGTGCTCTCGAACCAGCTCACGCACCGCGTGTACCTGAAGCAGCCGTGCAAGTTCGACGTCAAGCTCGAAGAGCGCAAGATGCAGCAGCAGGCCTCCGCCGAGGAGCCCTGATCCGCTTCACCGCGGGCAGTACCACGACGGCAGCGGCCACGGGTTCGGCGTCTGCGTCATGAGCGCCCAGCCGAAGTAGACGAAGTCCACGAGCAGCACGAGCCCACCCGCGCGCGCCACCGCCGTCACCGCGCTCGGCCGCGACAGAAAGCGCGCCCGCGCGGCGATCCCATACACGAGCACGCCTGCGACGATCGCGAACACGAGCCCGAGCGCCGTTCGCCCGTACCAGTCCATCCCGAGCCCTGCGGGCCGCGACGCGAAGACGAACCTTCGTTCGAGCGGCAGGTACCAGGGCACTGGCGACTTGCGCGCCGCGCTCACGAGGAACGCGAGCCCGTACGCGAGCCGCGCCGCGAGGAACGCGAGGAAGAGCCGCGCCGAGGGCGAAGGTGGTTTCGTCTCGCTCATCCGAGCCCCCGCACCGACGTGACGAGGATGCCGAGCGTCACGTTCAGCCACACCACGCCACACACGAGAAAGCTCATCACCGCGTAAATACGCACGAGCCAGCGCTCCTCCGAGGGCCGCAACGTGAACGCGAGCGCGCCGAGCCCGAGCGCGACGACGAGCGTGAGCGACGCGTACACCTCTTTGACATCGAACAGCCCGGAATAGAGCGGCGCGTACCGATCGAGGTAGATGCCCCGCACGTGGTAGCGATACGTCGGGTAGAGCATCGCGCCCACGGCGAAGGTGAAGACGTACGCGACGGCGACGACCTTCGCCCAGGTCTTCTCGGTCGAGACACGGATGAATCGATCGCGCAGGTAGTGGCGCATCGTGAGGGCGTGGTGGGTCGAGGCGCCGACGAGGACGATGCTGCCGGCGGCATGCAGGACCATGAGCAAACGCCGCGCGCCGTAGAGGAACACGGCTTCGGCTTCGGGCGGCGCGCAGGGGTCGATCACGGCGAAGCCTCGGTTCGTCGCACGCGGGGGCACTCGGGGTCGGGGCGGAAGTCGTTCGTCGCGTGCCGCGAGACGACCTGGCAGCCGCCGCGACAGACGGAGAACAACGTGCAGGAGGCGCAGGGCTCCGGCGGATTCGCGTGGTACGCGCGGAAGCGCTCGATCTCCTCGTGCGACGAAGGCGAGAAGCTGCACGGCGCGTCGCGCCCCGCGACGTCGATCCCGCCGAGGTGCCTGCCGGCCTCGCACCCAAAGACGCCAAGGGAAGCGAGCATCTCGGCGGCGCGCGGCTCGGCCGCGAGCGCCTCCGACAGGAGCGGCACGAGCGCACAATCGATCCGGACCGAGAGACGCCGCCGATGCACGATCGCCGTGATCGCGGGCCAGAGCGCCTCGCGCTGCGCCGCCCCGAGCCGCGCCTCGAAGTAGCCGATCCCTGCGGCGCGCCCCTGCGGCTTGTACCGCAAGAGCTGAAGCTCCCCGGCGCCGAGATCGGCGACACGCTCGGCCGTGGCTTCGAGCTGCTCGAACGATCGTCGCGTGAGCACGACGTTCACGCCGACGGGGATTTTTTGGCGCGCGAGGATCTCGATCGCACGCTCCGCGATGCGCGCGCCGTCGAACCCGCGGACGGACGCATACGCGCCGCCCACGCCGTCGTGGCTCACGTTGATCTGCGCGAAGGCTCCAAGCTCCTTCGCGCGCTCCTCCCGCAACCCGAACCCGCTCGTCGTCATCACGGGCACGAGCCCGAGCGAACGCGCGAAGGCCGCAAGCTCGCCGAGGTCGTCACGAAGCAGCGGCTCGCCACCGCCAAAAGCGACGGTCGAAGCGCCGCGCTCGCGCACGGCGACGAGCCTCGCGCGAAGGTCCTCCGTGGAAGGCTCCGCGCCATCGGGACGTGCGTCGAGGTAGCAGTCCGCGCACGGCGCGTGGCAACGCGCGTTCACCGCGAGGTGGACTTCGAGCGGGCGTGGCGGCGCGGATGGGTCCGCAGGTTGCCCCGAGGGAACCCCAAGCCGCGCGGCGAGCGCGTGATCGACGGCGAGGAGGGTTCGATCATCGAGACGAACCCACGCGCCGAAGGGCTCGGGGCGGGACCAGGGGGGTTCGGGGGCGCAGCTCGGCTCGTCCGAGCGGAGCCCCCGAGCGTTGACAACAGGCATGTGGGAGGAGCGGTCTAGTGCGGACGGGCGTGGGCGTCACGGGGGCGAGCGGGCGCGGGCCGTGGAACGCCGCCTCCCCCTGGGCCGCCCGCTTCTTCGACCACCTCCTCGCCCTCTGCCCCGACCGCTGACCCTCACGACCTCGCGCCTCCACGCCGCGACCTCGTCCCCCCCGACCGACGAGCCCACCTCGACGCGCTTCGGCTTCGTCCCCTGAAGGCACGACCCCACGTCGAAATCCATCGACCTCGTGTCTCCCGAGGCTCGACACCGTCCCTCGGGACCAACGGCCCTACCTCGGATCCCTACGACCTCGTGTCTCCCGAGACTCGACGTCGTCTCCCGGCCCCTCGGCCTCGTGTCTCCAGAGACTCGGCCTCGTCTCTCCGGCGCTCGACACCGTCCCTCGGACCCACGGCCTCGTACCTCCGGAGGCACGACACCGTCCCTCGGACCCACGGCCGCGCGTCGGAATCCAGCGACCTCGTATCTCCGGAGACGCGGCACCGTCCCTCGAAAAGGACGAGCTCGCGTCGAACGCCAGCGACCTCGTGTCTCCCGAGACTCGACACCGTCCCCTGGGGCCGACGGCACCACGTCGAACGCCTGCTGTACTGGTTATCTGTGGACTGGACGTCCGCGCGGTGGAGGTACGGCACAACCAGCCTTGCCTGGTCGTACAGGAACATGCGCGGAGGGAGGGGGTACGGCGACGGGCGCGCCGTCGCCGTACGTGTGGCGGGGGGTCTGAAGCTACTCTGCTGGGTCGTGTTCGATCCGGGTCATGGGCTGCGAGTAGGTGATATCGAACAGATACTCGCCAAATCCATTCAGCGCCCGGTCGACGAAATCCGACGAGGGGTTGAATCTCTGCGGATTGCCTGTGACGACATTGTAGACATTCCCGCCCACCGGAATGCTCATCCCGATCTCGTTCTCCGTGAGGTCCGGACGGGACCCCGCGCCTATCTGGAACCCGGTCAGGAAGAATCCCGCTTTGGTTGCCACGGTCCCAACGACAGCAGCCCGGGCCGCGAGCAGCGAGCTCTCGAGGACGTATGCGACGTATCCGGTAGTTATGGCGCTCAGGTCAGCCACGGCTGCCACTGCTATCGTTCCATCCAAATCGCTTATATCCTGGCTCGGCTTGACGGCGATGGAAGCGAGCGTGAGCAGATCCCCGGCGATCGCGAAGGACTTGCCGACCAGCGTGGGGAAGAGGCCTTCTGCATCGAATGCGTTCTTGAGCCTCTCGAGTGCGCGCGTGATCCGTGGACTCAGTTTGCTAGAAACGATGGCACTATAACCCAGGCCCGTCGAGATATCGTTCCTGAGCCCATCGTAGGAGACGGGGAGAGTTGCGGCCTCCGCCGAGGACACCGGCACCGGGTCGACCTGGGGCGGCGTATCCCACTTCTCGCCCTTGCTTCGATACACTGTGCTGGGGGGGGTATTGCCGAAGTAGTAAGAACCGCTCCCTCCGCCATCGCCACCACTACCACCAGGGAACGTGGTCCCGAACTCCTCGATCACCACCTCGACGTCGACTGTACCGCCCTTGACGGGAACGCAATCCTCGTCCTTCTTGCCCTCCTCGTCCAGCCCCGATGGATCTACGACGGAAAGCGGACGATTCCACGCATAACTATAGCGGTTCAGGTCCGCGAGCATGAACGGCGCCTGCACAATCGGATCCGGGCTGATGAAACGTCCCACCGAAGGGGCATACATCCGCCCGCGCATGAACGTGAAGCCTCCGTCGAGCCGACCCTCGTGACCGGTGAAGCCGGGCTTCACCAGCGAGTCGGTGCTGAACAACGTCGCATCCGTCCAATCGTCCGGATCACGCGCCTCGCCCCAGGGGCTGTAGCTGCGCTCCTCCACGACGTTCCCATTGGCAGCCATGACCAGGTCGGTCGATCCCAGCGCATCGGCCAGCACGTAGTGGACATCGGCCTGCGTCACGTTGCCATTCGTGCCGTAGAGCCGCGTCAACTCGGCCACGGTGCGGCCTCCTACCTTCACCACGTAGGTATGCTTGGCCATCGCGAACGGCTCGTTGAGCTTGCGCTCGCGCCGGTAGAGCTCGCCGACCAGCACCGTCTCCGTCTGGCTCTGGTCGTCGAAGCGCCGCACCCGATTGCCGTCGGCATCATAATCGAGCTCCAGCTCGTAGTCCGGCAGGCTCATGATCGACTTCACACGGCCGAACGGATCCCAGGTCAGCGCGGTGTTCACGCCGTTCACCGAGCGGGCGATCACCGCGCCATTCTGGTTGTACCAGAACTCCTCGTCACCGGCGCTCGCGAGCCTCTCGTTCTGGTAGGTGTACGTGCCGACCCCCGTGCGATCCTGCAGATTGCCGAACGGGTCGTACGAATAACTCTCGGTCCTGGTGTCCACGCCCTTCTCGGCCAACGCGCCGAGGAGCTGATGCTTCGGATCGTAGCTGAACGTCTCGCTCTGCGCGCGCACGTGGTCGATGCGCTTGTGCAGGTCCATGCCCTTCGTCCATTGCACCTCGAGATCTTGCACCGTGACGGACGTATTTTGCTGCTCGACCACCGAGCGGATCGTCTCGAGCCTGCCGGTCGAAGCATCGAATTGACGCGTCGTCAGGGTGCCGTTGCCGAGCCGCTCCTCGTGTGTTCCGCCGAAGGGATCCGCCGCGAGCTGCTCCCAGAACGTGGTCCCTTCGTTGCCGGTGACCTCCAGCAGGTGCCCGTAGGCATCGTAGGTCCGCTGGACCGCGAACGACGTGCCGGCAAAGGGGTCCGGATAACGCACGTTGAGGGGTCGTCCGAACGAGTCGTAGTCCATTTCGACGGTGAACGAGTCGCCGTTGATGGTCCACTCCGTCGTGTTCAGTCTGCCGAAGGCGTCGTACAGGTAGAGCCTGGAATTCCCGTCGCGCGAGACCGACTCGTGCAGGGCTCCGGGCCGCGTCACGTCATAACTCCAGAGGGTGGTCCCGCCTTCCGAGTCCAGGATCTCGTCGAGCCGGCCCAGCGCGTCGTAGTGATAAAGGAGCTCCTCGCCCTCGGCATTGAGCGAGCGCCTCATCTGACCCAACGGATCGAAGTCGAACGTCTGCAGGCCGGTTTGCGCGTCGGTCAGGGTCAGACGCTGGTTGTAAAGGTCGAGCCCCATGAGCACCGGCGAGCGCAGCGCGGTCGGCTGGCACGGGGCGACCTGGTTCAGGCCCTCGAAATGGCCATACTCGTAGCACATCTCGGTGTAGCTGCCGGGAACGTTCGCGTCCTCGGCCTTGTGGCCATCCGCCGAGCGCACGAGGTTGCCTCGCGTGTCCGTCAGGATCCACGTCTGGTTCTTGTCCGGATCGATCTGCGTCGTCTTGAGGCCGTCATAGATCCAGCGCGTCGAGGTGAGCCCATCGATGCCGCTCGGGTCGATGCGCTCGATCAAGCGGCCCTGCACGTCGTAGTACATCCTCGTCCACACCACCGGCTGGCCCGTCTTGACCGGCACCGACGTCCTCATCAGGCGTCCCCGGTGATCGTATTGGGCATAGCGGAATACCTCGTATTCGTCCTTGAAGCCCTTGGACACGGTCTGGGCGGGGCGGCCGAGCTCGTCGAAGGTCGTCTTCGAGTGGCCGTGTCCGGGCGTGTCCACGATCATGCGCGGAGGCAGGAAGGCCAGGGGCTCGTAGGTGATCGTCGTGCCGGGGCTCATCGGCGTGTTCTGGGCCCAGACCTGCGCGAAGGTCGGGCGGCCGAATCGGTCGTAGTTTTGAATCGTCTTCACGCCGCTCGGATCGGTCGAGGAGAGGCGCGTGCCGAGGCCCGGCTCCCAGGTCATCGAGGAGATGTGACCCAGCGCGTTCGTGCGCGTGATCGGGAAGACGCCGTTCGCGCCATAGGTGACGGCGGTCGTCCGATCATTGCCTTCCGCATCCCAGACGTGGACCGAGTTCACGTTGCCGTAGCTGTCGTAGCCGTACGCCGTGAAGGAGCGATGCTCCGGGAGATCCGGCTCCACCGTGACCAGATCGGTATCGCCGAACGTGTTGTACGTCATCGCGACCGTGCGGGTCTTCGGCTGGGGATCCGCGGGCACGAGCTTGTGCGTCACCTCGCGCTTGCGGAGCAGCCCGAGTTGCCAGCTCGTGAGCCGGTGCTCGTACTCCAGTTCGGTCTCGTAGCGCGCGCCGGAGATCAGGTCCTCGCTGCAGGACTGCGTCGGAAAGCCCTGCGCATCGAGCGCGCCCGTCGCCCACATGTCCATGGTGCTCATGCAGGAATCCGGGTAATCGATATCATACGTCGTCGAGCCAATGCCTTGCCATTGGTCGGTCAGCGGGACCATGTCGCCCAGCCCCACCATGTTCTCCACGGCCTCCGGCGTCAGAGTGTACCACGGCTGCGACGAGCAGCAGTCCCACCAGGCCTCGACGTCATCGAACGTGCGCACGCGCGAGTTCATCTTCACGGGCTGGAAGTAGTACGTCTCCGGGAGAGGGCCTTGCCAGTCCGGATCGCCCTGGAAGTCACCTCCCAGCAGGGTATCGTATGCGTAGTTTTCCAGGACGGCCCGAGCTCCCTCCGGATGATCCGGATCGGTGTTCCGGATCATCGTGACCGCAGCGGTGAGCTTTCCCGCGTTCGGAATGATGACGGAACCCGTGGCGAAATTGTTGGGTTGCTCCGGGTAATGCCGGTAAAGCTCCGAGCGCACGCTGGCATAGTCCTGCGCTGGGGCATCCGGCCCAGTCGCTCCGGCGTCGGTCAGCATCCGGCGGGTGAAGCCGAGGAACTGGTTGCCCGCGCGGTAGCGCTGCGCGTCCTCGTAGAAGTAGTTGGTGCGCTGCGACCCGACGGTCGGCGCGATTCCCAGGGGGCTGAACAGGCTCGACACCAGCGGCCGTGCGTCGAAGGGCCGTGAATCCGTGTCGTTCGTGTAAGAATGCCACTGCCACGAGCATTCGGACTCGCGATAGACGCTCACGTCGGTCATGGGCTTGTACTGCACGGACCATGCCGCCCCGTGGCCGTTCGCGACGCGATACAGGAGGTCGGGCACGTTGCCCTGCCGGATGTGGAAGTCCAGCAGCCACGGGTCGTTGTGCGGGTCGTTATCGCCGTCCGGATTCGTGGTGCGAGCCATCACGTCCAGCAAACCGTCGGCGTTGTAGTCGCCGAGCGAGAGCATCCGCTCGTCGAGCTTCCACGGCAGGGCCGGCAAGGTCGTCTCGGTCCACTGCAGGGAGGCGGACGCGTTCAGCGGATACTCGAACACCAAGGGGCGCGCGTCCGGGTCCTGGGGGGCGTCGTTGCGCATCAGCAGCTCGGAGCGCCCGTCACGGTCCCAATCGACGAGGTGCGCGTTCAGGAACTGCGCGTGAAACGACGTGGCGCCGTACGTGTGGTCCCAGTCGTGGCTCCGGACGAAGTGACCGCCGATGTTGAGCCACACCTCGATGCGGCCCTCCCACTGCGCGCCCCAGTCGTCGAGCATCTCGCCGTCCTGCTGGTTCACGAAGGGGCTGAAGTGGTTTTCCTCGAGCGTGGCGTTGGATTCGAAGCGCACCACGTCCGGGAGCCCGTCACCATTGACGTCACCCACCTTGTCCGCGCCGAGGCCGTTGCCGCGGCACAGAGCGCCGTACTGCTGCAGGCAGGCCCAGTTCGCGCCCTCGGCAGCGTGAAGCCGCTGGTAAAAATCGAACGGCAGATCCGTGTCGACGTCGTGGAAATTATTGCCATTGTTGCCCGGGTTCTTGCGATACAGGATCGCTCGGTAGGTCTCGTCCTGTAGCTCCACGGGGCTGAGCCAGTGGCCCCCGGAGATCACGGGCGGCCACTGGCCGTCCGGATCGTTCTCGACCTGGGTATCATTGCTGTACCCATAGATGTACATCAAGTTGTCCGAGCCATCCCCGTCGAAGTCCATGACGTGGACCTTGTCCAGGACCGAGCAGGGGTAGTTTTCCAGCACGCCGTCGATGTCGTGGTAAATGCGGTTCGAGACGCCGTTGGTCTCGTTTTCGAAATAGTGCCAGTAGCCGCGATACAGGCTCGATCCTTCCAGGACCCCAGGCAACGGCTTGTACGCCTCGGGGCCGAAGTACGCGTCCAGGTTCTCGTTCTCGATGCAGGCCATCAAGTCCGTCAGCCCGTCGCCGTTGAAGTCTCCGGGCACCGCCAGCAAGATCCGGTTTCCGACGGGCGGAACCTTGGTCGGCGAGGGGGATATCAACCCCGTCTCCCGGACCTCTGCGAAGATTTCGGTGTCGTTGTCGTGAATGGTGTCGTCGCAGGTGGACTCCTGCACCAGGATCTGCAGGCCATCGCCGAAGCCCCGAAACATTGGATGCGTCGAGGTGTAGCCTTCGACGCCCATCACGTCGGTGCGAGCATCGCCGTTGTAATCGATGTTCGAGATCCCGATCGCGTCTCCGGGGAGCAGGTAGTCGCGGCACTGGTTGTCGATGTCGCAGATCTCGACCGGACTCTGGGGAATGGGCCGCGGCGTGCGCACGAGGATGTTCGTGTCGATGATCTGCGACTCTTGCGGCGTCGGGCGGACGGCCCAGAAGCTCCATGTCTGGGGCTGATTGCTTCCATCCGCCGCGGGAGCGACAAGCAGGTCGGTCGTGCCATCGTGATTGCCGTCGAGCTGCGTCATCTGAAACACCGCAGCATGGTCTGTCTCGGGGACTCCATGCACGGGGAAGAGATTGCTGTCGAAGGCGAAGTCGCCCTGCGCGTCCTCCAGGGCGATCTCGCCATTGATGGCGCCGCTCTGCCACGTGAAGCTCGTCTCGGGCTTGCAGACCTCCCCGTCGTTCTCGTACACGCACTCCTTTACGCTCTCCAGCAAGAATCTCTTCGTCGTGGAGGCGAGGTTCGTGTACTGAAATTTATACTGCCGCACCATGCGCTCGCCCTCGGCGGCGATGGCCGACGGGGCGAACGTCAGGATACCCGTCAGCCGGCGAGGCTGCCGATATCGCGTGCTGCTGAAGAAACCGTCCATCATCTCGTCGCGCGCCAGACGGTCGTACTGGAACTCGACCCGGCGCGTATCATTCGCGTAGCGGATCTGCGCCAGCCGATGCTCGAGCCGCGAGGCGGTGCCCAGCGCGTCGTTGAAATTGTCTTGGTACGTGTAGTGGTACGTCATCACATTGCCGTGTGCGTCCTCTACCCGGGTCAACTTCCACGCGTAGGGCCGCTTCACGACACCCCCGGCGACGTCCACCTCGAACTTGTAGACGCGGCTCTGATCATCGGTGCCGTAGAATTGCTTCGAGCCGTCGGGCAACTGCACCTCGAAGCCGGGAAGCCCGTCCGGCGAGGTCACCGCGACGACGCGGCGGTGGTCGTCCTGAAAGAGGCGGTAAACGCGGCCGATCTTCAGACCGTTTTCCAGTCCGACGAGGCGCATGCCGTCGATGCAGAGCCAGTCCGCCGCGTAGATGGAATCCCCTGTCGCGTCGTCGCGGTACGTGATGGGATAGACGTCGAAGTCCTCGCTGAGCGTGTGGCCACAACGCTTGATGGCCGAGGTCGCGGCCAGCGAAAAGCCCACGCCCACGTCTCCGCTGCCGCTGCTGCTGTTGTAATTGACGCTCAGCGAAGGCACGAGACCGCCGACGCCGGGTGGGACCTGGATGGGGATGGAGGTGACCGCCGCGCCGATCGAGGTCACGGCCAAACCGCCTCCCGTATTGCCGGCCGGCGCCGTGTCACTGAGCTGGCCCTCGGGGCTGGCGAGAGCCGACCCATAGGGCAATGCCAGGACCAGCAATGATGCAAGCATCCTGCGTATCATCATGAAGCACCCTGTTTCTTCGAGCGCGCGGGCGATACCCACGTCGGCCAGCCCAAGGGCAAGCTTCGGGCCACAGGACGCGCGCGCGGAGACGCCCGTTCAAGAGGCGCGGACGACGGTCGGTGTCATAGGCGCGTGACACTGACACGGCCGCGTAACAGCCGCGCTCCGCCCGCCGTTGCGCTCACGTGACAGCCAGGATGGATACGAGAGCCTCGCGTGTTACGGGACGAGCGATTCCCTCGCGCCCCCCGAAACCGACGCCCCCGCCCCTCCGCCGATACGCCCCCCGCCCCTACTTCCCCTGTCCCTCGATCCACACCTTGAGCTGCGCCCTCTCCTCATCCGTCATCGCCGTCACGTTCCCGAGCGGCATATCCCGGGTCACGCTCGTCCGCTGCACCACCTTCTCCGCCTTCGCGAGCACCTGCTCCGGGGTGTCCAGCATGAACCCCGACGGCGGCGCGACGAACGTCGGATGCGTCGGCTTTTGCGAATGACACGGCACGCAGCGCTTTTGCACGATCGCCATCGCCGTCGCCGTATCCACCGGGCCCACCACCACCGGCGGCGCGGGGCGCAGGAAGCTCAGCCCCATCGCACCTCCGAAGGCCGCCGCCACGGCCACGAGGAGCGATCTCTCTTTCCGATCGTACTTGAAGCTGATGTTCAGGTAATGGCGGATCGACACGCCGCCCGCCATGAGCAGCCACAGGATCAGCCAGGCGCGGTGGTGGTTGTACGCCAGCGCGAAATGGTTGCTGATCATCGCGAACGTGACCGGCAACGTGAAATAATTGTTGTGCTGCGACCGCCGCTTCGCTTCCTCGCCATGCCGCAAGTCGAGCTTCTCGCCGGCATTGAGCTGTTTTCGCATGGCGATGTGGTGGGGCACGATCGATGTCCACACGTTGAGCCCCATGCACGTTCCGAGCATCGCGCCCACGTGGATGTACGCGGCGCGCCCGCTGAAGACGTGTTGATACCCGTACGCCGCCACCGCGACGAACACGGCCATCACGGCCATCACCACGCGATTGTTTTCAATGAAGAAACAAAGCTCGTTGTAGAAAAACCAGCACGCGAGGATCGACGCGATGCTGATGCCAATGGCCGCCGTCGGGCCGATGTCGGCCACGCTCGGGTCGATGAGGTACGTCCGCGCGCCATACCAGTAGATCCCCGCGAGCAAGAGCGCCCCCGTGACGAGCGTCGTCTTCGCAGGCCAGGCGTGCACGAGCAGGCGCTCGGGGTGGGCGTTCGGCCAGTATTGCTCGTGATAGTAGAAGCTGCCGCCGTGGATCTCGTCGAGCGTGCCCCGGATGTTCTCCTTCAGCACCTTGCCCTTCGGCGGCCGTACGGACAGATCGAACCAATTGAAATAAAACGACGTGCCCACCCACGCGATGCCCGCCATCAGGTGGAGCCAGCGAAGCAGAATCGCGATCCAGTCCTGGAATACCGCCATCATCGTCCCGCTCCGCGCATCGGGTCCCCCTATACCCTGCCGACACGCGGGCGTCGACGCGTGCGCTCGGTCGAACAGCTTTCTCCGGCCGATCCGCGCTTTTCGGGCTAAACTCCCGCCGTGGCTCTCCGCTCGTTCCTGTCCCGGCGAGGCGCGGCCTGGGGGCTCGGCCTCACCGCCCTGGTCGCCCTCGGCTGCGCTGCCGTCACCACCGCCCCGCGCCTCGGCGCCGGCCCCACCCCCGCGCCCGCTTCCGCCGCGGCCGCGCCCACCTCCGCGGCCGCCGCCGTCCCCGCGGTCGCCACGTCCGCCGCCGCCGCCGCGTCCACGCCCGAGGAGAGCGTCGCCTTCGACCCGGATGCCGCCGTCCCCCTCCTCGACGACGCGCGCCTCGCCGCCGTCAAGGCCGCCGTCACCCGCGAGGCCTACGTCGAGGCCGTGAAGGAGCTCGACGCCGTCCTCGCCGCCGAGCCACGCCCGTCGAAGGACGACGAGCACGCCTTCCGGTACCAGCTCGGCCGGCTCCGCGCCCTCGCGGGGGATCCACTCGGCGCCGCGCGCGCCTACGGGGAGTCCGCTGCGATCGGAGGGCCCCTCGAAGGGTACGCCCGTTACCAGGCCGCGGACCACGCCCAGCGCGCGGGCGAGCACGCCGAGGCCCTCCGCCACCTCGACAAGGTCCCCGCCGATCTGCCCGTCGCCTCCGAGGTCGGCCTCCTCCGCGCCGACGCGCTGCTCGGCAAGGGCGACCTCGACGCGGCGCTGCCGCACTACCGCGCCTACCTCGGCAAGTCGGGGCACCCGCCGCGCTGGGTCGAGGTCTCGCTCAAGGTCGCCCGCGCCCTCTTGCAAAAGCCCTCCGAGGAGCACGCCGAGGAGGCCATCGGCTTTGCGCGACGGGTCCTCTACGAGGCGCCCTCGGGCGCGGGGAACGGCGAGGCGAAGGCGATCGAGACCGACGCCCTCGGCAGCTTGCCGTTCCCGCGCCGCAAGGCCTTCGAGACCCCGAGCCAGGACGACCTGCTCTCCCAGGCCAAGCGCCAGCTCGACGCCGGCCAGAGCCGCGAGGCGCTGCGCACGACCGACGGCCTCATCGCCGACGCCCGCGCCCAGGCCCCCGGCGACCTCGGCTGCGGCGCCTGGATGGTCCGCGCCGAGGCCCTCGCGCGGCTGAAGAAAAAGCCCGAGGCCGAAGGCGGCTTCGGCACCGCGATCGAGCGTTGCGCCGGCACGCCCCGCCGCGTCGAGGCCCTCTGGCACGGCGGCAAGGCCTCGGCCCGCAACGGCCAGCATGGAGAGGCCATCCGGCGCTACGGCCTGCTCGAACAGGAGTTCCCGACGCACAGGCTCGCCGACGACGCGCGCTTGAAGAGCGCCCACGCCGCGCGCGAGCTCGGTGACGAGGTGCGCTTCACGCAGATGCTCACGAAGATGCCCGACGACTACCCGCAGGGCGACATGACGACCGACGGCCTCTTCGAGCTCGCCCTCGCCCGCATGACGAAGCGCGACTGGGCCGGCGCCGTCGCGCCGCTCGAGCGCGCCCTCGGCCGCGCCCCGCGCGAGCGTGTCTACTACGCGGCCGGCCGCCTACCCTACTACCTCGGCCGCGCGCGGCTCGAGACGGGCGCGCTCGATCAAGGCAAGGAGCTGCTCGCCTCCGTCATCCGCGACTACCCGCTCTCGTTTTACATGTCGCTCGCCTACGCGCGGCTCGCGGACAAGGACCGCGCCGCGGCCGATCGCGCGCTCGACGAGGCGCTCGCGCGCGAAGGCGCGACGGCCCCCTCGCCGCCGCCGAAGAGCGCGGCGTTCGGCAAGACCGAGTTCCTCCGCGCCCTCGCGCTCGCGCGACAAGGCGAGTCGAGGCTCGCCCGCATCGAGCTCGATCGCCTCGGCGTTGGCGCCCGCACCGCGCCGCCCGAGGTGCTCTGGGCCTCCGCGCTCCTCTTCTCGCGCGCCGGCTCGCCGAAGGAGGCGCACCAGATCCTCCGCACCGCGACGAACACGATCCCAACGGGCCGCGCGGAGCTCACGGACTGGACCGACCACTACCCGGCGGGCAACTGGCGCTCGGCGTGGGAGATCGCCTTCCCGCGCCCGTACGCGCCCGTCGTCGCGGCCGAGGCGACCCGCAGCGGCATCCCCGAATCACTCGCCTACGCGATCATGCGCGAGGAGAGCGCCTTTGATCCGCGTGTCGTCTCCAGCGCGGCCGCGGTCGGCCTGATGCAGCTCATCGTGCCCACGGCGCAACGCATGGCGAAGCCGCTCAAGCTGAAGGGCGACGCGGAGTCCTTGAAGCGCCCCGAGATCAACATCGCGCTCGGCTGCCGTTACCTCTCGATCCTCCGCGCGAAGTTCCAGGACAACCCGCTGCTCGCGATCCCCGGGTACAACGCCGGCGGCGGGAAGCCGAAGGACTGGGTCGACGAGCGACCGAACGAGGATTTTGACCTCTGGGTCGAGCAGATCCCCTACGAGGAGACGCGGCTCTACACGAAGCGCGTGATGACGAGCATGAGCGCGTACGATTTCCTCTACGGCAAGGGAAAGTCCGGCGAGACGCTCGCGGCGCCGCTCTGGGCGAGCCCGGCGGCGCGCGGGAAGATGGCGGCCACGCCCTGAAGGGCGGGCTTCGTTGTCAACGAAAACCGGACGCGGGCCTCATTCGCCCTCGGGACGTCGCCATCGCAGGGTGAGCTGATCGTTCTCGCCTTTGAGACCACACGCGCGCATGGCCTCCGCGACGAACCCTGCGCTCTCGGCGCTGAAGACGGGCGACGCGGCGATACGAGGCCACCCCGGAGACGCGTGCAGCGGCGTGGTCGAGCAGAGGAGCTCGGTCACGTTCTGGAGGTCGTGGACGCACTCCTCGGGCTTGATGCCGCTCTGCGGGCCGTCGACGCCGATGGCGGTCGCGAACATGATCTTCATCTGGCTCCACTGCGCGCGCATCTCGTCCGTCATCTCGATGTCAGGCGGGAGCCCAGGCACGGGCTTCTCGATCTCGCGCAGGGGTTCGTCGCCGATGCGCATGTACAGGGAGTAATCGCCGATCACGACGGCCCAGCCCACCTCGAACGAGAACCACGCCAGGGAGGCGCTGCGCACGCTCGGGCTCAGCGCGTCCTTCGGGTTCGACGTCAGGAGCGCCTGCAACGCCGCCGCGTACTTGACCGCCAAGGCCTCGACCGCCCCGCGCTCGGGCTTCTTGCCGAGCCGGGAGTCCGGCGGCTGGAACGTCTCCCAGAGAGGATCCGGCGCATACCCGCGCACGCCGCGCAGGTGGATCACCCGCACGATGCGGCTGTAGTGATACCGGTCGATACGAAACTCCGGATATCCCTGCTCCGTGAATGTCCAGTGGAGCTGATCACAGGCTTCGTAGTGGATGTGTCCGTTGGGCACCGCGTCCGTCCTTTCGGGTCGGGGAACGGAGAGCATACGCGGAGCGCGGGGGAGCAGGATCGGGGGTGTGTCCTGGGAGCGTGCCCCGCGGACAGTTCTGGTAAGGTTCGCCCGGCATGACCACTCCGAGCCCGGCCGAGAAGCTCGTCGGCGCGACCCTCAACCGGCGCTTTCGGCTCGTGCGCCTGCTCGGCGAAGGCGGCATGGGCGCCGTCTACGAAGCCGACAGCGTGCAGGGCGAAGGCAAGCGCGCTGTAAAGCTCCTCCACGAGGAGTTCACCCGCATCCCCGAGGTCCGCGACCGCTTCCTCGCCGAGGTCACCGCCACGAAGAACCTCGTGCACCCGAACGTCGTGCCGATCCTCGAGTCGGCCGTCGCCGAGGACAGCTCGCCCTACCTCGTGATGGAGCTTCTGCGCGGCCAGTCGCTCGGCGACAAGCTCGACGGCGGCGTGATCGTGCCCGTGCCCGAGGCCTACCGCATCACGAGCCAGATCCTCGCCGCCCTCTCCGCCGCCCACGCGCAGCGCGTCGTCCACCGCGACCTCAAGCCGGACAACGTCTTCGTCGCCAAGGATCCGGGCGGCAACGAGGTCGTGAAGATCCTCGATTTCGGCATCGCGAAGGTCATGGATGCCGCGGGCGGCATGGGCAACAAGACCCGCACCGGCGCGCTCATCGGCACGCCCGGGTACATGAGCCCCGAGCAGATCCGGAGCGCGAAGAACGTCGACCCGCGCAGCGATCTCTGGGGCGTCGCGACGATCCTCTACCAGATGCTCACGGGCCAGCTCCCCTTCGAGGCCGACAACGACTTCACGCGCCTGACCGCCGTCATCGTCAGCCCCCCGACCCCGATCACGACCTACGCCCCGCAGCTCGAGCGCTTCACATCCTTCTTCGATCGCGCCCTGGAGAAGGACCCGAACAAGCGCTTCCAGAGCGCGGACGAGATGGCCCAGGTCCTCGCCGCCCTCGTGCGCGTCGAGGCGCCCGAGGTCGTGGTGAACAGCGGCTGGAACCCGCAACACGAGAGCGCCGCGACGCTCGCTTCGGCCGCCACGACCGCCATGCCCGCCGTCAGCGCGATGATGATCCCCACGGGCTCGACCCCGCCGCCCATGGCGCCCGTGTCGGGCTCGTTCGCCGTCGCCGACACCGATCCTGCGGCCTCGCCGCCGCGCCCCGGCGCGCCCGCGCCGGCCGCCGTGCTCTACCCGCCGCACCCCGCGGGCGGCACGCAGATGAGCGCGGAGCGGCACGGCCCGCCCATCCCTCGCATGCCGCCGCAGGTGGCCATCGTGCCCGCGCCGCCTCTGCCGCCGCCGCAGAAGAGCGTCGTGCCCGTGCCGATCGCCGCCGCGATCGCGCTCGGCACGTTGCTGCTCGGCATCCTGATCGGCTACCTCGCCGGAGGCTCGTGACGTGGCTCCGCTCCTGCTCACGGCCCGCTTCGGCGCGCTCCTCGTCAGCGCTGCCTCGCTGGTCGTGAGCCTCGCGAGCCCGCGCGGGGCCGCTGCCGCAGGCGAGGAAACGCCGCGTTTCATGGTCGTCGACCTGCACGCCGACGTCCCCTGGCAGGTCCACGGCAAGGGCCGCTCGCCCAAGCTCGTCGAGGGGCAAGCGCGTATCGAGGCGCTGCGAAAGGGCGGCTACGGCGGCGTCGTCCTGCCGATCTACATCTCCGACAAGATCAAGGGCGGCCCGAAGATCGACGACGCCGAGGCGATCTACCGCGCCGCCGTCTCGATCGTGGAAGCGAGCGCGATCTTCCTGCCCCTCGGCTCGCGCGCCGCCGAGCCCGATCGCATCAGCACGTTCCTCGCGATCGAAGGCGCGGGCGCGTTCGCGGAGGACCTCACCGCGATCGATCGTTTCATCGATCGCGGCGTCCGCCTCGTGAGCCTCGCGCACGCGCGGAACAACAAGCTCGCCTCGGCCGCGACCGGCGGCGGCGCGAAGTTTGGCCTGACGGATCTCGGCAAGGCGTTCGCCGCGCGCATCTACGACAAGGGCGCGCTCGTCGACGTCTCGCACCTCTCCGACGCGGGCTTCCGCGATCTCGTCCCGATCGCCGAGGCGCACGGCGCGCCCATCGTCGCGACGCACTCGAACGCGCGCGCTCTCTGCGACGTCCCGCGCAACCTCACGGACGAGCAGCTCCGCACGATCGGCCGCACGGGCGGCGTCGCGGGGCTGAACTTCCATTCGCCCTTCGTGAAGGCCGACGGCGCGGCCACGCTCGCGGATGTCGTGGCGCAGGCCGAGCACATGATCGCCGTCGCCGGCATCGATCACGTCGCGATCGGCAGCGACTTCGACGGCGACATCAAGCCGGCCGAGGGCATGGACGACGCGTCGCACCTGCCCGCGCTCGCCCGCGAGCTCGGCAAGCGGGGTCGCAAGGACGACGAGATCCTGAAGCTGTTTTCACTGAACGCGCTGCGCGTGCTCGGCTGGCGTCCTTCGAAACCGAAAGAATCGAAGGACGAGCCGAAGGCCTTGTGACCGAGAGTAAGAAAGGACCTTTCATGACCACCGAGCTCGACACCCGTTGCTTGAACACCTTCCCCGAGTGGCTGCGCACGCTCGCCGCCGACGCGGACGACATCGCGAAGCTGCTCGCCTCGACCTCGGCGCCCCTCTCGGCGCGGAGGTACGTGGCGGCGGGGCTCAACTACCTGTTCAAGTCGCTCGATCTCATCCCCGACGGCATCGAGGATCTCGGCTTCCTCGACGACGCGTTCGTCCTGCGTATCGCGGCCGCGCTCGCGCTCGACGAGAACCCGTCCGTGCGCGCCGAGGCCCCCGCGCTCACGCGGCTCGCGGCCGACAAGGCGCTCATCGTGGAGCTGCTCGGCAAGGACTACAATCGCCTCGAACGGTACGTCCGTGACCTGACCCGCGGCGCCGCGCGCGGCCGCACGGTCGACGAGATCGTCGAGGACGACGGGACGCGCACGGCCTTCCTGAACGAGGTGGCGGGCTGGGCGCAGAGCTACCAGGCGCCGAGCTTCTCCCGCGACGAGAAGAACATCGTCAAGCTCCAGTCCTTCCTCTCGGCCAAGCTCCCTGCCTGATGACGAGCCACGATCCCGCCCCGTTCGACCTCGTGCTGAAGGGCCGCCGCGTCGTGCTGCCGGACGGCGTGCGCGAAGCCGCGATCGCGATCGCCGGCGGCCGTATCGCCGCGGTGCTCGATCCCTCGGCCGCGCCCCGAGGCGTGCGCACGATCGACGCGGGCCACGCCGTGATCATGCCCGGCCTCGTCGACACGCACGCGCACGTCAACGAGCCGGGGCGCACCGAGTGGGAGGGCTTCGCGACGGCCACGCGCGCGTGCGCCGCGGGCGGCATCACGACGGTCGTCGACATGCCGCTGAACTCGATCCCCGTGACCACAACGCGCGCGGCGCTGGAGGAGAAGCGCCGCGCGTCGGCGGGGCAAACGTGGGTCGATCACGGCTTCTGGGGCGGCGTCGTGCCCGGCAACGAGCGCGAGCTCGAGCCCCTCGTCGAGGCCGGCGCGCTTGGCTTCAAGGCCTTCCTCGTGCACTCGGGCATCGACGATTTTCCGATGGCCGAGGAGGGCGACCTGCGCCGCGCGATGCCGATCCTCGCGCGCCTCGGCGTGCCCTTGCTCGTGCACGCGGAGCTCGAAGGCGACGCGCCCGCGGCCACGGGTGATCCACGAAGCTACGCGACGTACCTCGCCTCGCGTCCGCCTGCGTGGGAGGAGGCCGCCGTGCACCGGATGGTCGAGCTCTGCCGTACGTACGGCGGCCCCGTACACGTCGTGCACCTCTCGGCCGCGGGGGCGCTCGACGACGTGAACCGCGCGCGCGCCGAGGGCCTGCCGTTCTCGATCGAGACGTGCCCGCACTACCTCCTGCTCGCCGCCGAGGAGGTCCCCGAGGGCCACACCGAGTACAAGTGCGCGCCGCCGATCCGCGAGCGCGACAACCGCGAGCGGCTGTGGAAGGCGCTCGTCTCCGGCGCGATCGACCTCGTCGTCTCGGATCACTCGCCGTGCACGCCGCGGCTCAAGCTGCCGCAGGAAGGCGACTTCCTGCGCGCCTGGGGCGGGATCGCCTCGCTCCAGCTCGGTTTGTCGCTCATCTGGACCGAAGCCAGTAAGCGCGGCGCGACGCTCTCGGATCTCGCGCGGTGGATGTGCGAGGCGCCTGCGCGGCTCGCGGGCCTCTCGCACAAGAAGGGCCGCATCGCGCCCGGGCTCGACGCGGATTTCGTCGTATGGGATCCCGACGCCACGTTCGTCGTCGAGCCTTCGATCCTGCGGCATCGCCACCCGGTGACGCCCTACCTCGGGCGAACCCTGCGCGGCGAGGTGAAGATGACGATCCTTCGGGGTCAAACGGTGTACGAGGGCGGCGTCGTGCGTGACGAGCCCCTCGGCGTCCCGCTCCTGGGGCGTGGTGCGTAAGGAAGAGAGAGACGATGGCTGATTTCGAGACGAAGGTCGATCTCGCGTCGGAGCGCCTCGGCGGCGCGGCGATCTGGGCGACCGACGATTTCTTCGCGCCGAAGGAGAACCTGCTCAAGGCCGGCAAGGCCGTCTTCATCCCGGGCAAGTACACCGAGCAGGGCAAGTGGATGGACGGCTGGGAGTCGCGCCGCAGGCGCTCCGGCAGCGAGGACGCGTGTATCGTGCGCCTCGGCCTCGCAGGGCGGATCGCGGGCTTCGACGTCGACACGAGCCACTTCCTCGGCAACGCCCCGGCGAAGGTGTCCGTCGAGGCGACTTACGTGCCCGGCTACAAGGCGCTCGACGCGTTGCTCGGCGCGGACGTCGCGTGGACCGAGATCCTGCCGCCCTCCGCGGTCAAACCCGGCTCGCAGAACCTCTTTGCCCTCACGGACGGCGGCACGTTCTCGCACGTAAAACTCCGCATCTACCCCGACGGCGGCGTCGCGCGCCTGCGCGTCTACGGCGAGGTGAAGCCCGACTGGGCCTTGCTCCTCTCGGAGCACCGCGTCCTCGATCTCGCGGCCGTCGAGCACGGCGGCGTGGTCATCGGCGCGAGCGACGAGTTCTTCTCGGATCGGCGCAACCTGCTCTTGCCCGGCCCCTCGCGCGACATGGGCGACGGCTGGGAGAGCCGGCGGCGCCGCGGCCCCGGCCACGACTGGGCGATCGTCCGCCTCGGCCGCGCGGGCACGCTCGTGCGCACGGACATCGACACGACGCACTTCAAGGGCAACTACCCCGAGAGCTGCGCGCTCGAAGGATGTTTCCTCCGCGGAGAGGACACGCCCGAGGCGCTCGAAGCCGCCGCGTGGAAGGAGCTTTTGCCGCGCACGAAGCTCGAAGCGCACACGCGCCACGTCTTCTCGCTCCAGGCGAGCGAGCCCGTGAGCCACGTGCGGCTCCGCATCTTCCCCGACGGCGGCGTCGCGCGGCTGCGGCTCTACGGCGCGCCGATCACCGCGTGAGGAGACTGCTGTGGACGACTGCCGCGCCCTGAACGACCTGTCCGACGACGAAGCGCGCGCCGCGCTCACGCGCTGCTGCGGCAGCGCCCGCTGGGTCGATCGCATGCTCCAAGCGCGCCCTTTCCCGAGCCGCGGCGAGCTCTTCGAAGCGGCGTCGCGGCACTGGAACGCGCTCGACGTCGCCGACTGGGACGAGGCCTTCTCGCACCATCCCCGCATCGGCGATCCCGCGGCGGCCTCGAAGTCGACGGCCACGTGGGCCGCGAACGAACAAGCCGGCGCCGCGCGTTCGGCCGACGACGTGCGCGCGGCGATCGCCGAGGGAAACCGCGCCTACGAGGCGAAGTTCGGCCGCATCTACCTCGTCTGCGCCACGGGCAAGACGGGCGAGGAGCTGCTCGCGATCCTGCGCGCGCGGCTCGGCAACGACGCAGCCGAAGAGCTCCGCGTCGCCGTGGGCGAACAAGAAAAGATCACCCGTCTGCGCCTGGAGAAGATCCTCTCGCCATGAGCACGAGCCCCATCACCACACATGTCCTCGACACGAGCCGCGGCAGGCCCGCGGAGGGCGTCCCCGTCGTGCTCGAGCGACTCGAAGACAACGGCGCCTTCGTCGTGCTCGGGCGCGGCAAGACGGACGCGGACGGCCGCCTACGCGACCTCTTGCCGGCCGAGCCACGCCCGAAGCCGGGCACGTACCGCATCACCTTCGACACGAGCGTGTACTACGCGGCGCAAGGCACGACGGGGTTTTACCCGAGCGTGTCGATCACGTTCCTCCTCCGCGCGCCGGAGGAGCACCACCACGTGCCGCTTCTTTTGAACCCGTACGGTTTCTCGACCTACCGCGGGAGCTGACCCAGCACCCCTCCCCCGTGAGGGAGAGGGGTTGGGGGTGAGGGAATCGCTCAGCCCTTCCGCGCCGCGAGGATCTTCACGAACGAGCGCGTCGCGAAGTCGGCCGAGCCGAGGCCGGTCATCTGCTCGGCTTCTGCTTCCGTCAGCGCGCCGCAGGCGATCGCGCGAAGGAAGTAGTTCAGGAGCCCCTGCCCTGTCGCGGCGTCGTCGAACACGTCGCCGAGCAAGGTCGCCTGCGCGGCCTTGTCGAGGAACGCCTTCAAGCGCGCGCCTGCGGCTTCGAGACCCTCCAGGAAAAACGCGTAGACCGCGCCGTAGCGCGCCGGGAGCTGCGCCGGGTGCAGGTCCCAGCCCTGGTAGAAGCCCGTCACGAGCGAGTGCCGGATGTGATCGTGCGCGAGCCGCCAGGCCCGATGCACGACCGCGCGGTTCTCTGCGAGTTCAGCGGCCCCGAGCGCGGCGCCCTCCGCGGCGCGATGCGGCCCGATCGGCATCACGTTCGTCGCACCGTCGGAGAGCATCACGGTCGTGCCTGCGAGCGAGACCTTCATCACGTGTTTCGCGAAATCACACGCAGGATGCGCCATATACTGGTGCGCCGCCGTGATGCTGCATCCGGCCGTGTAGTCGTACGTCCCGAAGTGCGCGCCGGTGCAGCGCCCCTTCGCCAGCGCCATGAGGTGCGGCAACGCGACGCGCCCGTCCGGCAGGAAGATCGACTGCGTCGTCTCCACCATCACCTCGAACAGGAGCGACTTCGGCGGGAGCGCGAGCGCGGCTTCGAGCGCTTCGAGCAACCCGACGAGCGCCTCGACCTGCTCGGGCACCGTGATCTTCGGGAGCGTCACGACGAACCCCTCGGGCAGCCGTCCGCCCATCCGGGTCACGAGCGTCGTCACGAACAGGTCGAGCGTGCGCACGCTGCGCGCGCGGAGCTCCTCGTTCAGCGGCTTGATGCGGATGCCGACGAAGGGCGGCGCCGTCCCGCTCGCCACGGCCTCGGCGACCTGCTCCGCTGCCGCGACCGCGTGCCCGTCTTCCTCGGCGTCCGGGCGGTTGCCGTAACCGTCCTCGAAGTCGATGCGGAAGTCCTCCACGGGCTCACGCGCGAGCTTCTCGAGCACGCGCTGGTAGACGACCTGCGCGAGGATCGCCGACGTGCTCGTCGCCGCGGCGGCGAACGCGGCCGGACCGTCGGGCAAGTCGTTCGCGAACGAGAGGCCGAGCGCGCGAGCGAACGTCACGGGATCGGGCGCGTACGTGCGCATCACGTCGAGCGCGACCTCGCCGGATCGCTGACACGTGCGCGCCTTGAAGAGGTGCGCCCCGCCGTAGACCGTGTGCACCGGCTGCCTGCGCGAGGCCTCGCCGGGGAAGGCCGTACCGAAGTCGCGGTTCGCCTGGGCGAGCCGCGCGAGCGTTGCGTGGGGGAGGTTTTCCGGGGTCAGAGACGTCTTCACGGCGCCCATCCTACGACGAGATCCGCCGCAGGGAGATCACCGGCTTGTTCGCGTCGCGCGACTTGTCGAGATCGATCACGCCTTCGAGCGCCCAGCCGCTGCTCTCGCCTTCCTCGTCGATGAGGACCTGCGAGAACTCCCAGATGAACGGCCACTGGCGGATCTGCGTGTTCTCGGGGCTGCGCGCCTTCGGATCGACGCGGATCTCCGCGAACTCTTCCCAGAACGGCGCGAGCGTCTCGTCGAAGCGCCGCGGCGTCCAGTCCTCGCCGCCGGCCTCCACGAGCTCCGTCGCCTCGACGTAGTCCTTCCGCGCGAGCGCGCGCACCAGCGAGAAGAGCTCGTTCCGGATGAGCGCCACGAACGCGCGCGTGTCCGTGGTGATGTCGAACTGCTCTTCCTTCGGCTCGGGTTTGCCCTCGACGACCGCCATCACGCGGTCGGGGTTCTTCATCCGCTCCCACTCTTCGAGGAGCGAGCTGTCGACCTGCCGCACGATCGCGCCGAGGAAGATCTCCACGTCGTCGAGCTCGTCGGTCTTCTCGCGATCGGGCACCGTCTGCACGAGCGCCTTGTAGACGTCCGAGAGGTACCGGAGGAGCAGGCCCTCGCTCCGCTGCAGCTCGTACTCCTTCACGTAGTCCGAGAAGGACCAGAGGCCCTCGAACATCTCGCGCGCGATCGACTTCGGCCGGATGTTCTCGCGCCCGACCCAGGGGTGCTTCTTCGCGAACTCGTTGAAGCTCTCGTAGATGAAGTCCGCGTTCGGCTTCGGGTACTCCATCTTGTCGAGCTCCGCGACCCGGTCCTCGAACTCCATCCCGGCCGCTTTGAGCTCCAACATCTTCTCGCGCTTCAGCTTGTCGAGCTGCTTCATCAGGAGGAGCTCGGGGTTCTCCAGGATGCTCTCGACCAGCGTGAGCACCTCGAGCGCGTACGTCTCGCTCTCGCGGTCGAGCAGCTCCACCGTCTCCACGAGCCAGAGCCCGAGCGCGTGGTTGATGGTGAAGTCCTCTTGCAGGTCCATGTTCACCCGCACCCGCCGGTTCGTCTCGTCGCGCTCGGCGAGCGGCACGAGCTCGATCACGCCGCCGCGCACGAGCGAGCGGAACATCGAGAGCGCGGTCTTCTTGTGAATCCGGCGCTGCGCCGGGGTCTCGTGCACGTCGCTCAAGAGCGTCTTCATCGCGCGGCAGCCGTCGCCCTCGCGCCCGAGCACGTTGAGCAACATGCCGTGCGAGACGGAGAAGCGCGACACGAGCGGCTCGGGATCCCCCGCGATGAGCCGGTCGAACGTCGAGCGATCCCAGTGCACGTAGCCCTTCTCGGGCGGCTTCTTGCGCACGATACGCTTCTTCTTCACGGGATCGTTGCCGGCCTTCGCTTCGAGCCGGAGGTTCTCGATCGCGTGCTCGGGCGCCTGCGCCACGACGGTGCCTCGATCGTCGAAGCCCTTGCGCCCGGCGCGGCCCGAGATCTGCTGGAAGTCGCGCACGCTGAGGATCGCCGTCTTCTGGCCGTCGTACTTGCAGAGCTTCGTGAACAGCACCGTGCGGATCGGGATGTTCACGCCGACGCCGAGCGTGTCCGTCCCGCAGATCACCTTGAGCAGCCCCTTCTGCGCGAGCTTCTCCACGAGCAGCCGGTACTTCGGCAAGAGCCCCGCGTGGTGCAGCCCGATCCCGTGGCGCACGAAGCGGCTGAACTCCTTGCCGTAAGGGCTGTCGAGCCGCACGCCTTCGAGCGCCTTCGCGATCGCGCGCTTGTCGTCCTTCGACGCGTAGTCGAGGCTCATGAGGTTCTGCGCCTCCTCGGCCGCCGCGCGTTGCGTGAAGTTGACGATGTAGATCGGCGCCCGCCCCTTCTGGACGAGGTCGTGTACGGTCTCGTGCAGCGGCGTCTCGCGGTACTCGAAGTCGAGCGGGACGGGCCGCACGCGCGAGCGCACGAGCGCGGTCTCCTTGCCGTTCAGGTTCGTCAGGATCTTCGCGAACGCGTCCGCGCCGCCGAGCGTCGCGGACATGAGCAGGTACGTCGCCTGCGGCAGCGTCAAGAGCGGGACCTGCCACGCGACGCCGCGCTCGCGGTCCGCGTAGTAATGGAACTCGTCCATGATCACGTAATCGACATCCGCGCGCTCGCCCTCGCGCAGCGCGATGTTCGAGAGGATCTCGGCCGTGCAGCAGATGATCGGCGCGTCGCGGTTCACGGACGCGTCCCCCGTCATCATGCCGACGTTGTCCGGGCCGAAATCCCGGCAGAGCGCGAAGAACTTCTCGCTGACGAGCGCCTTGATCGGGCACGTGTAGAACGAGCGCTTGCCCTGCGACATCGCAAGGAAGTGCATCGCCGTGGCCACGAGCGATTTCCCCGAGCCCGTCGGCGTGTTGAGGATCACATTCTTGCCGCCGACGATCTCGAGCAGGGCCTCTTCCTGGGCCGGGTAGAGTTCGAGCTCCTTCTCGGCGACGTACTCGAGGAACCTGTCGAAGACGAGCGTAGGATCGGCGTCGTCCGGGGCGGGAAGGCGGCTTGCCAGGGGCGTAGGCACGGCGAGCGTCATGCCATAAAAGGGCTCCGGGGGCTTGCGTCCGAGATCGCCTCGACGAAACGGCGAGGGCCTAGCCGTGCTTCACCCCGAAACCTCTTCTCGACGTTGGGGGCTCCGCACGGGCAAGCCGTGCTTTGCCCCCAAACCCCCTTGGCGCGGGGGGGTCGATTGCGCTACCCCCGTCAAGGTGCGCGAGGGCCAGGCGAGCGACGTGAACGAACGATCGGAAGGTGGCGCTGACGCGGCGATCCGGGGCATCATGGTCGAGCGGAGCACTTGGATCGTGAAAGGCCCGGGAGGGAGCGCGTGAGCGCCGACAATCGCGAGGGAGCTGGCCCGTCGAGCGGAGCACCGGCAGCAGACACGGGTACGCCCGCTGCGCCGTCCGCGGCACCGGCGGCCGAAGGCGAGAACGTGATCGCCACGCACGGCGAGCGTGAAGCACGCGCGTACGTCGCGCCGATCGAGGTGCCGAAGCGGCGCCAGCGCCTGAAGACCATGGACATGGCGAAGGTGCGGATCTCGGCCGACATGAAGGTCGAGGTCATGGACGCGCGGCACATGCCGACGACGAAGATGGAGCTGCCCCCCGGCGGTCTTCGTCCGCCGCCGCCGCCCCCACAAGCCGAGGTCGCAGACCCGACGTCATCGTCGAGCCCGTGGACCGCGAGCGGCGGCATCGATCGATCGATGTTGCCCTCCGCGTCGCTCGGCCCTGCGAACCCCGCCCCGGGCTCACGCTCCGCGGCCCCGCAGGCCTCGCAAGACGAGGAAGAAGGCGGGCGCGGCATCGGGATCTGGATCGGCGTGGTGGTCATCGCGGCGCTGCTCGGCGGCGGCGCGGCGTATCTCCTGCGCGGGCGGGTCACGAACGGGGGGAACGGCACGGGCGTCTCGTCGAGCGCGCCGATCGCGGTGACGGTGCCGGCGACGACGCAGATCCCGCTGCCGCCGATGACGGCGGCGCCTGTCGAGACGGCGCCCGCCGAAACCGCCGAGCCTGCGGCGACGGCAGAGCCTGCGCCCACGGACGATCCGATCGATCCGAACGCGGCGCCCACGACGACGGCGCCAACCGGGGTCAAGCCGGTGACGACGGTGCCACGCAAGAGCACGACGACGACGAAGACAGCGCCGACGACGACGGCCGCACCGACGACGACGGCGACGACGCCGCGGCGACTTTTCTAGCTTCGGGAGGGATGAGCATGCGAACCAAGGCACTGCTTTCGACGGTGAGCTTCGCGCTCCTGCTCGCGGGATCCGCGCCTGCATACGCGGACGATGCGGCGCGGGCAGCGGAGCTCTTCGCGACGGGCAACAAGCTCTTCGACGAGGAGAAGTGGGCCGAGGCGGAGGCGTCGTACCAGGCGGCGTGGGATCTGCGAAAGAGCTTCGATCTCGCGGGGAACCTGGGCGACGTGGAGATGACGTTGGGCCAGTTCCGCGATGCGGCGGAGCATCTGTCGTACGCGCTGGAGGAGTTCCCGGCGGGTGGGAAGCCCGAGGTGCGCGAGGCGCTGCAGAAGCGGCTGGACGAGGCGAAGAAGCAAGTCGGCACGGTGACGATCGGCACGAACATCGGCGGCGCGAAGATTTTCGTGGATGGTCGGCTGGTCGGGCAGGCGCCGCTGGCGAAGGCGGTGTTCGTGGATCCGGGCAAGCGGGTGATCGAGGCGAAGCTGCCGGGGCACGATGATGTGCTGAGGACGGTCGATGTGGAGAAGGCGCAGAGCCAGGAGGTGAACCTGGTGTTGGCGCCGAAGATTGGGGGGGCGCCGGGGGGGAAGAGCAAGGTTCTGATCGGCGTGGGCGGTGGGCTTGCGCTGGTGGGGATTGGGGCAGGGATCGGGCTTCTTGTGGCAGCGAGCGGCGCGGACAGCGACGCCAAAGCGCTCGACAGCGCCATGCCGGATGCGGCCTGCGACCCTGCGCACCCGGACCACGCAGCGAACAAGGGCAACTGCGCGACGTTGCTCAGCACCCTGCAACGCAAAGACACGTTCACCAATATCGGCACGGGCGCCCTCATCGCGGGCGGCGTTCTCGCGGTGGGCACGGTGGTCTACGCGTTGTTGCCCACGAAGAAGCAAGCCACGATGGGCTTCACGTTGGTGCCCACGGTGACGCCCACCTTCGCGGGCTTCGCGGCGACGGGCCAGTTCTGAGCGACGCTCGCGGATTTGCTCATCAGCAGCCGCACTTCCACGTCTTGCTTCCATTACTCACGGAAAGGGGAGACATGCCCATGCGCACGCGTCACACCACCATCGCTTCCTTGGGTATCGTCATTGCAGCGGGCTTCTTGCAGATGGCGGGTTGCTCGGCAGATGCCGACGACTGCAGCCGCAACAACATCTGCAAGAACGATGGCCAGCCGTTCGTCGTGGGCCCGCCTCCGGGGTGCACGGATTCGCCGAGCAGCAATCCGGAGGTCATCAAGACCGAATGCGCCTTTTTCGTGAATGGATCGAAGGGCGACGACAACGGCGCTGGCACGGAGGCCGCGCCCTTCAAGACGCTTGCGGTCGCGATAGAGGCGGCGAGGAAGAACAAGGCGCGGGTCTATGCATGCGGTGATTACGCCGAGCGCGTCGACGTGCCGGCCGGCGTCTCTATCTTCGGCGGGTTCGATTGCCAGGACGCCGAGTGGAGATACGACGCGAGCAAGAAGGCGAGAGTCAACCCGCCGGCACCTGCGACCCCGGAAGAGGTGCAAGCATCGCTGAGGGTCACCGGGAACAACACGACCCAGCTCGAGGATCTTCGTATCGAGGCGGCGAATGCGACGTTGCCAGGGGGTTCGGCGATCGCGATGATCGTCGACGGGGCGACCGTGAATTTCGTGGGGACCGCGCTCATCGCCGGGGACGGTGCTGCGGGGGATCAGGGCGCGACGCCGACGGACGACATCGGCCCCGACAATGCGGATGACTCCGCCATCCGTGGCAACAACGGTCAGAACGCTTGCATGGGCGGGCCCGGCGGGAATCCTGGGGGCGAGGCCAAGGCGAATCCCATTTGCGGCGAATCGAGCGGCGGCAAAGGTGGCAATGGCCAGGCTACCTCGGGGGACGCCGGTAGCGACGGCATCCCCGCGCCCAACCCCAATCCGAGCAACAAAGGCATCGGCGGGCCCGGAGACACCGGTGCGGAGGATTGCGAACAGGGCCAGCCCGGCGCCAACGGCGCAAGCGGCAACGAAGGCGCCGGGGCCGTCGAAGACGGCACGCTCGACGCAACCAAGGGGTACATCGGCGTGAGCGGCCAGCCCGGCACGAAGGGCACGCTTGGGCAAGGCGGCGGCGGGGGTGGCGGCTCGAAAGGGAAATCGAACTGCTTCGGCGCCAGCGGCGGTAGCGGTGGCGCCGGGGGCTGCGGCGGCAACGGCGGGCTCGGAGGAACGGCCGGCGGTTCGAGCATCGGAATCCTGAGCCTCGGAGCCAAGCTCTCCTTCCAGATGGTCGACGTTACGACAGGTGCGGGGGGGCGAGGGGGCGACGGCGGCTTTGGCCAGGCCGGCGGCAATGGCGGCAACGGCGGCAACGGCGGCAACGGCGCGAGTCCCCCCGCAACCCCTGCGGGTTGCAATGGCGGCAAGGGTGGCAATGGTGGCAAGGGCGGAACCGGCGGCGGCGGCAAGGGCGGCCATTCCATCGGCATCGCCCACAAAAGCGGCACCGTCTCGGAGATGGGCGTCACCATCATGAACGGAAACCCCGGCGACGGCGGCACCGGCGGCGGTGCCACGGGTGGCATCGTCGCCATGACGCACGCGTTCCCCTGACGCAGACGCGCGTAGCCAGCCGCTCAACGCATCAAAAATCCTACGACCTCTCCCGCCTATCCGGTCGCTCCAGCGTTCCTGGTAACGTCGGTATCGGCGCCTATCCCACCAAGACCCGGTATCCCCGCAGTGCTCATAGCGCGCTCGGATTGTGTATTGCAATCCGCCTTTGATAGAGGTGCAGGAGGTCCGTCGATCGGCGTCGCCCACATCGGCAAAGCGCCCGAGACGCGGGGCGATACGATGCTCACCCCGGGTATGCCTGGGAATGGCGGGCTCGGTGGCAACAATTCACCTGCAAATGCTGAAGGAAAACCGCACGATAGGAGAGATAGTGGCGGCCTGATCATGACGAGGTGCGTCCTGAACATGAGCATCGGTTCACGGAAACGCGTGCAACATAGCGCCGATGCCGCCCGTGGCGCCGCCGCCGGTGCCGCCGTCGCCGGGGTTTCCGTTCATGATGGTGACGCCCATCTCCGAGACGGCGCCGCCCTTGTGCGCGATGCCGATCGAATGACCGCCTTTGCCGCCACCGCCGGTTCCGCCAACGCCGCCGTTGCCGCCCTTGCCGCCGTTGCAACCCGCGGGCGTTGAGAGACCACTCGCGCCCGTCCCGCCGTTGCCGCCGTTGCCGCCAGCCCCGCCGGACTGGCCAAAGCCGCCGTCGCCGCCTCGACCACCCGCGCCTGTCGTAACGTCGACCATCTGGAAGGAGAGCTTGGCTCCGAGGCTCAAGATTCCGATGCTCGAACCGCCCGCCGTTCCACCGAGCCCGCCGTTTCCACCGCAGCCACCGGCCCCCCCGCTGCCGCCGCTGGCCCCGAAGCAGTTCATTTTCCCTTTCGAGCCGCCGCCGCCGCCGCCGCCTTGCCCAACCGTGCCCTTCGTGCCGGGCTGGCCGCTCGCGCCGATGTACCCCTTGATCGCGTCGAGCGTGCCGTCGTCCACGGCCCCGGGGCCGTCGTTACCGCTTGCGCCGTTGGCGCCGGGTTGACCGACATCGCAACCCGGCCCCATGTCTCCGAACCCGCCGATGCCCTTGTTGCTCGGATTGGGGTTGGGCGCGGGGATGCCGTCGCTACCGGCGTCCCCCGAAGCCTCCTGGCCATTGCCACCCTTCCCACCGGAGGACTCGCTGCAGATGGAATTGGCCTTCGCCGCGCCTCCCGTGTTTCCGGAAGCTCCTCCCATACAAGCATCCTGGCCGTCGTTGCCACGGATGGCGGCATCGTCCGGATTGGAGGGCCCAATGTCGTCCGTCGGCGTCGCGCCCTGATTCCCCGCAGCACCGTTCCCGGCGATGAGCGCGGTCCCCACGAAATTCACGCTCGCGCCGTCGACGATCACGGCGATCGCCGACCCCCCTGGCAACGTCGCATTCGCCGCCTCGATACGAAGGTCCTCGATCTGGGTGATGTTGCTCCCGGTAACCCTCAGCGATGCTTGCACCTCCTCCGGGGCCGCAGGCGCCGGCGGGTTGATTCTCGCCTTCTTGCTCGCGTCGTATCTCCACTCGGCGTCCTGGCAATCGAACCCGCCGAAGATGGAGACGCCGGCCGGCACGTCGACGCGCTCGGCGTAATCACCGCACGCATAGACCCGAGCCTTGTTCTTCCGTGCCGCCTCGATCGCGACCGCGAGCGTCTTGAAGGGTGCGGCCTCCGTGCCAGCGCCGTTGTCGTCGCCCTTCGATCCAGCCACGAAAAAAGCGCATTCGGTCTTGATGACCTCCGAATTGCTGCTCGGCGAATCCGTGCACCCCGGAGGCGGCCCCACGACGAACGGGTTCCCCTCCTCCGAGCAGACGTTGATAACGCTACAGTCGTCTGCATCTGCCGAGCAACCCGCCATCTGCAAGAAGCCCGCTGCAATGACGATACCCAGGGAAGCGATGGTGGTGTGACGCGTGCGCATGGGCATGTCTCCCCTTTCCGTAAATATTGAAAGCAAGACGTAGAGGTGCGCGGCTGCGGATGAGCCATCCGCGAGCGTCGCTCAGAACTGACCCGTCGCCGCGAAGCCCGCGAAGGTGGGCGTCACCGTGGGCACCAGCGTGAAGCCCATCGTGGCTTGCTTCTTCGTGGGCAACAACGCGTAGACCACCGTGCCCACCGCGAGAACGCCTCCCGCGACGAGGGCGCCCGTGCCGACGTTCGTGAACGTGTCCTTGCGTTGCACGGTGCTGAGCAACGTCGCGCAGTTGGCCTTGTTCGCGGCGTGGTCCGGGTGCGTCGGGTCGCACGCCATGTCCGGCATCGCGTCGTCGAGCGCATCCGCTTCCTCACCCGCACCACCTGCAGCAACGAGAAGCCCAACCCCCGTCCCAATCCCCGCCAAAGCAAGCCCCGCCCCCACCCCAATCGCCACCCAACTCTTCCCCGCCCCCTCCTCCTTCCCCGCCCCCACCTGCTCCCCCTTCACCTCGTCCACGAGCGCCGGCACCCATGCCGTTGTCACCCCTGGCTTCCCCTCCACCACCACCTTCCCCACCCACGCCTTTTTCCCTGGCGCCGTCACCTCGATCCTCTGCTCCCCCGGATCCACCGGCACGGCTACGCCCCACGCCGTGGCCTCCACCGACTTCCCGTTCCGCCGCACCAAAAGCCCTGCGACCCTCGCCTCGGGCGGCACTTCCACCACCAGCTTCGCGAGCTTCGGCTCGAGGTCTCCTGCTCGTTGCGACGCGACCTCCATCCGCCGCTCGTCCTTGTCCACGCGCGCTGCCGACTCCGCCTCGCGGAACGTCTCCCACGCGCGCGCGGTCTCCCCGTTCTTCTCGTAGCAATCCCCGAGTTGCAGCAGCCTGCCCGGCCGTGGATGTAGCTTCTGGCTCGCCGCGAACTTCGGACATGCCTCCGCAGCACGCCCCGCCTTCAGGAGTTCTCGCCCCTCCTCGAACAACGCATCCGCCGCCGCGCGATCCTCCGCCGGCCCGGCGTCCGCGCGCCCTCCGCACAAGCAAACGAGAACAACGATCCCCAGCGCAGACACCTTCACGCGCATGCAACGAACCTCGGCGGAGTACCTTACCAAGGCAAACTCCATCCGTCAGCCATCAAGGAGCGTACAGATCCTCGTCCTTCGGCGGCCGAGGACGCCCCGCCTTCGTACTCGTCCCCGCGGCCTTGCTCGTCGCAGATGGTTTGACCACCGACGATGCGCGCACCGAAGACGCACTCGTCGCCGCCGACGCCGAAGCCACGCTCGGCACCATCGCGCTCGTCGTCGCTGCCGCGTGCGAGTTCCCCTCCGCGGACGTCACGCTCCCCATCGGCGCGACGATCACCGGCTCCACCCCACGTACCTCGCCCGACGGCGCCGCCACCTTCGTCGAAGCCTCACTCCGCCCCGAAGCCGACTCCTGCCCTGTCGTCTCGCTCGTCCTACCAACACCCGCGCCGGAAAACACCACCACCCCGATCCCCAGCACCCCACCCACGATCGCCAGCACCACCCCGATCACCACGAGCCGCATCGGACTCGCGCCCTTCGTGCGTGACGACGACCCCGCCCCCGGCGCGACCACCACCGCGAGTTTCTCCGTCGCCGCCGTCCCCGACGTCGCCGACGTCATCGCGCGTGCCGCCGTGTGCTCTGCAAACGTCGATGGCGCGTCCGCCATCGATCCCATCCGCCCACCTCTCCCCCGAACCACCCGCGCCACCCGCTCCACGTACACCCGCGCATGCGCCGGCGCGTACGGCGCGAGCGCTGCCGAAAGCTCCGCCACATCGCGAAACCTCTCCTCCCGATTCCGCGCGAGACACCGCAGGATCACCGCCTCGAACCCCGGCGGCGCATCGAGCCGATACTGCCCGAGCGGCGTCGGTTGCCCTGCCAGCACGAGCCCGCACACGGCCTGGATCGTCTCCGCGTGGAACGGCGTCTTCCCGCAGACGAGCTGGTACAGGATGATCCCGAGCGCCCACACGTCGCTCCGTGCGTCCACGCTCTTCGGCGTGTTCATCTGCTCCGGCGACATGTAGAGCGGCGAGCCGAGCATCTGCGACTCGTGCGTCAGCGCCACGTCCGACGAAGCGAGCTTCGAGATCCCGAAGTCCAGCACCTTCACGCACGGCGCGCCGCTCACGTCTTGCGTCAGGAACAGGTTCGCCGGCTTGAGATCCCGGTGCACGATCCCCGCCGCGTGCGCCTCGCCGACGGCCTCGCACGCTTGCAGAACGTACTCGACGGCCTCCTCGAACGGCAGTTGCCTGCGCGCCTTCAGCGTCGCGGCGAGGTCTTGCCCGTCGAGGTACTCCATCACGATGTACGGCGCATCGTTGTCGTCGGCCCCGACGTCGAGCACACGCGCGACGTGGTTGCTCTTCAGGAGCACGGCGGCGCGCGCCTCGCGGAGGAACCGTTCGCGTTGCTCCGGGCTCACGACGCGCCCCGTGAGGAGCGACTTCACCGCGACGAGCTGCCCGAGATCCACGTGCCGCGCGGCCACCACGACGCCCATCGCGCCCGAGCCGAGCACACGCTCCACGCGATACTTCCGCGCCAGGAGATCGCCGGGCTTGACGGGCATCTGGCTCATGGAGCGCCATCTCAACCGACCGGAGCGACAAGTCAAGACACGACAGCGCCGGCATTCGAGGCCCCGCCTTCGACGCTCGATTCCCCCGCGCTCGTTCGCGCGCGTATTGCCATTTCCGTTGACATCCGAGCGACGTTCCAGCCCGACCGGACCCGCCCCGAAAGACTGTTTGTCCCGCCCGGTTTGTCCCCGAACCCCCCACCCTCCCCTCTGCGGCCTGGACGTCACCGCACATCTTGCGTGCCCCCCCTCACACACACGCCCCTTCGCTTCCTCATGGACTTTGCTCCCGTGTTGTCCGAAAATCGCAGCCGTGAGCAATCCACAAAGACCCCCGGATCGTGGCCCTCGCCGGAGCGATCCGGGCGTCGATGATCCGCGCACGGGCCCGGACAGCCAGCCGCCTACGTCGACGTCGTTCTCGGGTGTGATCGCGCGGGGCTTCGATGCGGTGCCCATCTCGGTGCGGGGGGACAGGGTCTCGCCGCCGAGCGTCCCGTCGAGCCGCCTCCCGCCTTCGTCGGGCACCATGCCCACCACCAGCGGGCCTTCGAGCACCCCGGCGTCGGGCCAACCGAGCTCGGGCGTCCGGCGCACGAAGGGCGGCATCTACCAGGCCGTGCGGCTCCTCGACCAGAAGCACGGCTCGTTCTTCATCTCGCGGCTCATCCTCGTCACCGGCGTCAACCTCCGCAGCTTCGATTCTTCGAGCGTGGACGAGCCCGTCGTCGCCGAGAAGCTCATCAAGGCCCTCCGCCCCTTGCTCTCTCCCGCCGAGCTCGACGGCCTCATGCCCTTGCTCGTCGCGCCGCAACGCTGAAGGGAGCACGCCCGTGTACGTCGTCTGCGTCAAGGTCTCCGTGCTCCCCGATCACGTCGACGCCTTCGCCGAAGCGACGCTCGACAACGCCCGTGGCACGCGCGCCGAACCTGGCAACGTTCGCTTCGACGTCCTCCGGGGCGCGGACGATCCCACGCGGTTTTTCCTGTACGAGGTCTACCAGACCGAGGCCGATTTCAAGGCGCACCAGCAGACGGCGCATTACCTCCGCTGGAAAGAGCGCGTCGCGCCGATGATGGCCGTCCCCCGCGTCGGCGAGAAATACGCGTCCTTGTTCCCCGAGCCCTGGGCCTGACGCCCGCCGCGTGATCCCGTGAAGTTCGCGTTCCGCACGGCGCCCGAGATCCACTTCGGCGCGGGCACCCTCGGCGAAGCGCCGGCGGCTGTCGCCCGCCTCGGCAAGCGTTGCCTCCTCGTCTCCGGCAAACACTCGCTCGAACGCTCCGGCAAGCTCGCGGCGATCGAGGAGGGGCTCCGCGCGCGGGGCGTCGCGATGGCGCGGTTTTGCGTCGACGGCGAGCCGGACCTCGCGGTCGCGGACGAGGGCGCCCGCGTCGCCCGCGAGGGGGGACACGACGTCGTCCTCGCGATCGGCGGCGGAAGCGTGATCGACGCCGCGAAAGCGGCGGCGGCGCTCGCGACGAACGAGGGCTCGGCGCTCGATTACGTCGAGGCCGTGGGCGCCGGCCGCACGATCGAGAAGGCGCCATTGCCACTCGTCGCCGTCCCCACGACGGCGGGCAGCGGCTCCGAGGTCACGAAAAACAGCGTCCTCCGCGTCCCCGACCTCCGCGTCAAGCGCAGCATTCGCAGCGACCTCATGGTCCCGCGTGTCGCCCTCGTGGACCCTTCTCTCATCGCCACCGCACCGAAGAACGTCGCGGCCTCCTCCGGGCTCGACGCGCTCACGCACCTCGTCGAGGCCTATCTCTCCAAGGGCGCGCAGCCGATGACCGACGTCCTCGTCGTCCCTGGCATCACGCTCGCCTACCGCGCGCTCGTCGCGCTCGCCGAGGATCGCGCCACGGACGAGTCGCACGAGGCCATGGCGCTCGCAGCGCTCTGGGGCGGCATTGCGCTCGCCAATGCGGGCCTCGGCGCCGTGCATGGCCTCGTCGCGCCGCTCGGCGGCCTCTGCGGCGTCCCGCACGGCGCCGGCTGTGGTTGCCTCTTGCCCGCCACCTTCGCCACGAACGTCGCGGCCTTGCGCGCCCGCGCGCCCGGGCACCCGGCGCTCGCCCGCGCGCACGAGGTCGCCGACCTCCTTTTGCCCCCGGACGCGCCCGATCGCAGCCCCGAGCGCGCCGCCGACGCGTTTCAAGGTTTACGCGACAAACTCGGCGTCCCGTCGCTCCGATCGTATGGGGTCGGCGAGACCGACCTCGCCTCCATCATCGCGGGCTCGCGGGCGGGCAGCATGCGTTCGAATCCGATCGAGCTCACGGACGCTGAGCTCGAAGAAATCCTCGCTCGCTCGCTCGGCCCGGCGGCGGCCTGAGCGCTTCGCTCATCCCACTTCACGACGGCCCCGGGTCTTTGCTAGGGTTCGGCCATGCGACATTCGATGGCCCTGATTCTGCTCGTCCTCGCCGGTTGTGGGTCGAGCACTCCTCCGGCCGAGGAGCCGAAGACCGAGACCCAGGCGGAAGCTGCCACGGACACGAAGACCGAAGCTGCCGACGCGCCCAAGGCCGAAGAAGAACCGAAGGGGATCCCCGAGGCCTGCGCGGGCGACGACAAGGCCGCGTGTGTCATGCCGAAGGGCTTCGTCAAGCGCCTTTGCAACGGCGTCTACCCGGAGCTCGCGCTCTTTCTCTTCCAGAAGGGCTCGCCCTGGCGCCGCGCCTATGTCTCCGCGAAGGAGGTCGCGCCGTTCAACGGGCTCGGCGGCCCGAGCGCCGAGGAGAAACTCACGCTCGACGAGGAGCTGCTCGTGCTCAGCCAGATGAAGGCGAACACGGGCGGCATGCAGGTGAGCGGCGCGACGGGCAGCGTCGATGTGCTCCGCTGGGATGGCACGTGCGCGACCTTGTCCACCGAGGAGGTCCGCTTCCAGGCTCCGTCGAAGCCCAAGCACGCCGTCATTCCGTGGCGCATCCTCGAGGACGCGACCCAGGAGGCGCTGAAGCAAAACGAGGCGCTCGGGAAGGTGGCCATCGAGCGCAAGAAGGAATGCAAGGGCGCGACGATGGGCGCGGTCTCCGCGAAATGCGAGAAGGCCGATAAGGCGCTGAACGATCTCGTCGTGGACGCCGTGCGGACCGGGACGACCGTGCCCAAGCCCGCCAAGGTCCCTTGATTCGATTCAGCGCAGCTTCGCCTTGCCCTGGCTCGCGAGCGTGAGCCCGATCAGCTTGTAAAGCAGCCGCGCCCCCACGTTCGCATCCCACTCGTCGCCGTCCGGCCCCGGGGCGACCTCGTTGAGGTCGAATCCCACGATCGTGCGTCCGGACCGCGCCACCTCGCCGATCACGTACACCGCCTCGTGGAAATCGAGCCCGCCGGGCACGGGCGTCCCCGTGTGCGGGCAAAACCGCGGATCGAGCCCGTCGACGTCGAACGAGACCCACACCTCGCGGGGCAGGGTCTCCACGATCTCCCGCGTGACCGCGGCGAACGTCTCGCCCGCCATCTTGCGCCGCGCGAGGTCGCGATCAAAAAACACCCGCGCGCGCTCGCCTTGCGACGCGACGAACGCCATTTCCTCCTCGCACACGTCGCGGATCCCGACCTGAACGAGCTTCGCGACGCCCGGCGCGCGCGTGAGCACGTTGTGCATGATCGAAGCGTGCGAGAAGGAAAAACCTTCGTAGGCGTCGCGCGTGTCCGAATGCGCGTCGAAGTGCAGGACGCCGAGCCCCGGGCGCCGCCGCGCGAGCACCTCGATCGCGCCGAGCGGCACCGCGTGGTCCCCGCCCACGACGCCCACGATCTTTCCCTTCGCGACGAGCCGCTCCGTCTCCGCCTCGACCCGCGCATTGAGCTTCGCGCCGAGCTCGTTCACCCGCGCGAGCGCCGCGCGGAGCTCGTCCGTCTCGATGACGCCGCCCACCTCGATGATCTTCTGCGCGAGCGCCCGCCCTTCATCGTTCCAGCGGACGATCTCTTCGGCCTCGTCCTGCATGAAAATGCCGGGCGCATAAGGTTTTTCCACGTCGAGATCGTAGAGGTCCACCTGCCGGCTCGCCGCGAGGATCGCCGCGGGGCCGCCGGACGTGCCACCGCCGTACGAGGTCGTCACTTCCCAGGGGACGGGCACGAGCACGACGGCCGCCTCGTCCTCCGTGAAAGGCAATCCATAAATGCCGGAGTCCGCGGCCGCGGGCGCGTTGGGATCAAACGAAACGGTCATGACGGCAGCCTCTAGCACGATCGACCGTTTAACGCTTGGGGCTACGCTCGGACGAGCCGAGCTACGCCCCAAACCCCCGCTCGGGGAGGCGCCCCGATGCTCTATCCGCCTCCCGCGGCGCTCTCGTCCTCGGGCCGCCGGAGCCGCTCGACGATCGCGGCATTGAGGTCCTGCAAGGTCCACTCCTTCGGCATCCAGTAACTCGGGATCCAGTACACCCTGTCGTGTGTTTGCACGGCGATCGATTTCGGCCACTCCGGCGGCTGAAGCCCGACCGAAACGATGTCGCGGATCGGCACCGTGATCACCCGCATCGACATCGGGCGTCCGTAGGGGAGCGACAAGGATTTCCCGCCGAGGACGAGCTCGAAGGGTTCGATTTGCGAGAAGCGCACGATGCCGAGCAGGCCCATCATGCTCAGGCCCGTGGAGAGCACGCCGAGCACCGCGTAAAACACGTCCGCCCCGTCCGCCTCGAAGTGCAAAATGCCGTTCAGGACGAGGCCCCGGTCGTTGACGCTCGAACGATGAAAGAAAAACGCGGCGCAGAGGGCGAACAGGAGGAAGCTGGGGACGAGCTGCCAGTAGGGCTTGCGGAGCGGGATCTGGATCTTCGGCTCGCTTCGCTTCTTCCGCTTCGTTTTCTCGGGTTCTTCCACGCGACGTGCTCCCTTTGCGTCCCCTTACACCGCTCCGTCCACCAGAATGGTCGCACCATTCACGTACGACGACCGATCCGACACCAGAAACGCCGCCATCTCGGCGACCTCCTGGAACGTGCCGAGCCGCCCGAGCGCGGTATGCCGCAGGTACTCGTCGAGCCGACCTTTTGGCAAATTCACGCTGACCCCGCCCTCCAGGACGCCGGGCGCGAGGTTGTTCACGGTAATCCCGTACCGCCCGATCTCCTTGGCGAGCGACTCCGTGAACCCCTTGATGGCCGCCTTCGCCGTGCTGTAATGCACCGGCGCCTGCATCATCTTCACCCCGGCGAGCGAGCCGATGTTGAGGATCCGCCCGCGCCGGAGCTTGACCATGCCCCGCAGGACGGCCTGCGTGGCGAGGAACGTGCCTTTCACGTTCGTATCCATCACGCGGTCCCAGTCGTCCTCATCCATCAAGGCGAGCGGCACCACGTCGGAGACGCCCGCGTTGTTCACGAGGATGTCCACGGTCCCCACCGCGCCCTCCATCTCCTTCACGGCCGCGGCGAGCCCCTGTTTGTCGAGGACGCTCGTTCGAAACGAAAACCCCCGCACCCCGTGCGCCTCGATCTCGGCGAGCGTCTCCTTCGCCTCGACCTCCGATTTCGTCCAGTTGAACCCGACGTGCGCCCCTTCGCGGGCGAGCGTCACGGCGATCGCCCGCCCGAGGCCCTTGGAGCCGCCCGTCACCAGGGCGACGTGCCCTTCACAAAGCTTCGTCATGAACTCACGATCGAAAGACGCGTCGTCCCGTTTTCCTTGACCCAGGGCTTCTTGCCCCAGGACGGCGTCTGCGTCCCCGGCCCCTTCGCCGCGCCGCGGTGGAACATGTTGAAGCCACACGCCGGCATGATCCGCCCGTCCGTCTGCGGATAATGGTGGCAGCATTTTCGCAGCCGTTCGAGATCGAAATCATGCCGGTCCATGTAATGGTGCAGGAAGATCGATTTCGCCTGCTGCTCACCGATGAGCAAGCTCTCTTTTTGCGTCATCGGCCGATCCGGGAACATCACCTTCAGCGTGCGCTTGAGCGCCGCGAGGATCTCCGGCCCGCGCTCGATCTCGTCCTGCCGCGCGTAGACGTCGTAGAGCACGTCCTGGAGCGTCTGCTCCATCTCCGGCGTCGCGGGGAGCGTCGCGCTCGAACGAAGGAGCGAGCCGTGCTTCGTGAAATCGACGAAGCGCGAGAACGGCAGGAACGTCCCGTCTTCGAGGCGGAGCAGGTACGTGAGCGACACGCATTGCGGATGCGAGCAGGGCAGCGGAAAAAAATCCTCCACCTTGAGCTTGCCGCCCGTCTGCTCGTCCACGCGCCGCACGACGCCCGGGATCGTGAGCCGATCCAGCGGATCGTGGCCGAAGAGGCCGCCGCCGTGGCCCGTGTACGCGGCGGGCTGGAAGTTCAGCGAGAGGAAATGGTCCTCCGAGAGGAACAGCTCGACGACCTTACCGATCTGATCGTCGTTCACCCCGCGCGTCGCCACGAAGATGATCTGCGTCGGGATCTGGAGCTCGCGCAGCACCGCGAGCGCCGCCTCCTTCTCCTTCACGAGGTCACGCCCGCGGATCTTCTCGTGGGTATCGGCGGTAAAACCGTCGAGCTGTAGGCCCACGTAAGCGCCGCTCTCCTTGAGCGCCTTCGCGAAGGCCCGGTCCTTGCCGAGCCGGATGCCGTTCGTGATGACCACGACGCGGCCGATCTCCGGGCGGCTCGCGATGCGCACGAGCTCGAGGATCTGCGGGTGGCTCGTGGGTTCGCCGCCGGAGAGCGCCACCGACTCGCACTGCCCCTCGTTCACCACGAGGGTGTCGATCATGCGCGCAAACGTGTCGAGATCGATGTGGTTCGAGTACTGGTTGTCGACGATGCAGATCGGACACTCGAGGTTGCAGTGGTCGGTGACCTCGATGATCGGCAAGCAGGTGTGCTGCTCGTGATCATTGCAGGTCCCACAATCCGTGGGACAGCCGTGCTCGACCTTCGTGGCGAACTTGAGCGGCTCGGTGCCCGCGCGCGCGAACGCATACGCTCGCACGTAATATTTCGCGTCCTCCGAGACGAGCGCCTCCGAAGGGCCACACGCCGCGCAGTTTTTCTTGAAATACACGCGGCCTTCGCGGATCACGACCTTCGCGGGCAGCAGCGTCAGGCAACTCGGGCAGGTGGACGTCGTCTCCTTGAACTCGATCTCGCCCTCGAACCCCTCAGGCACCTCGCCCCGGGCGAGGAAGCCGTCGACATAGGCATTTGCAGTGCCAGGAAGAATTTCTTCCGAAGGCCCACACGTGGGGCAAAGCAAGAGCCGCACGGGGCTGTCGCCGCGAAGCACCACGCGTCCCTCGTGCGTCTCGCGGCACGTCGGACACGCCGCCCGCTCGTGGTGGAAAAACGTATGCGGACGGTCCTGTCGGGTCGGAGTGATACAGCTAACGCAATCCATGGCGCTCCCCTCGTGAGCACGCATCTTACCTCCTTTGGGACCTCGGCCGTCAATTCGAGCCGGAGGAGCTCTGCTAGTCTCGCGGCACGTGCGTTACCTGCTCCTCGATCGGATCACGCGGCTCGAACCGCCGCGCCTCGCGACGGGTGTCAAGTGTGTGTCGCTCTCCGACGACACCTTCGCGGACCATTTCCCAGGGCACCCCATGATGCCCGGCGCGCTCGTGATCGAGGCGCTCGCGCAGCTCGGCGGCGTGCTGCTCGAAGCGACCCGGCGCGCCGAGGGGCACGAGGACGTACACGCGCTGCTCACGATGATCGATCACGCCCGCTTCCGGCGCATCGTCCGGCCCGGGGACAAACTCGAGCTCGAAGCGGAGACGATCCTCGCGCGCGAAGAAGGCGGGCAGGTGAAAGGCAAAGCGCGGGTCGACGGCGAGGTCGTGGCGACGGCCGAGCTCGGCTTCGCGTTCACGCGCGTGACGAACCCGAAGGTCCTCGCGCGGCGGCGCGAGGTGCTCGACATATGGCTGACCGGAGCCGCGGAGGAGCCTTGAAGCGGCGTGTCTTCGTGCGAGGTCGAGGCGCGATCACGCCGCTCGGCGAGACGTGGCCCGCGTCGAGGGACGCGCTCGCCGAGGGCCGATCGGCCGTCGCGCCCGTCCAGCATTTCGACGTCGAAGGATATCCGTCGCAGGTCGCGGCGACGGTCCCCTTCCCCCTCGACGAAGCCGAAGATCGCCGCCTCGCGCTCGCCCGGCGCGCCGCGGACGAGGCGTGGGCCGAGGCCCGGGTGAACGCCGCGCCCTCGCGGATCGGCGTGTTCGTCGGCGCCGAGAGCGGCCGGGCCACGTACGGGACGATCTTCGCGCTCTCGCGCGCGGCGGGCGGCGGCGCGCGCTTCGATCACGCGCGCTTCGGCGAGGACGCGCGGGCCCTCGCGACGGCCGTGCACGCAGCCGCGGTCTCGCCTGCCGCGGTCGCGTCGGCGCTCGCGGCGCGCATCGGCGCCGAGGGCCCCGTCGAGACGATCTCGCTCGCCTGCGCATCGGGCGCGGCCGCGATCGTCTCGGCCACGCAAGCCATCCGGCTCGGGCTCTGCGACGTCGCGCTCGCGGGCGGCGTGGGCGCGGACGTCGATCCGTTCATGCTCGTAGGATTCGGTCTTCTCGGCGCGCTCAGCGCGCGCGGCGTGTCGTGCCCGTTCGATCTGCGGCGCGACGGGTTCGTCGTGGGCGAAGGCGCGGCGTTCGTGGTGCTCGCGGCGGAGCAGGGCGACGCGCGCGCCGAGGTCGCGGGGGCCGCGCGGACGCTCGACGCGTTTCACCTGACGGCGCCCGATCAAGCGGGCGACGGGGCCGAGCGGGCGATGCGCGGCGCGCTCGACGACGCGGGCCGCGTGGAGATCGGATACGTCCAGGCGCACGGGACGAGCACGCAGCTCAACGATGCCGTGGAGGCCGCGGCGATCCGGCGGACGCTCGGCGACGCGCTCGCGAACGTGCACGTCGGCGCGGTGAAAGGCGCGGTCGGGCACTGGGTGGCGGGCGCGGGGGCGATCGGCTTCTTGTGCGCGCTCGAAGCCGTCGAGGGAGGGATCTGCTTGCCGACGGCGGGCCTCACGGAGCCCGATCCGGCGTGCGTCTTGCCCCATGTCGTGGGCGCGGCGAAGCGAAAACCCGTGGAAGCAGCGCTCGTCAACGCCTTCGCGTTCGGCGGCGCCAACACGAGCCTCGTGGTGAGCCGATGCGCCTAGACGGAAAGGGCCTCCCCGTGATCGCGGTCTCGACGCTGACCGCAGCGGGCCTCGCGGGCCGCGGGCTCGCCCAGCGCGTGCTCGAAAAGAGCCTCCCGCGCCCGTCCGAGCTCGCCCCGCCCGCGCCGTCGCGGCCCGAGGACATCCGGCAAAAGAAGCTGATGTCGCGGGCCGCGTGGTTCTCGGCGCTCGTGATGCGCGGCGCGCTCGAAGAGGCGCGGTGGGACGAGGCGCGCGCGGAGATCGGCGCGTTCTTCGGCGTCGGCGCCTCGGGCGCGGAGATGGACGAGGTCGCGCGGCTCGTCGCGGCGAGCATGGAGGATGGCCAGTTCTCGCTCGCGCGTTGCGGCCGCGAGGGGCTCGACGCGTGCAACCCCCTCTTCGCGTTCCAGATCATGAACAACTTCACGCTCTGCCACGGGGCGATCCTCGAAGGCCTCGCCGGCCCGAACGCCGCGTTTTTCTCGCGCGGCACGGGCACGGTGACGGCACTCGAAGAGGCGTGCGCCGCGATCACGTCGGGCGCGTGCGAGCGCGCGCTCGTCGGCGGCGCGGACACGGCCCTGCACCCGGTCACGATGGCCGAGCTCGAACGGGAAGGGTTCTTGCGGCAAGGGCTCACGCCGGCCGAAGGCGCCGCGGCGCTCGCGATCACGGCCGCAGCCGAAGCGCCGCTCGGCTACGTGGAAGCGGTGCGCGTGTTTCCCGTCGAGCGCCCGCGCGGCACGCTCGTGCCCCGCACAGGCGTCCTGCGCGACGCGGCCGTGCCTGCCGCGCTCGACGCGCTCGAAGATCAGCCGTGCGACGTGGTCGTGCTCGCGCCCTGGGGCGCGCCTGCGCGCGAGGCGCTCCTGGATCTGCCCCAGGTGCTCGAAGCGGAGTTCTCCGTGGACACCTCGCTCACCCTCGGCGAATCCCTGGCCGCGACGCCCGCGCTCGCCTGGGCGGTCACGCTCGACCTGCTCGCGCACCTCGACAAACCACGCGCGCTCGTGCTCTCCGCGGGCCCGGACGGGGATCTCGGGGTGGTCGTGCTCGCGAAAGGGGGCGTGTGATGGGCCGGCGGCGCGCGGTGATCACGGGCGTCGGCGCCGTCAGCGCGTTCGGCGTCGGCTACGACGCGCTCGCGAACGGCCTCGCCGCGGGCCGAAGCGCGATCGGCCCGATCCGAAATTTCGATGCGCGCACCTTCCCCACGCGTGTCGCGGGCGAGGTGCCGATCGAAAAGACGAGCGCCTCGCTCCTCGAAAAACACCGCGGCGTCCTGCTCCACATCGGCGAGGCCGCGGCGTGGGAGCACTCGGGCCTCCTGCGGGATCGCAAAGTGTGTTTTGGCCTCATCGCCGCGGCCGAGGCGTGGCGCCACGCGCGATGCGGGACGGCCGAGCGCAGGGCCGCGCTCTCCATCGGGCTCGGGCTCGAACAGGCGTTCCTGGAGGACTTCGCGGATCAGCTCGACGGCGACGAGATCCGCATCGGCGCGGGGGATCTCGCGGGCCCGGAGGGCGTCCGGTTCCGCTCGCGTGTCGACCTCACGGCCGAGAAGATCCGCGGCGTGCTCGGCCTGTCGGGCCGCGTCGCCGTGCACGTCTCGGCTTGCGCGGCGGGCGGCACGGCCGTCGCACACGCGGCCTCGCTGATCGAGCGGGGCGCGGCCGACGTCGTCCTTTGCGGCGCGGCCGACTCGATGGTCAACCCGCTCGGCATCGGTGGCATGTCGCGCCTCGGCGCCCCCTCGCCGCGCGCCGAGCCCTCGGCGTGCAGGCCCTTCGATCGGCGGCGCGACGGGCTCGTCGTGGGCGAGGGCGCGGCGATGTTCGTGGTCGAGGAGGAGGGGCGGGCGCGGGCGCGCGGCGCGGATCTCCTCGCGGTCCTCGCCGGCTCGGCGACCACGCAGGATGCCTACCGCGCGACGGCGCCCCGCCCCGACGGATCACGCGCGCACGCGGCCATGGAACGAGCTGTTCGTCGTGCCAACCTCGCGCCTTCGGACATCGGGTACGTCAATGCCCACGGCACGGGGACACCGCTCAACGACATGGCCGAGGCGAAGGCGATCCGCGCGCTCTTCGGCGACGTGCCCACGTCGAGCATCAAGGGCGCCGTCGGCCACCTGATGGCCGCCGCCGGAGCGATCGAGCTCGCCGCGTGCTTGCTCGCCTTCATGCGGGACCTGCTCCCCGGGACGGCGCATTTCGAGGAGCCGGATCCGGAGTGCCCGATCCACGTGATCGGCCCCCAGCCTCTCAAGAAGCGCGTCGATCACGTGCTCTCGAACTCCTTCGGGTTTGGCGGGCAAAACGTGAGCGTGGTCCTCGGGAGACCTCGATGACGCACGCGGGCCGGATGGCCGTGACGGGGTGTTCCCTGCGCACCCCGCTCGGCGACGACGCCCGGGCCGTGCTCCGGAGGCTGCTCGCGGGCGAGCGCGCGGCGGCCCCGAACGCCCATTTCGACGCGAGCACCTACACCTGCCGCCTCGCCGCCACGATCCCCGGCGCGCCGCGGCCGACGAAGCACCGCAAATTCGTCAAACGGATGGGGCTCTTCGGCATGGAGGTCGGGGCCGAGGCCCTCGCCCGCGCGGGCACGCCGGCGAAAGGCGCGCGGCTCGGGCTTTTTTGCGGCTATGGTGGCCTGCGCGCGCACTGGGACGATCTGATGCCCGTGCTCGAACGACAAACGGGCGACGCGCGCGCGACGGGCGCATGGGCGCAGGGGTTTTCCTTGCTGCACCCGTTCTGGATGCTCTTTCACCTGTCGAACAACGCGCACGCGCTCCTGTCGATCGACGTCGGCGGCAAGGGCGACGGCACGACCACGGCGGGCTCGAACGCGGGGGCGCAGGCGCTCCGGGCGGCCAGCATCGCCCTCGCCGTCGGCAGCGTCGATGCGGCGCTCGTCTTCGCGTACGACACGCTCGTCGAGCCGGAGACGCTCCTCTCGCTCGGCATGTCCGGCGCCGCGACGAGCGCCGCGACCGCGGAGGCGGTCGTCGCCCCGTACGACGAGGGCGCGGCGGGGTTCGTGCCCGGCGAAGCGGCCGCGGCCGTCGTGCTGGAGCGGCCCGACGACGCGGGGGATCGAGCGCTCTCGTTCGTCTCGGCTGCGGCGACGGCCGACGGCGCCGAAGGCTTTCCCAGCCCGCGCGCGCTCGCCTCCCTCGCGGCCGATCTCTCCGCGGGCGACACGATCGTCGATGGCGCTGCGCTCGCCTCGCCCGAGCGCGACACAGCCGAACGCGCCGCGCTCGCCGACGTGCTCGGCCCGTCCGCGACGCTGCTCGCCTTGACGGCTTCCACGGGCCAGCTCGGCGGCGCGACGGCGGTCGTGCAGGCGATCCTGCTCGCCGAGGCGCTCCGCGCGGGCGCGCTGCCGCCCATTGCGGGCCTCGATCATCCTTCGGCGGGCCCGCTCCGCCCGCTCGCCCGCGCCGAGGAGACACGCGCCCGCTCGGCTCTGGCCCTCTCGGCCGGCATGCCGGGGCTCGCCGGCGCCCTGCGCGTGGAGGTTCCATGAGCGAGCCCAAGGAGCGCTCCCGCGTCGCGCTCGTCACGGGCGCCTCGCGCGGGATCGGGCGCGCCGTCGCGGAGGCGCTCGGGCGGCGCGGATATGCCGTCGCCGTCGATTATCGCCACGACGAGGACGCGGCCCGGCAGACGGTGGCCGCCGTCGAGGCGCTCGGGGCGCGGGCCGTCGCGCTCCGCGCCGATGTCTCGCGCCCCGCGGAGGTCGTGTCGCTCTTCGAACAAGCGGAGGCCTCGCTCGGGCCGCTCGACGCGCTCGTCTGCAATGCCGGCGTGACACGCGACGGCCTCCTCGGCGCGAGCACGGACGACGATTACGATCACGTCTTCGACACGAACGCCGCGGGTGTCGTCGCCTGCTGCCGCGAGGCCGCGCGGCGCTTCATCTCGCGGCGGCGCGGCGTGATCGTCAACGTCTCCAGCGTGGCGGCGCAACGCCCGGGCCGCGGGCAGTCACTTTATGCCGCGTCGAAGGGCGCCGTCGAGTCGTTCACCCGCGCGCTCGCGGTCGAGCTCGCGCCGCGCGGCGTGCGCGTGAACGCGGTGGCGCCGGGCCTCGTCGAGACCGACATGACGGCCGAGCTCCGGGCCCTCGCGCCCGACGAGCTCGCGAAACGCATCCTGCTCAAGCGTGTTGGCCGGCCTGAGGAGATCGCGGCGGTGGTCGCCTTCCTCGTCTCGGACGAGGCGAGCTACGTGACGGGACAGATATGGAACGTGGACGGCGGATTCAAGCTGGAATGAGCGGCCCGGGCGGGGTGCAGGGCCCGGGGATGCTGGCGTGGCTCGAAACGCGGCGGTCGCGCCGCGAATTCGCGGACGAACCCGTCCCGAAGGAGGTGCTCGCCCGGCTCGTGCAAGCTGCGATCACGGCGCCCTCGAACACGAACCGGCAGCCCTGGCGCTTCACGGTCGTCACGGCCGCAGACAAACGCAAGCAAATCGCCGCGGCCGTGCGGGCGCGGGCCGACGAGATCAAGGCCATCATCCACCGCGGGCACCACGCCGAAGATTTCGCCAATTACGGCGATTTTTTCCACGAGCCGCTGGAGAGCGCCGCGACGATCGTGGTGCCTCAATGGCGTGACTATCCCGACCTCATCGCCGACCTCATCACCTCGGGCGGCGGGGATCCGGCGCAGTACCACACGGCCCGCAGCATGCAGGCCGAGCTCTGCTCGACGAGCGCCGCCGTGATGGCGATGCTGCTCCAGGCGCACGCCGAGGGCCTCGGCGCTTGCTGGATGGCCGGCCCGATGATCGCGAAGCCCGAGATCGAAGCGCTGCTCGGCATCAAGGAGCCGTTCCGGATGGTCGGCGCCGTGGCGATCGGCTACCCCCTGGGCGACGCGCCGCCGCCCGGGCGAAAGCCCATCGATCGTGTCGTGCAATGGGTGGAGGACTGACGCGTTTCAATCCTCGGCGCGCTCGCGCGTCGCCTCGACCACCATCAGCGCGACCCGCTCGACGCGGCCCTCCACGCACACCGGATAACAACTCGCGAGCGCGCGGCGGTCCGCCTGCCAGCCGACCTCCACGTTCAAGAGCGGCTCGCCCGTGGCGAAGACCTGCCGAATGCGCTCGGCGAGCAGGACCGTGTCCGCTCCCTCGGGGAGGATCTCGGCCAGCGGGAGGCCGAGGGGGGCCTCCGCGGGCGCGCCGCTCCTCGCCGCGGCGAAGGGGACATTGATGCGCTCGCAGCGCAGGTCCGCGTCGACGACGGCGATGCCGATCGGCGATCGCCCGACCACCACGTCGAGCACCGACGCGCTCCTCGTGGCCTCGGTCTGCGCGCGCCGCTCGCGGGCGACGAGCTCGACACGCTCCCGCTCGAATTGCATGGCCTCGCGCATGCGATTGACCTCGCCGCGGCGCCAGAGGTCGGCCAGCGCCGAGACCTTCGCGCGAAGCACGTCGGGGCTGAACGGCTTGGGCAGGTAATCCAACGCGCCGTGCGCATATCCTTTGGCTTGATAGCTGTCGTCGCGGTGGATCGCCGAGATGAAGATGATGGGCACTTCTTTCGTGCGCTCGCGCCTGCGGATCAGCGCGGCGACCTCGAATCCGTCCATGTCCGGCATCTGGACGTCGAGCACGATGGCCGCGAACTCCTCGCGGAGCAGGTGCGTCAGCGCCTCCTTGCCCGAGCTCGCCCGCACGAGGTTCATCCCGAGCGGTTCGAGCACGACCTCCAGCGCGAGCAGGTTCGAGGGATGGTCATCGACGAGCAGGATGCTGGGGACGAGGGAGCGCGGTGTCATGGGGTCTCGGTTCCTTGCTCATGAACAACCTTTCGGCACGTGCGTTCGAGCAGGCCTGTCATGGAGCATTGTTGCCACGGAAGCTTTCGAGGGCGGCTTGCTCGAGGAGCACGAGCACGATCTTGTCGTCGGCCCCCGCGACGCACGGAACGAAGCCGATGGGCCTTTCCATGGTGCGGAGTGCCCGAGCGACCCGCGCGGGCCGGTCGTCCCCGCGCGCGGCGGCCATATCGACGAGCACCTTGGCGGCGCGCTCCGTCGACTCGACGGCGCATTCGATGTCCCCCGCGTCCAGCCCCTCCTCCCTGCACAACACCAGCACCACCGGATCGGGGACACGTGTGGAGCGAAAGGCGTGCGCGAGCGGACCTGTCAGCGACGTCTCGAGGACGCGCATGAGGAAACTCGTGAGAGACCCGTCACCTACGGGAAGCACCTTCATTCCAGGAGTGACGATAAGCCACGGACGCACGGCCAGCCATGCGGACCCAGCCCCAGTGATGGGTCGGGATTCTCCCGTGGCGCTTCGGATTCTGGAGGATCCCACCTCCCTCGACGCCACATCGTCTCGGACGAAACCCAACATCTGCGGATTGGCATACCATGCCCAACAACAGCCGAGGTCGATCGAAGATTCTTTCGAATCCGTAACGGTTCCAATTCACAAATGTTTTACACTCGGGGCCGCGACGACGTCCCACCCTGTGTGCCGTCCCTGACCTCATGAGCCAGGACATCTGCCCGCCGTCCACACCACCCCCCGTCCCCTGCGTGCTCCTCGTCGACGACCACCCGGCGAACCTGCTCGCCCTGGAAGTCGTGCTGGAGCCCCTCGGGCTGCATTTGATGCGCGCGAGCTCGGGCCGAGACGCGCTCCGGCAGCTCTTGAGCAACGAGTTCGCGGTCATCGTGCTCGACGTCCAGATGCCGGACATGGACGGGTTCGAGACCGCCGACCTGGTCCGCAGGCTCGAACGCACGCGGGACATCCCGATCATCTTCGTCTCCGCGATCCACCGCGACGACGCCTACCAAGCCAAGGGGTATGCGCACGGCGCGGTCGACTACCTGCCCAAACCCTTCAACCCGGACGTGCTGCGGGCGAAGGTCGCCGCGTTCGCCGAGCTCTGGCGCCGCGCCGAGAACCTCCGCGTCCGCGAGGCCGAGCTCTTCGAACGGGAGCGGGCCGACCTCGTCGCCCGCGAAAAGCGCGCCCAGGCCGAGGCCGCGAGCAGCGCCGCCGTGCTCGACGCCGTCGTCGCGGGCGCGCCCATCGGCATCGCCATCTTCGACGCGCACCTGCGCTGCGAGCGCATCAACGCGGCGCTCGCAGCGATGCACGGCGTGCCCGCCGACGCGCACGTCGGGCGCACGCTGGCCGAGACGCTCCCCGAAGGCCCCGAGACGGCCACCACCATCGAGCGCCTGGAGCGGGTCTTCGACACGGGCGAGCCCCTGCTCAACCTCGAGGTCGCCCGGCCCCTCCCCGGACGGTCGAGCCATCAATACTCGCTCACGAGTTACTTTCCCGTGCGCGTGGAGGGACGCGTCGCGCGCGTGGCCATGACGGTCGTCGACGTGACGGCCCTCCGCGCCGCCGAGGCGCGCGCCGCCGCCAAGCGCCAGAACCTACACCGGCTGATGAGCGTGGCCGCGGCCCTCTCGGAGGCGCACACGAGCCTGCAGGTGGCCGAGGTGGCGGTGAGCCAGGGTCGCGCGCTCCTCGGCGCCGAACGGGCCGCCCTGGGCGTGCTCTCGGAGGGGGAGACGGCCACGCTTTTGCAAACGGTCGGCTACGATGAGGCGCAGATCGAGCGCTGGGCGAGCGTCCCGCTCTCCCACCCGATCCCGATGACGGACGCGATCCGGGAGCGACGCCCGCTCTACTTCGAGTCCGCCGCCGCGGTGGCCGAGCGATACCCCGAGATCGCGCCTTTGCGTTCTCCCGGCGACGAGGCCCTGGCGGCCGTCCCCCTGCTCTTCGAGGAGCGCGGGCTCGGCTCCCTGGTCCTCGCCTTCGACGAACGCCGCGGGTTCAGCGAGGCGGACCGGGCGTTGCTCACGACGCTCGCGCGCCTGTGCGCGCAGGCCATGGAGCGCGCGCGCCTCTACGACGCCGAGGCCAGCGCGCGCGCCGAGGCGGAGACCGCGAACCGCGCAAAAGACGAGTTTCTCGCCCTCCTGAGCCACGAGCTGCGCAGCCCCCTCAATGCCTCGCTCGGCTGGACGACGATGCTCCGCGACAACATCCTCCCCGCCGAGAAGCGGGAGCGCGCGCTCGCCACGGTCGAGCGAAACATCCGCGCGCAGGTCGCGCTCATCGAGGACTTGCTCGACGTCTCGCGTATCGTCGCGGGCAAACTCCACCTGAACAGCATCCAGACGCTCGAGCTCGCGGGCGTCGTCGAAGCGGCGATCGAAGCCGTCCGCCCGGCGGCGGAGGCCAAGACGATTCGCGTCGAGGGCCAGATCGAGACCCAGGAGCGCGTCCAGGGGGACCCGGTCCGGCTGCTCCAGATCGTGACGAACCTGCTCGGCAACGCGATCAAGTTCACGCCGAAGGGCGGCTGGGTGCGCGTGCATCTGCGCCGCGTGGACGGGTCGATCGAGCTCTCCGTCACGGATGACGGTCAAGGCATCCCGCCGGCATTCCTTCCGCACGTGTTCGACAAGTTCAAGCAGGCCGACAGCGGAATGACCCGCGCGCACGGCGGCCTCGGCCTCGGCCTCGCCATCGTCAAGCACCTGGTCGAGCTGCACCACGGGACCATCACTGCGCACAGCGAGGGGACCGGCAAGGGCGCCGTCTTCGTCATGCGTGTTCCCCTCCCGTCGTCGCCCACGTCGTCGCGGCTGCGCTGAGCCCGGCGGCGGGGTTTATCCCGCGCTGCGCTGGCGGCGCATTCCGGTGCTGCGGCCGAGCCGCGCGAAGCAATGGCGCAGGCCGTATTTCACGCTCCGCAGCAGGCGGAGGTGCTCGAACCGCACGTCGAGGTGGAGCAAAGAAACGGCGACGGCCGGGCGAATGCCGGTCAGGATGCACTCGGCGCCCACGAGCTCCACGGCGCGCACGAGATCCAGCAAATGACGCGCGCTGTTCGTGTCCATCGTATCGACGCCTGTCCAGTCGATGATCACGAAACGCGAGCCCCTCGCGACGACCGCGTCGAGCAGCCGCGACGTGATCTCCGCGCCGCGCCGATCGTCCACCGCGCCGATCACGGGGAGCGCGAGCACGTCCTCCCATACCTCGATGATGGGCGTCGAGAGCGCGTCAATCCCGGCCTCCAGCCGATCGATGAGCGCGCGTTTTTCGTCGTCGCTCGCCACGATCGCCTCGTCGAGCTCGCGCAGGATGTCCTTGTGCTCGGTCACGTCGCGGGTCACGGTCACCGCCGCGCGCACCACGCCGTCTGCGCCGAAGAGCGGGCGCGACGACTGCGAGATCCACGTGCCGGGGCCCTCTTCGCCGGTCGCGCCGAGCAGGCTCTCCAGGTTCTCGACCACCTCGCCGCCGAGCGCCCGCCGCGTCGGATCCCGCTCCGGGGGCGCCGGCGACACGCCATCCGAGACGAATACACGCCGCGCCCCGGGCTCGCCCGCGATGGCCCGCATATGCGCGTTGTACATGCGGCGCCGACCCGACGTATCCTCGACGATCACGCCCACGGGCATCTCGTCGATCACGGCCCGGAGCAGGTCGAGCTCCTCGGCGAGGAGCTGCCGGGCCTGCATCTCCTCGGCGAGCCGCGCCTCGAGCGCCGCGATTCGCGACTGCATGTCCACGACGTCCACGTTGGCCCTTCTACCCCGCTTGTGGCGTGTTTGCCAGGCAGGAGCCGTGATTCAGCATGCCGTCGAGGACCTCGGCGATCTCGCGCGCGGTTTGCGCTTGCCACGTGAGGTCCGTTGCAAGGCGAGGCATCAGAATCGCGCGGCCCGCGCGCGGCGCGACCGTGAGCTGAAATGCGCCCGGCGCCTCGATCACGTAGAACGCGGGCCGCTCGCGGAGCTCCCCGCGCGACGCGATCCAATCGCGAAACGCCGGAGGAAATGGCTCCTTCGTCACGAGCTCGAACTGATCCCGCCGGATGCAGCCGTAACGCCGCGTGAGCCGCACGCGGCCGACGTCGACCACGTCGAGGACCTCTCCGTACGAAGCGACGCTCCGCCGGTCTTGCCCGGCGTCCGCTGTCATCCCTGCATTCGCTCCACGACGAACTCGCAGTGCGAATCACCCTTCGCGGCGCAAAGACGCTCGCGGGAGCGGAAGGATCGCGGGTCGCTGAACACCTCGCGATAAAGCTCCTCGGTGAGCGCGGGCCTGCGCGTGATGTCGCCCTGGTAGACGAGGTTCATGAGCCCCGCCATCCCGCCGTTCGCCAGGAAGCAACGTGGCCCGTCGGCCCGCGGATACGATTCGAGGTACCCGGACGACTCATAACTATCGCGCAGCTCGACGACGAGCCGCTCGTCGGGCAGGAGCTCGGCCACACGAAAACGGCCCCAGCCGAACGCGTTCACCACCGCCATCATGCCGCGGACCCAATCCTCGCGGCTCTCGATCATCGGCTGGACGAGCGCGTCCCACTCGACCGACGACATGATCCCGCCGAACGTGTGGAACGCGCAGACATGCGCGGCTTCCGTGAGGAGCGCGACCGCGTCCTCCGTGAGCTCGGGGTTTTCCCGGACGAGCGCGCCGAGGACGCCGAACGAGATCCGGTTGTAGAAATCCGCGTAATGGTTCGTCAGGTACAGACCAAACGCCGGGATGAGGCCCTCCTCGTTGCCGGCGAGGCCCATTCCCGTGACGGTCTCGACGATGACGCGCTCGTCAATGGCCATCACCACACCTCCACGCGAAAGGAGCACCGCTCGTCCCCCGCGGCGACGCACTCGACCTCCCGGCTCGTGACCCGCTCGGGCGCGAGGCGGTAGGCGACCGCGACCGCGCCGGCGAGGAACCCCGCGGCGAAGAAGCACCCCGGCGCGGGCCGCTTGCCCCAGCGCGACACCCAGCCGACCGCGTAATGTGAATGGTCGAGCGTCGCCTGCCCGCCGCCCTCGCCGAGCTGGCCGACGTCGACCCGGCCAAACCCTTGCGCCGCGAACGTGTCCGCCGCGCGCTGCAAGACGCGCGCGGCCGAGCCGCTCTGCGCCTCGCCTTCGCGCCCTTGCAGCATCGAGCGCGAGGCCTCCATCCCCGCCGCCACGAGCAACCTCGGGGCCCGCTCCTGCAGGGCGTCCTCGATCGTGCGCTGGAGGAAGACGTTGTAATGGTGACAATGGAACACAAGACGGCGTCCGCCGAGCGTGGTGATGCCGCGCTCGAGGTCCGCCTGCGGAGCGAGGTGAAAGCTCATCGTTTTGCCTTCCTTTCGTGTTCCAGGATCTCTCGCGCGCAGACCCACGCACGCGCGACGAGCTCCGGGTCGTCCGGGATCGACTCGGCGTTGCGCGACAATGCGCGCCCGACGAGCAAGTTGAGCCGCGCCAGCTCCACCACGGCGCTCCCGCGGGCGCGCCCGCGAACGAAATCCACGACCTGCACGAGCTCCTTGCCCACGCCCATGTCTCCGTTGCCGGCTAGAGCCGGCGCCAATCCTCGCCGTGGAAATCGGGGAACGTGACCGAGCATTGGCCCGGGTCGATCCCCGTGATGCGCGCCCGGCCCTCGGCGTCGAGCATCCCCTCGCGCGTCGCGCCGTCCGGCAGCTCGACGCGGTATCGCTTGAACGGCACGGGCTTCGGCGGATCGTCGTCGTCCACGAGCTCGATGCCGAACCAGGTTTTTTCCTCCCGTGCTGCGACCTTCTCGCCCTTCGGCTCCTCCTTGCGCCCGCCCGCCGCGAGGACGAACTGCATCTCCATCTTGAACGCGCGAAGCTCGCCCGCCTCGAGCGCCTGCCGGACGCGCGCGCGCTGCGCGGTGAACGATGCGCCTTCCCGCGCGCCGAGCGGCCCCGCGAGGAAGGCCGTGATGTCGGCGACGAGGGCGTGCGCGCGGGGTTCGTCCGGGAACCAGCCGTCGACGAACCAGGCGGCGAGCCCCCGGGCGACGGACGACGCGCCCTCGGGCACGGCGCCGCCGCCGAGGCGCGGCACGATCCATACGACGTCCGAGAGCGTGCTGATGCGCCATTTCTTGCCGTGCATGATCTCGCGCCTCGTACCGTTCGAGGATACGCGCTCTTGCAAGCGCTCGGCAAGACGGCCGTCGGAAAGCCCTACCCTCGCGCCGCGTGGTTGATAGGATGCGCACCGCCATGACGTCCGCTTCCGCGCAGGATCCCTCCCCGCAAACGCCCGATCGTGAGCTTGGCGAGCACGCTTTCCGACTCTGCCAGACGCTCCTCCGCATCGACACCACGAACCCGCCGGGCCGCGAGCGCGCCGCGGCGGAGGTCGTCGCCGGCGAGCTCGCCGCCGCGGGGCTCGAACCGATCACCCTCGAGAGCGCGCCCGAGCGCGCGAACGTCGTCGCGCGCCTGCGCGGCACGGGCGAGTTGCCTCCGCTCCTGCTCACGGCGCACCTCGACGTCGTCGAGGCCGAGGCCTCGGCGTGGAAACACCCGCCGTTCTCGGGCGCCGTCGCGGACGGCTGCCTCTGGGGGCGCGGCGCGATCGACATGAAGAACATGGCCGCGATGTCGGTCGCGATCCTCACGCGCCTCGCCCGCGAGAAGATGCGCTTGCGCCGCGACGTCATCTTCGCGGCCGTCGCGGACGAGGAAGCGGGATGCGACTACGGCTCGCGCTTCCTCGTCGAGAACCACCCCGACCTCGTGCGCGCCGAATACGCGATCGGCGAGAGCGGCGGCTACACGCTGCACCTCGGCAAGGCCACGTTTTACCCGATCCAGGTCGCGGAGAAGGGCCTCTGCTGGGTGCGCGCGCGTGTCCGCGGCGAGCCCGGGCACGGCTCGATGCCGCGCGAGGATTCGGCCGTCATCAAGCTCGCGGACGCCATCGCGCGGCTCGGCGAGAAGCCGCTGCCCGTGCACGTCACGCCCTACGTCCGTGATTTCGTGGACGGCCTCGCGGCCAAGCAACCCGCGCCGCTGCGCGCCCTCCTGCGCCGGCTCCTCCACCCTGCGATCGCGCCGCACGTCCTGCGCGCCTTGCCCGATCGTATGATCGCGCGGAGCTTCGGCGCGATGCTCTCGAACACGGCGTCGCCGACGATCCTGCGCGCGGGCACGAAGGTGAACGTCATCCCCGGCTTCGCCGAGGCCGAGATCGACGGGCGCACGCTGCCCGGACAGACCGAGGCCGATTTCCTGCGTGAGCTCGGCGCGGTGCTCGGGCCGGAGGTCTCGCTGGAGATCGTGAAGAGCGCGCCGCCCACCACGACCGATCCTGTCGATTCCCCGCTCTTCGGCACGATCCGCGCGGCGATCCTCGACCGCGAGCCCGAGGCCACCGTCGTGCCGTACATGATCCCGGGCTTCACGGACGCGAAGTATTTCACGCAGCTCGGCGCGAAATGGTACGGGTTTTCCCCCGTGAAGATGCCGAAGGGCCTGCGCTTCGCCGACCTCTTCCACGGCCACGACGAGCGCATCCCGGTCGACGGGTTGAAATGGGGGACCGAGGTCCTCTTCGACGTCGTGCGCAGGTTTTCCCAGTAAAACGCTCTCCCATCCCCTTTGCATCGACCGCATCGCGGTCGATGCACCCTCGGTCCAGGGCTGTGCCCTGGTTCGGGTCCAGGGGCGAAGAGCCCCTGGTCGGGCCCGGGGTGAAACCCCGGCGAGGGGCCTCGACCGTCGAGAAGGCCTTCCCGCGGCGGTCGTTCCGGTCCATCCTTTTCGTGGAGCGAGGGCAACCATGGCGGACGAGCTTTCGAGGCGGGGCGTGCTCAAGTTCGTGGCCGCGGCGGCGGCGGCGGCGGGCTGCAAAACCACGAGCAGCGGGACCACGGCGGGCGCGGGTGAGACGAGCGCGACACCGCCGGCCTCTGCGGCGCTGCCGGCGCCTGGGGCGTCGGCGCCTTCGGCCACGCGGACGCTCGGACGCACGGGCGCGCCCGTCGAGCCCGTGTCGCTCGGCGGCGAAGGGATCTTGCGGACGTGGAACCGCGAACGTGAGGCCGTCCCGATGATCCTCGAAGCCCTGCGGCTCGGGGTCCGGTATTGCGACACTGCGCCGGCCTACGCGGGCTCGCTCGATTATTATGGCGAGGCGTTCCGGCAGGCGCCGCCCGGCGCGCGGGATCAGGTCTTTCTCGCCTCGAAGACCCACGAGCGGGGCCGCGACGCGAGCTTGCGCCTGCTCGACGAGAGCCTCAAGCGGCTCGGGACCAGCCGCCTCGACCTCTGGCAGCTCCACGACCTGCGCACGCGGGAGGATCTCGACGAGATCTTCAGCAAGGGCGGCGCGATCCAGGCCGTCGAGGCGGCTCGCAAGGACGGCCGGATCCGGTTCGTCGGGATCACCGGACATCACGATCCGGCCATCCTCGTCGAGGCCATGCAGCGGTACGATTTCGACACCGTGCTTTGTGCGGTGAACCCAGCCGATCCGGCGCGGCTCCCGTTCCTGACGACCGTCGTGCCCGAGGCGCGGCGGCGCGGCATGGGCGTGATTGGCATGAAGGTCATGGCCGCGGGGCGGATCCTCGCGGACGGCGCGGCGACGCCCGAGGAGCTCATCGGGTATGGCGCCCATTTCGCGGACACGGTCATCGTGGGCATGAAGAGCCCGGCCGAGGTGCGCCAGAACCTCGGCATTGGCCGGGCGCTCACGCCGCAGACGAAAGAGACGCTCGCGTCGCTCGAGCGGAGGCTCGCGCCACGGGCCGACGAATATTCCTATTTCAAGGCATGAGCATGAGGCCCCGCTTCTTCCGCCTCGCGCCCCTCGTCGCCCTCGGCGTGCTCGGGGGTTGCCAGGTCGTGCTCGGCATCGCGTCGGATTTGCGCCTCGCGACCTGCGAGGAGGGCGAGGTCTACGATACGACGCCCGCCGATTGCCAGCGTGAGGTCTGCAAGGACGGCGAGCTCGTGAACGAGCTGGATCCGGACGACGTCCTCTCCGACGTGAACGAATGCACGGAGGACGCCTGCGAGGGCACGACGCCCCGAAACACGCCGCGCCCCGCGGATTCACCGTGCGGGCTCGATGGGCTCCTCCGGTGCGACGGCGCGGGCAAATGCCTGGGCTGCATGGACGACATGGCGTGCCAGAGCGGCCCGGCCCACCCGTGCGCGCCGATCACGTGCCAGCAAGGGATCTGCGTGACGAACGCCTCGCCCCCCGGCACCCCCTTGCCCGATCCGACCCCGGGCGATTGCATGGCGCCCGCCTGCGGCGCGAATGGCGTGGCCGTCACGGTGTTCGCGGCCGACCCGCCCGCGCCCCCGTCCCCGTGTTTCGCGACCGCGTGCATGGAGGGCGTGCCTCAGAGCGCGCCTCGGAATGCCGGGACCGCCTGTCCCGCCGGCGTCTGCGACGGGAATGGCGCTTGCGTGGGTTGCCTGGAGACCGCCCATTGCGGCGGCGGGACGATGGTCTGCGTGGGCACGACCTGCGTCAACCATTGCACGGACGGGCAACAGAACCACGGCGAGACGAACCTGGATTGCGGCGACGGCTGCGCCGGCTGCGGGGTCGGCTCGCCTTGCGTGGTCCCGACCGACTGCGCCACGAACTACTGCATCGAAGGCATTTGCTGGGATCCGGGCTCCGGGGGCTGAGCCATGCGATCCGGCCACATCCTCGTCCACATCACGACACGCTCGGCCGAGGAGGCCGAGGCGCTCGGCGCGACCGCCGTCGCGCAGAGGCTCGCCGCCTCGGCCCAGGTCGAGCCGATCACGACCAGCCATTACCGCTGGAGAGGCGCGATCCACGCGCACCCCGAGCACCGCGTGACGCTCTTCTCGCGCGCAGCGCTCTGGGACGCGATCGTCGCCTTCGTCCGGGCGAACCATTCCTACGAACTCCCGCAGATCGTGGCGACGCCGATCGCCCTGGGCCTGCCGGAGTTCCTCGCCTGGATCGACGAACACACGAGCACGCGGGAGCACGAAGGCAATGAAGTACAAGAAGCTCGGGACGACATCGATTGACGTGAGCGCCGTCGTCTTCGGCGGCTGGCAGGCGGGCAAGGCGTCATGGGTCGGCATCGACGACGCCGCGCAGATCGCCGCGCACCGGGCGGCCCTCGACGCGGGCGTGACGACGTTCGACACGGCCGAGGAATACGGGGCCGGGCACAGCGAGCGTATCCTCGCGAAGGCACTCGCAGGCGAGCGCGAGCGGATCGTGATTTTGACGAAGGTGTCCTGGAACCACCTGCGCCGCGCCAAGGTGATCGAGGCGTGCGAGCGATCGCTCCGAAACCTCGGGACGGACCGGATCGACCTCTACCAGATCCACTGGCCGGCCGGGAGCTTCGGCAGCGAGGTGGTGCCGATCGAGGAGACGATGGGCGCGCTCCTGGATTTGAAGGCGCAGGGGAAGATCCGCGCGATCGGCGTATCCAACTTCGATCGATCGCAGCTCGAAGCCGCGCGCCGCGTGGGCCCGGTCGACAGCCTGCAACCTTGTTATTCGCTGTTCTTCCGGAAGGCCGTGGAGGACACGCTCTCGTATTGCGAGACGAACGGGATCACCGTGCTCGCGTATTCGCCGCTCGCCCAAGGGCTGCTCACGGGCAAGTTCGGGCGCGGGCACGTCTTCGCCGAGGGCGACAACCGCGTGGACAACCGGCTCTTCAAGGGCGAGACGTTCGAGAAGGCGCTCGTGGCCCTCGACGCGCTCGGGCCGATCGCCGCGAGGAACGGCGTCACGCTGGCCCACCTCGCGCTCGGTTGGCTCGTCGCGCAAGGAGGCGTGTGCGCGATCGTGGGCGCGAGGAACGAGGCGCAGGCGAAGGAGAATGCGCGCGCCGGCGACGTCTCGCTCGTCTCTTCGGACCTCGCGGAGATCGACCGGATCGGGCGGGTCGTCTCGGATTCCCTGCCGCCCGGATTGATGTGGGACTGGTGATCTTGTAGGATCACGCGTGATGTCCGAAGCCAACGACCCCGAGATCGCCGCGCAAGTCCGCCTCATCGTCGCCGAGGCGCTCGCCCTCGATCCGGCCGCGGTGAAGAACGAGTCGCTCCTCATGGCCGACCTCGGCGCCGAGTCGCTCGATTACCTCGATATCGTGTTCAAGATCGAGCGGACGTTCGGCATCCAGATCACGCGGGGCGAGATGCAAAAGGCCGCGCGCGGCGACATGAGCGACGAGGAGTTCGCGCCGGGCGGCGTCGTCAGCGACAAGGGCCTCGAACGGCTGCGCGAGCTGATGCCGGAGGCGAAGGATCGTATCGAGCCGGGGCTTCGGGCCGTGCAGATCCTGGGGCTCTTCTCGGTGCAGACGTTCGTGAACATGGTGGAAGCGAAGAAGCGGGGCGTGGTGGTGTGACGAACGGGGCGGCTCAGAGCCCCCCGTCGATCACGACCTGCCCGCCCGTCATGAACGAGTTCTCGTCCGACACCAGCCACGCCGCAAGATCCGCGACCTCCTCCACCGTCCCGAGCCTCCCCAGCGCCGCCTGCGCCACGTAACTCTCGACGCGGTGCTTCGGCAGCCGCGCGGACAATCCCGTTTCGAGCAGGCCCGGGACCAGGCAATTCACCGCGATTCCATACCGGCCGATCTCCTTCGCGAGCGCCAGCGAGAACCCGACGAGCGCCGCCTTCGAGGCCGCGTAATGGACCGGCGCGTCGAGCACGCGGTCCGCGCCGAACGAGCCCACGTTCAGGATGTGGCCCTTTTTCGCGCGGATCATCGATTTCAGCGCCGCGCGCGAGAACAGGTACGGCCCCTTCACGTTCGTGTCCATCGCCGCGTCCCACTCCGCCTCTTCGAGGAGCGCGATCGGGAGGACCTGCGTCAGCGCCGCATTGTTCACGAGCACGTCGATGCCGCCGTACGCCGTCTCCACCGCCTTCACCGCCGCCGCCACGTGCGCCGCGTCCGAGACCGAGCCCTTGAGCACGAGCGGCGAAGCGCCCGCGGCTTCGAGCAGCGCCCGTGTCTCCTCGGCCGCATCCTCCCGCGTGTGGTACGTGAACGCCACGCGCGCCCCCTCCCGCGCGAAGGCCAATGCAATCGCGCGGCCGAGGTTCCGCGAGCCGCCCGTCACCAGGCAACGTTTCCCCGCGAGCCGCCCGCTCATCGTGTCCTCCCCCGGCCGAGCTGCACGAGCGGCGCCGCGGGACGCGGCGAGAATCGCGCGTCGCGCTCGCGGTAGAGGACGTTGTAGGCGCAGGAGGGGACGTTCGAGCCGTCGGGGCCGGGCATGCCGACGCAGCAGCGGCGAATGCGGTCCGTGTCGAACGTCTCCTCGTCCATGTGGGTGTGCACGTAAATGGCCTTCGTGTGCATCTCGGCGATACGCATGCGGATGGCCTCGTCGGTGCCGGGCGCGAACATGCGCTCGACGAGGTCCTTCAAGGCGGAGAGGACCGCGTCGGTCTCCTCGCAGTCGATGTCGCCCGCCCACAGGCGATTGAGCACGTCCACGAGGATATGCTCCATCTCGGGGCCCGGCACGATGTAAAGCTCCTGCGAGAGCAGGCTCCGGAGATCCTCGCGGTCCATGAAGCGGGTGAACGGCAGCCAGCGGCCGTCCTTCAAGCGGAGCAGATACGCGATCTGGTAGCAGAGCGGGTGCGCGAGCGGCGAAGGGACGAAATCACGGACCGCGAGCCGGCCGCCCGATTGGCGCTCGATGTCGGAGAGCGCGTCGAACGCCGTGTAGCGGGCGCTGCGCTCGAAGCTCGCGCCGCTCTGGCCCGTGAACGTCATGGGGTGGAACTCGACGGAGCGGATGAAATCCTTCGCGAGCGCGAGGTCGATGAACGCCGCGACCTCGTGGTCGTTCACGCCGCGCGCGAGCACGGGCAGGAGCGTCGTGGCCACGCCGTGTTTCTCCAGCAGATCGAGGATCCGGAGCTTGGCGTTCAGGTGGTGGCCGCCGAGCATCTTCTTGTTGGCCTCGGCCTCGAAGGAGTCGAACGAGAGAATCACGCGGGCGTCGATACGGGCGAGGCGTTCGAGCAACGCCTCGTCACGGAGGAAACGCAGGCCGTGCGTGGAGACGGTGACGCGCCGGACGCCGGCCGAGACACACATCTCGACGAGGCGCTCGAAATCAGGGTGCTGCGTAGGCTCGCCGCCCGTGATGTTGATGATACGCCGATCCGGGGCGACGTGGTCGAGGTGGCGCAGAATGGCCGCGAGCTCGCCCTCGGACATGTGGTAGGCGCCCTCGTTTTTGTTGTGCGTGTAGCAGATCGGGCAATCGAGGTCGCATTTCGAGGTGATCGGCACGACCGGGAGGTGATTGCGTTGCTCGTGCTGCTCGCAAGGGCCGCAATCGTAGGGGCAACCCGCGGAGACGGGGCGTGGCGCGGCAGGGGGCGCGAGGACGGAGGTGTGGCCGACGGTGTCCTCGTACCAGTCCGCGGAGCTCGACACGAGCACCTCTTCCGGCCCGTGCAGCTCGCAGCGCTTGCGCAGGACGATCTTGCCGGAGACGCGCACGGTCTCGGCCGGAACGGCGCGCTTGCACGCCCCGCAGAGGCCCGTCGTGGCGCCGAGGATCACGCCTTCGTTTGCTGCGTCTGCCATTGCCGCTTCAGCCATTTCCGGACCACGAAATCGGTCGTGAAGATGAGAAAAAACCCGAAGATGAGGTTCGTCACCCACGTGGCCCAGAGGGCCGGGGTGATCCGCGCGACGGGCGGGAAGGGCCGGTGCGCGAGGTTCACGTTGAGGGTAGGCGGCGTCGTGTAATACGCGAACACGACCATCGACGCGAGGAAGGCAAACGAGGCCCACGGCGCCCAGCGCGGCAGGCCCGAGTGGCGAACCTCGCGCGCGCCGACGACGAGCGGCGCGACGTGCACGAGGACCGAGGTCCAGGACGTCGTGTGGGTCTCGCAGAGGTCGATGAGGTATCCCCAGAGGCCGGCGCCGATATGGAAGGAAAACCCGAAGAGGACAAGCGCGGGCTTGCGGAGGAGCACGCCGACGGCGAGGACGGCGGTCGCCACGTGGCAGGCGTAGAGCATCTCGGGCAGGAGCCCGTAGGGCATTTTCGCGACGACCGCGTGCAGGACGAGGACGACGAGGAGCAGGAGCCCGACCCAGCGCGGCGTCACAGGCCCCCCGTGATGGGCAGGATGGAGCCCGTCATCCATCGATTGTGGAGCGCGAGGCGCGTGATGGCGCGCGCGGCCTCCCCGGGCGTGCCGACACGCTGGAGCGCGCTGTACCGCTTGTAATCGGCGAGCCGCGCCGGATCGAGGCCCTCGGAGATGCCGCCGCCGAGCGCGCCGAGCAGGACGAGGTTCACCCGGACGTCCTTCGGGCCAAGCTCCTTGGCGAGCGCCTGTGTCATGCCGAGCCGCGCGGACTGCGTGGCGGCGAAATGCACCGCCGTCGGGATTTTTGCGATGCCGTCGAGCGCCGCCGTGAGGACCACGTCCCCGGGCCGGCCCGCGAGCCGCGCGGCGAACGATTGCATCGCGACGTACACGGAGCGGACGTTGACCGCGTGCATCTCGTCCCAGAGCGCGTCCGTGACATCCGCGAGCGCGCCCGTGCCGGAGACGACAGCGGCATGCACGAGCAGATCGGGGGCAGCGTCCTCAGCGGCGAGGGTGTCGAAGAGCGCGCGGATTGACGCGGGTTCGGCGAGGTTCGTCTGGAAAGCGCGCGCGCCCGTCTCGGCGGCGAGGGTTTCCGAAAGGGCGGCGCCGCGCTGGTACGTGAACGCGACCCGGGCGCCCGCGGCCGCGAGCGCACGCACGACCTCGCGGCCCACGTAGCCGCTGCCCCCGAGCACGAGCGCAAGGCGGGCGTCGGTCACGAGACGCCCCCAAGCCCCAGCTCGAACCGGAGCGTTTGATCGTCGCGCACGTGCCAGATCTTTTGATCGATGTAGTAATGGTGGAAGAAGAGGCCCCAGTAAAGCACGAGGAAAAGCTCGGGGAGCGCGGCCTCGCGTGAGACGGGCGCGAGACTCGGCAGGACGCCACGCGCCGCATTGAGCGCGAGGTAACCGAGCGAGACGAGGACGAACGCGGCATACGCCACGAGCGGGCGGCGCCCGAAAGACGCCACGAGCGTGCGTGCGTCGCTGCCCTCGAAACGGCGCCTGGAGACGGCCGCGATGATGCCGAGGTAATTCACGCCGTGCACGGTTCCCCCGACGACCGTGGACGCCATGAACGCCTGCTCCGGATCCGCGGGGCGCGGGACGAGCGGTTCGAACGAGCCGACGACGAAAAGCGCGAAGAGCTGGAGGCCAAGCGTGGGGCCGAGCAGATACAGGAGCGGGCGTTCGTCCTCGCCGCGGAAGCGGGTTCGACGGTAAACGCCATACCCGACCGTCGCGACGAGGAGCAGGCCGAGGAGGACGAGGCCGAGCGTCGCGAGGAGGCGCGGCGGCTCCGCTGGCAATCCGAGGAAGACACGATTTTGCGGGTGACCGAAGGAAAAAAGGCCAAAGGCGAGCCAGAGGGCGCCGTGCAAGAAGAGGCGATCGGTCTTGCGCGCGGGGAGCGCGGTGCGCGCGTGGTGCTGGTAGATGGCGAGGACACCATACGATTGCCGGACGTTATGGTGAAAGCTCCAGAGCGCCGCGGCGAGGAGGAAGAGATCGATCGGGGCGCGCAGGCCCGTGGCGCGGGTGACGGACCACGCGGCGAGGCCGGGCAGGAGCCACGCGAGGCTCAGGGCGAGCAGACGGCCGCGGCGCGCGCGGAAGTCCGGGTCGAGGTAGGTGCGGGCCCAGGTCGCCACGAGGTGCGGGCCGTCGACGAGGACGAGGAAGGCCACGAAGAGCGGCACCACCGCCCCCGGGACGGCGAGCGCGAAGGCCCCAACGAGCGCGGCGAGGAGCGCGCTGCCGAAGAAAAACACGAGGTCGAAGCGGCGCCCCCCGATCCATCCGGCCTTCACGAGGGCATCCTAGCAGTTCCGCTCACGTCCACGTGAGTCCGGTTCACGTCCACGTGCGTCCGGCGCACGTCCGCGTCAGCCCGGCGCACGTTCACGTGAGCCCGGCGCACGCCGGCGCGAGCTCGCTTCACGCCGGCGCGTGGTCGGTTCGGGCTCGATCAGGGCACGCAGATCACCGCCTTTGCCCAGCAGGTGCTGCAACTGTCATCGGGGCAGGGGTTGACGTCGGTGTACTGGCACGTCCCGCCGTTGCAGTCCGCGTTCGAGGCGCAGTCGTCGACCGGGTAACAGCCCTGCGGGAACCCACCCTCCTCATAGACGCAATCGACGACGGCCAGCCAGCGGCACCCCTGGGCGCTGCTGCATTGGCTCGCGTCCAGGGTCGCGCACGCCGAGGTCGGCGTGCACGACTCGACGCTGGAGACCCACACGCCGTTCTGGCAGGTGATGTGGGCCGGGCAGCCGCTCGCGTCGAGGTACACACACTGGGTCGACGTGCAGCATTCGTCGCAGGGCGTGCCATCGACCGGCAGCGTGTCCGGGCACTCCCGCTTGCATTGGGAGTTGGATTCGGTGACGAGCCACTCCCCATCCGCGCACCTCACCTTGGTGGTGCGCCCGATGCAGACCGTATCGTGGTACGTGCACTCGAAGTACTTGCCCCCGCACATGCCGCCGGCCACGGGCGGCAGATCAGGGCATTCCACCGGGTCGATGCAGGACGTGTCCCCACAACCGCACATGTCGGGATCGTTCACCAAGATCTTCCACTCCCCACCCCAGCACACCTTCCCGGTGCCATAACCGCATTCGTCGAAGCCGCACCTCTCGTTCTCGATCAGACAGGGGCCGCTCGGCAGCGGGTAGCCGTCCTCCGGACAGCTCTGCGGGCATTGCGCGGGGTCCTCGCACCCGCCGGCGCCCCCGCCGCCCTGGCTCGTCGCCCCCGCGCCGCCCTGCCCCGCGCCGCCCGTACCCCCGCCGCCCGAATCCACCGTGCTCTTGCAAGCCGGGGCGAGGGCCGCGAGGAGCAAGGCCGCAAGCAATCCGAAGCGGTTCGTCTGGTTCATGATCCAAGCTCCTTTTCGAGGCACAGCCCGGCACAGCCGGGACGCACGCCGTACACCCGCTGCAACATCGGGGCCTACACGGATAAGGAGGGAGGCCGAGGACACGAAGGATGCCCGCGTCCTGGCCAAGGGACGGAGGTTCAGGAGCGGCGGGACGCGTTGCGGCGGAGCCTGCGGCCGTAGGCGAGCGCGCCGAGGCCGAGGATCCACGCGCTCGTGGCGCCGTACTTCGCGGTGCCGGGAGACATGACGGCACAGCCGCCGTCATCCGCCGGCGTTTCAGCCGTGCCGCCCGTCGAGCTCGTGGAGCCGCCGTTGCCGCCGTTGCCGCCGGGGCTCGATGCGGCGCAGCGCGGCACGCCCGCACATTCACCGATGGGACGAAGGCGCACGCGCAGGTCCGGAGTTTCGCCTCATCAAATAGGACGCCAGGCCCAATGGCTCCGGATATCCGCTGGAGAATGTCGTGATGATGCTTCCCTCGGGCGCCGGTTCCTCCTCGGGGGCGTAACACGCTTCCCGCGCGGTGGACAACCGTGTCCCGCTGAACCGACACGAGGGGGCATAGGGGTGTACGTGACGACGAGCGCGAGCGCGTCGATGTACATGCCCTGCCCGTGACGAGCCTGTAGCTTCGGGCGCGCGCTTCGGCGATGATGGCGCGGGGGGGACCGCCGCGCATTTCGCGCGCACACCCCGAGGAGCCGTCATGTCCACGGAACCGAGCTCTCCGGCGTCCAGCGCTTCATACCAGTACAACTATACCTACGTGCCGCCGCTGGCGATGGCCGACAGCGTGCCGAAGAGCCAAGAGCCTGCCCTCGTTTGGTGGATCAAAGTCGCCTGGGAGGTGCTGCTCATCGCGAAGAACCGCCTCGCCTGGAAGGTCGAGCAGGGCCGAAGCGAGCAGCCGAACGGCGCGCAGCTCCCCACGACGGAGGCAGAGCGCGCGTCGATCCTCGATCTCGGTCACCTCGGCCTGGGACAGGTGAATCTCTCGCGCATCCCGAGTGATCACTCCATCATCGACAAGCTCAGCCCGAACGCGGGGGGGCTGGAAGCCGCCACGCTAGACGCGGCCGAGGCCATCGTGTTCTGCAAGCGCCTCGCCAGCAAGGCCATCGAGCAGGAGCTCAAGGATCCGCTGGAGCTCTTGAGGCTCGTGCTGGATTCGCTGATGGCCAAGCCCGAAGGCAGGCCCCAATCGCTGCAGGCGTATCAGGACCTCTTCGTCACGCTGCCCTTGCCCTGGGCTGCCCAGAGCTTCCAAGAGGACGCGACGTTCGCGTGGATGCAGGTGGCAGGGTTCAATCCCCTGGTCCTCCAGAAGGTCACGGATCCCCGGCGCACGCTCGGCATTTCCGACGCCGAGCTCGCGGCCTCGCTGGGCGATGGGGATGGGGTGGAGGCGGCGCTCGCGGAGGGGCGACTTTACATCGCGGACTATGCGCGGCTCGCGCGCGTGGTCAACGGCAATTTCCCCGATGGGCCCAAGTACTGCTTCGCGCCCCGGGCGCTCTTCGGTCTGCCCCGGGGCAAGGGGCGGCGCAGGCTCGTGCCGCTTGGTATCCGCTGGGGCCAGGACGACGCGCTCTTCCCCCTCTTCACGCCCGCCGACGGCGAGGCCTGGCTGCAGGCCAAGACGGCCGTGGAGGTGGCGGCTTTTAATGATCACGAGATGGTCGCCCACCTGGGGCACACGCACCTCCTGGTGGAGCCCTTCGTCGTCGCCACCCACCGGAACCTCCCCAACGACCACCCGGTGAGCCTGCTCTTGCGCCCGCATTTCGAGGGCACGCTGTTCATCAACAACGCGGCGCAGTCCACGCTCATCGCGCCGGGCTATCAGGTGGACAAGCTGCTGGGCGGCACCATCCAGGCAAGCCGCGCGGTGGCCGTGGCCTCGCTGATCGCGGACCCGGACTTCGATTTCAACAAAGGTATGCTCCCGCAGGACCTCGCCCGCCGCGACGTGAACGATCCCGCGCTGGAGTATCCCTACCGGGACGACGCGCTGATGGTGTGGGGCGCCATCGAGAAGTGGGTACGCAGCTACGTGGGCGTGCATTATAAATCAGACGCGGAGGTGCAGGCGGACGCGGCCCTGCAGGCGTGGAGCGCGGAGCTGGTGGCCCAGGACGGGGGTCGGGTGAAAGGGTTTGGCGAGGGTGGGGTCGCCGGCAAGCTGACCACGGTCGCGTACCTGGTCGAGGCGCTGACGATGCTGGTGTTCACGGCCAGCGCGCAGCACGCGGCCGTGAACTTCGCGCAGGGAGGGCTGATGACCTTCACCCCGCTCGCCCCGGGCGCTGGCTACCGGGCCGCCCTGGTGTCACGCGAGGACGCGGCGCGAAACCCCTTGCTGGATCAGTTCCCGCCGCTGGACATGGGTGCCACGCAGCTCGATTTCCTCACGCTCCTCGGCTCGGTCCATTACACGAAGCTCGGGGATTACAGGCCGCTGCACTTCCACGACCTGCGCGTCTTGCCACACCTTCTCGCGTTCCAGGAGGAGCTGAAGAAGATCAGCGCGGTGATCGAGGACCGCAATGCGAGCCGGCTGGGGCCCTATCCGTACCTGGACCCCCCGCTGATCCCGCAGAGCATCAATATCTGAGCGGCCGCGTCCCGGCGCGCCGCCCCGCCACACCACGATCGCCCCGAGCAGCAGCATTCCGCCCTCTGCAATCTCGGAACGTCGGTGCTACGCTCGGCGCCCGTGCGCTCCCTCCTTGTCACAGTCCTCCTCGCTGCCATCGGCTGTACCTCGCCGGACCTTTCGCCGAAGGCTCCCGTGGCGAAGCAACCCGCGCCGGTCGCGGCGCAACCGGCCGCGGCGCAACCGGCCTCGGTGCAACCGGCCGCAGCGCAAAGGCTCTCCGCGGATACGCCGAGCAAGACGGCCGCCGGCCATACCTTCATCGCGCCAGCGGGCTGGTCGCTGCGCGAGAATGGCAATGCGGTGATCCTCGAAGCCCCCGAGGGCGGCTCGTGGATTGCGCTGGTCGACACCCAGGCGAAGGACGCGGAGGCCGCGCTCGCCGAGGCGTGGGCCGCGTATCGGCCGGACGCGAAATGGCCGCTCAGGTCGACCACGCCCACGCAGAACAAACATGGCTGGAAGGACCAGCGGACGTACACGTACCAGACCTCGCCGAACGAGCTTCGTTCGGTCACCGCGCGGACGATGCGGCATGGCGATCAGTGGACCGTGCGGATCTACGACGTGGCGAATGCGGTCGCCGGGAAACGCGAGGCTGAGCTCGCGCTTTTGCTCGACCAGTTCTTGCCGAAAGGCTACGTGCGCGAAACCTTCGCGGGGCGCAAAGCGCATAAGCTCGATGCAGCGCGCGTCGCCGAGCTCGAGGCCTTCATCACCCGGGCCCAGCAGACGCTCTCCGTCCCCGGCATTTCGATCGGCGTGGTGCAAGACGGGGAGGTCGTGTTCGCCGGCGGGTTTGGCGTCCGCGAGCTCGGCAAGCCGGCCAGGGTCGACGCGGACACGACGTACCTCATCGCGTCGAACACCAAGTCGCTCACCACGCTGATGCTCGGGAAGCTGGTCGACGAGGGCAAGCTGAGCTGGGAGACCCCGGTCACCACGCTCTTGCCGGCGTTCAAGCTCGGCGACCCCGACGCCACGAGCAAGGTCCAGGTCAAGCACCTCTTGTGCGCATGTACGGGGCTGCCGCGCCACGATCTCGAGTGGTTGCTCGGCCCCGCGGGCGCGACGCCGGCGCTCGCGCTCACGATTCTCGGCAGGATGCAGCCGACGAGCAAGTTTGGCGAGATGTACCAGTATTCGAACCCCATTGCCGCGGCGGCGGGGCTGGTCGGTGGCCACGTGGCCTTTCCCAAGCTCGAGCTCGGCGCCGCCTACGATCAGGTGATGGCGACGCGCGTCTTCGGGCCGCTCGGAATGACGCGGACGACGCTCGACTTCAAGGTCGCGATGCGTGACAACTACGCGCGGCCGTACGCGTTCGACGTCGACGGCAAGATCGCGCAGGTCGCAATGGCGCTGAACGACCCGATCCGCGCGGTGCGTCCGGCCGGTGGTGCGTGGAGCACCGTCCGGGACCTCCTCAAATACGTGCAAATGGAGCTCGCCAAGGGCGCGCTGCCCGGCGGCAAGCGCTACGTCTCCGAGGCGGTCCTGGCCGCGCGGCAAGCTCCGCAGGTCAAGACCGGCAAGGACTCGTGGTACGGCATGGGGCTCGACGTCGATACCTCCTCGGGAACGCCGATGGTGTTCCATGGCGGCCGGATGCGCGGCTACCGCAGCAACATGGTATGGCTGCCGGAGCACGGAGTCGGGGCGGTGATCCTCACCAACGCAGATTCCGGCAATGTGCTGATGGACGCATTCCCGCGCAAGCTGCTCGAGGTGCTGTTTGATGGCAGGCCCGAGGCAGACGACGCGGTCGTGGTCTCCGCGAAGGCGTCGCAGGAATGGATCGCAGCCTCGCGCAAGCTCCTGACCCTCCCGCCGGATCAGGGCGAGGTCGAGAAGCTCGCGTCGCGTTACCGCAGCGATGTGCTCGGCGAGATCCGGGTGACCAAGACGGGCGACGGCGCGACATTCGATTTCGGCACGTGGAAGGCGCCGATTGCATCGCGCAAGAACCCCGACGGGACGATCACGTTCATCGCGATGGCGCCGAGCTGGTCGCCCGAGTTCGTCGCCTCCGCGCAGGCGGGGCGTAGAACCCTGAAGATTCGCGATGCGCAGCACGAGTACGTGTTCACAGAGAGCGACTGACGCGAGCTTTCCCGACCCCCTTTGCAGAGGCGACGACGCCTGTCCGCAGAGGGTCACGATCCCCTCGCCGAGGGCTCGGACCCTGCCGGGGGTGGGCTGCAACATGCCTGGAGAGAGCTCGGACCCGGTCCGCGGAGGGTTGCAACCCCCTCACAGAGGCGACGACGCCTGTCCGCAGAGGATCACGACCCTCCTCGCAGAGGCGAGGACCCCTGTCCGCAGAGGGTCGCAACCCTCCTCGCAGAGGCTCGGACCCTGTCCGCAGAGGGTCGCAACCCTCCTCGCAGAGGCGAGGACCCCTGTCCGCAGAGGGTCGCAACCCTCCTCGCAGAGGCGAGGACCCCTGTCCGCAGAGGGTCACGACCCCCTTGCCGAGGACTCGGACCCTGTCGGGGGTGGGCTGCAACATGCCTGGAGAGAGCTCGGACCCGACCTGGGGAGGGGTGTGACCCCCTTGCCGAAGGCTCGGACCCTGCTGGGAGAGGATTGCGACAGGCTGGCCGAGGGCTCGGCCCCCTGTCAGGGGAGGGGTGCGACGTCCTTGTCGAGGGGATGACCCCGGTCGGCAGAGGGTGACGCCCCCCTTCCTCCCGGGTCGTCTTCATCGGCGGAAACGCTTTCGCGCGTGCCGCAGCATGCTGCGCACGGCGAAGCCGCCCTCACCGACGGCGGGACCTGCGGCTGTAGACCAGCACGCCGAGGCCGAGGATCCACGCGCCCGTGGCGCCGTAGGTCACGGCGCCGGGGGCCACGACGGAGCAGCTCCCCTCGTCCGTGTTCGGTTGCTCCGTGGAGCCGCCCGTCGAGCTCGCAGCGCCGCCGTTGCCACCGTTGCCACCGTTGCCGCCGTTGCCGCCGTTGCCGCCGTTGCCACCCGTGCCGCCGGCGCCGCCGGTGCCGGACGAGGTCGCGGGCGGGATGTCCGCGCGGGCCGGCAGGGAGAGGGCAAGAGGCGCGAGGATACCCAGGACAAACAAGAATTTACGCATGCGACGAGGAGAGCAGAAACGAACGCGGACGACAAGATCCCGCATGCTGGGCTCCCCTCCCTCCGCGCTTGACAAGCCCCCCGCCCCACGGGCTTTCATGGCCCCCGCCATGCCGAAGAAGCCCGGGAGCCTGCTCACGCTGTCGATGATCGTGAAGGACGAGGCGGCGACGATCGCGCGGACGCTGGCGAGCGCAAAACCCTTCGTGGATCGCTGGGTCGTCCTCGACACGGGCTCGACGGACGGCACCCAGGAGGTGGTTCGTCGCGTTATGGAAGGGGTGCCCGGGGAGCTCTTCGAGGAGCCGTTCGTCGATTTCGCGACGACACGGAATCGCGCGCTCGATCTGGCGGGCGAGGCGACGACGTTCGTGCTCTGGCTCGACGCGGACGACGAGATCGAGAATGGCAAGGCGCTGCGCGTGTTCCTCGAACGGGAGCGGGCGGCCGAGGGGCCCGAGCGCGAGGCGTACTACGTGCGGGTGGCGCTCGGGATCCAGTTCGATTCGCCGCGGATCGTGCGCAGCTCCGCAGGCTGGCGGTTCCGCGGCGTGGTGCACGAGGTGCTGATGCACGACGATCGGCCGCCGCCGAGCCTGCGGGTGCCCGACGTGCGGATCCGGCACGACCGCGGCGAGGTGTCGGCGGAGCGGAGCAAGAAGCGCTGGGAGCGCGACGTGGGGCTGCTCGAACGGTCGCTCGCCGAGGATCCGACGAACGCGCGCGCGGCGTTTTACCTCGCCGAGACGCTGCTCTGGCTCGGCCGATTCCAGGAGGCCGAGGCCGCATTCTCGCGTCGGATCGCGATGGGGGGATGGGCGGAGGAGATCTTCGAGTCGAAGATGGGAATCGCGCGGTGCGGGGTGGGGCAAAACTTGCCCTGGCCGCGGGTGCTCTCGCGCTGGCTCGACGCGCACCTCGCGGCGCCGCACCGGGCCGAGCCGCTCTACGCGATCGCGCTGCACCACGATACGCGCAAGGAGCACGCGCTCACGTACCTCTACGCGCGGCGCGGCGACGAGCTGCCGCTGCCGGTCGAGGACAGGCTCTTCGTGGACGAGGAGGTGTACACGTGGAAGATGGCCGATCTCGTGGCCTCGTCCGCCTACTTCCTCGGGGCGTTCGACGTGGGCGAGGCGGCCGCGCGGAAGGCCGCGAAGGCGCGGCCGAACGACACGCGGCTCCAGCAGAACCTCGCGTTCTACGTGGATCGGCGGCGCAAGCCTTCGCGGTAGCGGACGGGGGCGGCGTCATGCGAGCATGGCCAGCCTCGGAGCTTGGCCATGACGAAACGCGCTTTCCCCCGCATCAAGACCCCTGCTCTCCTCGCTTTCGCGCTCGCCGCCGCGCCCGCCCTCGCGTGGGCGTGGGAGCCGATGATCGTGCAATACGATCCGCTGATCCGCATGCCGGGGACGCAGCCGCGGGCGGAGATGGCGATCGAGCCGCCCTCGCAGTGCCTCGGCTGTCACGCGGGGTATGCGCCGGCGATCGAGCCGGGGTTCGGGTGGAAAGGGTCGATGATGGGGCAGGCGGCGCGGGACCCGTTTTTCTGGGCCGCGCTGACGGTCGCCGCGCAGGACTCGATATGGGCGCTCGGCAACCCGAACGGGACCGATATCTGCCTGCGTTGCCACATGCCGAAGGGGTGGCTGGAGCTACGGAGTGATCCGACGAACGGCCAGGCGATGGGCGACGCCGATTTCGACGGCGTGCAATGCGATTTCTGCCACCGCATGGTGGACCCGTTCTTCGAGGACACGTTCCAGGGGACGCGCGAGGGGAGCGACTGGGCGGGGTACTGGGACGAGACGAACATGAGCGGGTCGATGTCGTCGGTCGGGGCGGAGAAGGCGCGCGAGGCGGACATCGTGCAGTCGCAGTCGCACACGCTCTTCAATGGGACTCCGATGTTCGGCGCGGATCATCGGCCCGTGCGCGCGACGTACCTGGAGAACGGGGCGGGGCAATATTACGTGAGCGACAAGCCGGAGCGGCGCGGCTCGTTCGCGGACGCGCAGGCGTTCCACCCGATGCAGTACAGCCGCTATCACAAGAGCAAGTATTACTGCGGGACGTGCCACGACGTGTCGAACCCGGTGCTCGCCAACATGGGGGCGAAGGGCACGATGCCGAACGACGGGACGACGGTGCTGCCGACGGAGACCCAGCCGCCGGCCGAGTATTCGCATGTCGAGCGGACGTGGTCGGAGTTCATGCTGAGCGATTACGGGCTGCCCGGCGGCGCGCCGGGCGTGGGGCCGTATGCGCCGGGCGTGTTCGAGACGGGGCAGCCGGGCAATACGATCGCGTCGTGCCAGGATTGCCACATGCCGGACGGCGTGGGCGCGGGGGCGTCGATCGTCGGGTCCGTGATTCGACCGACGGACAGCGTGGAGCATCCTTCGAGCGGGCAGCCTTTGCACGATCTCACGGGCGGCAATGCGCTCGTGCCGTGGCTGCTCGCGAGCACGGTGCCGTCGTCGACGAACTACGACGCGACGAACGCGGCGCTGCTCGGGCAAGGCGCGGCGGCGCTGACGCTCTCGCTCGACGAGGGGACGAGGCTCGACGCAGGGGCGCTGCTCGCAGGGTCGAACCGCGCGAAATGGACGCTCGGCCGCGCGGCGACGATTCTCTCGCTGGCCTACGACCCGCTGAGCGGCGCGACGTCGTTCCGGGTCCGGAACAACACGGGGCACAAGCTCATCACGGGGTATCCCGAGGGCCGGCGCATGTTCCTCAACGTGCGGGTGTTCGACGGGGATACGATGCTCCACGAGGTGAACCCGTACGACGACGGCGTGGGCACGCTCCGCGGGCTCGATCCCGCGCACGCGCCGTCGAGCCCGCCGCTCGGAGCGAACGAGACCCACGACGAGGGGCTCGTCTACGAGGTGAAGATGGCGAGTTCGTTGACGGGACAGACGAAATCGTTCCATTTCCTCCTCGGGACGGAGCGGTCGAAGGACAACCGCATCCCGCCGAAGGGATTCCGGATCGCCGAGGCCGACAAGCGCCTGTCCGAGCCGGTCTGGGAGGGGTCGGTCGCGCCCGGGCTATTCTCGGCGGAGGAGTACACGGGCGGTTATGACGACGTGAGCTTGACGTTGCCGGCGGGCGGGAGCCGCGTGGAGGTGCGGCTCTATTACCAGACGACGAGCCGCGAATACGTGGAGTTCTTGCGGGACGAGATCCTCGGGACGGGGACGTCGCTCGCGAGCCCGACGCCCTCGGGGGAGCCCACGGCGTACATCGCGCAGACGGACCCGTTCTTCGGGCAGCTCCGGGCCTGGGGCGATACGATCTGGCAGCTCTGGGAGCACAACAAGGACGTGCCGGGCGCGGCGCCGATCGAGATGACGCGGGCCGAGATCGTGGTGAAGGACATCTGTCAGGACGTCGGCGCGAGCGACGGAATGGCCTGCGCCGACGGCGACGCCTGCACGACGGGCGAGGCGTGCGCGGGGGGCGCGTGCGCGGGGGGAAGGGCCACGAGCTGCGACGACGGGAACCTTTGCACGGACGATGCATGTGATCCGCAGCTCGGCTGCAAGCACACGGCGAATACGGTCGGGTGCAACGACAACAATGCGTGCACGCTCGACGACGGCTGCGCGTTTGGGGTCTGCACGGGCCGGCTGAGGGTCTGCGTGGACGGCGATCCGTGCACGGCCGATTCGTGTGATCCGCAAGCGGGCTGCCAGTACGTGCCGATCCCCGATTGCGGGAGCGGCGGGGCGGGCGGCAGCGGCGGCGCCGGTGGAAGCGGTGGCGCGGGCGGCGCGGGTGGCAGCGGTGGCGCAGGCGGAGGCGGCGGCGCGGGCGGGAGTGGAGGCGCGGGTGGCAGCGGCGGCGCGCCGACGACGCCGCCGGACGAGGGCGGCTGCGATTGCCGGGCCGCCGGGCGCGAGGCGGGCGCGGCGGGCGGGCTCGGGGTCCTCGCTGGAATGGCGTTGATGGGGATGCGGCGCCGCAGGCGGAGGGGCTGACCGGGCCCTTCGTTCGACGAGGGCGCCCAGCACGCTCCGTGCATCCCCCCGTGTGGCGCGGCATTCGCCGTGTGCACGGGGGTATCGATGAAGCAGGCGCTCCTCGTCCTCGCAGGCGTCCTCATCCTGGTGCTCGTGGTCGCGGGCGCAGGAATCAGCACGTACAATCGGCTCGTTTCGCTCGATCAGGCGGTCGAGCAGCAATGGGCGCAGGTCGAGAACGTCTACCAGCGGCGCCTCGATCTCGTACCGAACCTCGTCGAGACCGTCCGCGGCGCGGCGAATTTCGAGCGGGATACGTTCGTCCAGGTGGCCGATGCGCGGACCCGCGCCGCGGCCGTGACGGGCGGCGGCATGCAAGCGGGCGGCGGGGCCGCGAACGCGACCGAGAATCCTGCCGCGATGGAGCAATTCCAGGCCGCGCAGGATCAACTCTCGTCGGCGCTGGGTCGCCTGTTCGTGGTCGTCGAGCGATATCCCGAGCTGTCGGCGACGCAGAACTTCCGGGATCTCCAGGCGCAGCTCGAGGGGACCGAGAATCGAATCGCCGTCGAGCGCATGCGGTACAACGAGGTGGCGCGGGAGTTCAACACGACGCGCAGCCGCTTCCCGACGACGCTCATCGCCGACATGTTCGGGGATCGCTTCGACACGAAGACGTATTTCCGGGCCACGGGCGGCGCCGAGCGGCCGCCGGCCGTGCAGTTCTGACCGGACAGCCATGATTCGCGCCGTCACGTTCCTCGTCCTCGCCGCGTGGCTTTCGTTCGTCGGGCTCGCGCGGGGGCAAGCCGCGCCGATTCCCCCGGCGCCGACCGAGCACGTCACGGATACCGTGGGGCTGCTGTCGCCCGAGACGAGGCATCGGCTCGACGAGCGCCTCGCGCAATACGAGCGGCAGACGGGGCACCAGGTCGTGGTGTGGATCGGCGATTCGATCGGGGGTGCGGCGCTCGACGATTGGGCGGTGCGGACGTTCGAGGCATGGGGGGTCGGGCGGAAGGGGCTCGATGACGGGCTCGTGATGTTCGTCCTGGCCAAGGACCGGAAGATCGACATCGAAGTGGGGTATGGGCTGGAGGATCGCGTGCCGGACGCGATCGCCTCACGGATCATCCGGGAGGTGATGGCGCCGCGGCTTCAGGCAGGAGATCCGAACGGCGCCGTCGACGCGGGCGTGTCGGCGTTGCTGCAAGCGATCGAGGGCCGCGCGTTCGCGCCCGAGCCCGGGCCGGGGCACACGACGCAGCCGGAGGCGAAGCGGGGGCACGAGCTTGTCTGGATTGGCGTGGCCGTGGTGGCGTTTTTGGTGTTGTTCGCGGTGAATCCGTCGCTCGCGCTCACCATTTTGTGGTTCCTCATGCGCGGAGGTCGCGGAGGAGGAGGCGGCGGTGGGGATGGCGGCGGGTTCTCCGGCGGCGGAGGTCGCTCGGGGGGCGGCGGGGCGCGCGGAGGCTGGTAAAAGAGGGCGAATCAGACGAGGTCGAAGATTCCAATGTCGGGAGGCGCGAAGGCGCGGAGGGGGATCTCGACGCCGCCGAGGCCACGGGAGACGAAGAGGGTGGTGCCTTCGACCTGATGCACGCCGTGCGGGAAACGGCGCGCGAGGCGGCCGCCGGGGACGATGAGGGGAATGCCGCCGGGGAGCGCGACCTGGCCGCCGTGGGTATGGCCGCAGAGATAAAGCAGGGCGCCGCGGCCGCGGGCATGGCGGAAGCCGCCGGGCGCATGGCAAACGGTGACGACGAGCGGCGCGCCCTCGACCGCGGCAAAGGCGCGTTCGCCGTCCGGGTTGCCGGTCCAGGGGTCGTCGAGGCCGACGACGGCGAGGTCGTCGAGGCGGGCGGCCGCATTGACGAGGACGGCGGCGCCGGCGCGGGCGAGGGCGTCTTCGAGGAGGGAATGGTTCGTCCAGAGGTCGTGATTGCCGAGGACGGCGACCTTGAGGCGCGCGGGGACGGCGCGGACGCGGGCTTCGAGCTCGCGGGCGCGGGCGGGGGTGGCGTCGAGGAAGACGTAATCACCGCCGAGGACGAGGACGTCGGGGCGCGCGTCGCAAAGGAGGCGAAAGGCCTCGTCGAGGGTGCGCGGGGAGGTGGTGGGGCCGAGGTGGAGGTCGGAGGCGAATGCGATACGCAAGGGGGAAGGTCGCGGCGCGGGGAGCGGGATGCGCCGGTGGACGACACGCACGGCGGAGGCGACGGGCAAACGGCCCCAGGCGCGCGCAGGCCAATCGCCATGAAAGAGGACACGGAGCGTCGATTCCACGACCCCACGCGCAGCAGAGTAATGGAGGCCGCGGCCGGCAGGGGCGATGTGCATGCAGCGAGGAGACCACGCGTCGCTGGAGGTCGAGGGGAGAGAGGGTGGCGGTTCGGTGGAGTTTTGAGGGATTGACGCCGATTGTATTGCATGCGCTTCATGGGTGCATGAACCGACGATTTTCTTGGATGGCAGGGCTCGTGATTGCGATGGCCGCGTGCCTCGCGGCATGCGGAGACGGCGGCGGGAGCGGGAACGGCGGCGCGGGCGGAGATGGGAACGGCGGCGCAGGCGGGAGCGGCGGCGCGGGTGGAGATGGGAACGGCGGCGCGGGCGGGGCCGGCGGCGGAGGCGGGATGGCGGGGCCCGCGTGCACGGCGGAGCAGGACAAGGTCGTGCTCGGATCGTGGCCTTGGCTCGGGTTCGAGGATCCGACGCCGGATCTGACGAACGGAGCGCAGGCGACGGTGGCGGCGGTGGATGCGCTCGGAATGGAGCTCGCCTTCGATGCGGGAGGGATGCCCGCGCGGTTCGCCTGGGAGGGCGCGAATCTCGGGGAGGTGTTCGCCGCGGGGGATGTGGTGACGGCGAAGCGGGACAATCAATCCTATCTGGTGAGCGGCGCGAAAGGGCAAGCCGTGGCGATGCGGTACGCGAACGCGGAGATCCCGGCGATGTTGCCGGCGATCCCGGGCGGCGGGCCGCAGCTCTCGATCGTGGTCGAATGCGTGAATCAGCAGAAGAAAGATTGTCCGGAGACGGAGGTCCGGACGTTGTATTCGGTGAATGCCTTGGCCGGGATGGACGAGGAGCAGATCCCGAGCGGCGGGACGGCACAGGTGGGGGACTGGAAGATCCACCACGTGAAGACGACATTCGTCGAGCTCTACACGGGGATGGAGTGCACGTCGGAGAAGTTCTTCGACGGGATGGTGCAGGCGCTCGAGGTGAAGCCCTGAAGGTCAGGGAAGGTCGATCGCGAAGCGCACGGCGGCCGGTTCGTCGCCGTGGCGGCCCTCGCGGACGCCGGCGTGGAGGCGGACGGCCTCGATTTCGTCCTGAAACCCGCCATGGCAGCCGCGCGTGTTGTCGGGAATGGCGCGTGGATGCCAGGCGATCGCGTCGTCAGGCGCGCCGGCATAACCCTCGTGCCAGGCATCGGCGACGAATTCGAGGCCGGTCTGGAGCAGGTCGATGCCAAAGGCATTGGGGCGGGGCGAGGCGTCACGGGTCGGATCGAGCGCGAGCGAGATGGATGCCGGGGGATCCCGAAGCCAGGCGCGGGCGCCTCCCTCGCGCGCGATCCATTCCCATTCGGCCTCGGAGAGGAGGCGGAAGCCGAGCACGCCGCGGAGCTCGGCCGCGAGGCGCGGCGTGAAGGGGACGGGCGTGTCGGAAGGGACGTATCCCTCGTCGTCGCCGGGGTACATGTCGGCGAGGCGCGCATGGGCGAGGCGATCGGTGACGGGCAGGAGCGCGCAAAGGAAGGGACGGACGTGGACGCGGCGCGGCGGCTGCGTCGACCAGCGCACGAGGTCGCGCGCCTCGTCGGCGCGGCCGAGGGGAGCATACAGGGCGGTGATCTCGCCCATCTCGGTGTCGGACAACCCCATCACGAACGTGCCGCCGGGAATGGCGACGAATCGCAATTCCGTGGGCCGGTGCAGGACCGTGGGCAAGCCGGCGGCGCCCACGAGCGTATCGCCGGGCGCAAAGGCCCGGCCGAGGCCCTCGGCCATCGCGGCGGCGAGGGCGAGGCGTGCGCTGGGCGCAAGCGCGGCGAGCGCGCCCTGCGTGGCGAGCGGCGCGAAGAGGGGACCGAGGGGACGGCCGTAGGCGGAGGAGGCGAGCGTCATCGGAGCACGGGTGCGTGTAACACACCCAGGTAGCGAAGGAAACGGCGCGGTCAGGCGCGGCGGAGCTTGCCGCGGTCGATCTTGCCGAGGTGGGTGCGAGGCAAGGCGTCGACGAGGAAGACCTCGCGCGGGGCCTTGTAGGGCTCGAGTTTTTCCCTGACGAACGTTTTGAGCTCCTCGTCGAGGCCGGGCCGGTTTTCCCGCGGGAGGACATAGGCGTGGGGCTTCGTGAGCCCATGGTCGTCGGCGACGCCGACGACGGCGCACTCCGCGACGGCCGGGTGGCGGAGCAGGCAGTTCTCCACCTCGGCGGGGGCGAGCCATTTGCCGCCGACCTTGAGCATGTCGTCGCCGCGGCCGCAGTACGTGAAGTATCCGTCCGCGTCCTTGCGGAGCATGTCGCCGGAGACGTACCACTCGCCGCGGAAGACACGTTTCGTCTTTTCCATCTCGTGCCAGTAGCCAATCGCGCGGGAATTTCCGCGCACCCAGAGCCAGCCGACCTCGCCGTCCGGCACTTCACGGCCGTCGTCGTCGGCGACCTTGACCTCGAAGCCGGGGACGACCTTGCCGAGGGTGCCCGGACGAACGTCGCCGGGGCGGTTCGTGAGGAAGATGTGCCACATCTCGGCGGTGCCGAGGCCGTCGCAGAGCTCGACGCCAAAGGCCTTTTTCCAGCGGTCGTAGAGCTCGACGGGCAGGGCCTCGCCCGCGGAGGTCGCGACGCGCAGGCAGGAGAGGTCCTGCGCGGCGGCGTCGGGGTGCGAGACCATGTGATTTATCATGGTGGGGACATTGATGAGGATCGTCGGGCGGTGCTTCGTGATCTGCTGGAAGAGGGCCTCGGCCGTACAGCGCTCGGGGAAGAGAATGCAGCTCCCGCCGACGGAGAACGGAAAGAGGAGGTTGCAGCCGGTGGCATAACCGAAATAAAGCTTGGGGACGGAGAGGGTGCGGTCGTCGGGGCCGTACCCGAGGACGCGTTTGCCGAAGAGCTCGGTGGTGTTGACGAACGAGGCGTGGGTCTGGACGGCCGCCTTGGGCCTGCCGGTGGTGCCGCCGGAGAAGATCCATATCGCGGCGTCGTCACGGTGGCTCGGGAAGAGGTCGATCGTCTCCGGCACGCCCGCGGCGAGGGCCTCGAAGGAGGCATGCGGGGCCGCGTCTTCCGCGCCGACGACGAGGATGCGGCGGAGGTGCCGCGCGCCCTTCGAGGCCTCGACGAACGCGGCGAGGTGCTCGGCATGGACGACCGCGACGGGGGCGCGGGTGTATTCGTAGAAATAAGCGATCTCGTCGGGCCTGAGGTGGCAATTCACCATGACGACGACGCCGCCGAGGGCGAGCGTGCCGAAGAAGGCGCCGGCAAACTCGGGAATGTCGGGGAGGGCGACGATGACGCGCTCCTCGGGACGCACGCCGAGACCCCGGAGGACGTGGCCGAAGCGCGCCGCGAGGCGATCGACGTCGGCGTACGTGAGGCGCCGATCCCCCGCGAGGAGGGCGACCCGATCGCCGTGGCCCTCACGCAGGCGGGCGCGGAGGAACCAGTCGGCCATGTTGAGGTCTTCGGGGATCTCGAAGGGTCGCTCCATGGGCGGGATGGTGCGACGAGGGGGCGCGGGCAAGCAAGCGGTTTCGCGAGGTCTAACGCACCTCGCGCCACCACGCGTCGAGGCGCGCGAGCGAGCGGCGGATGTCGTCCGGATCGAGGACGTCCCGGACTTCGCCGATCCGCGGCGCGACGAGGGGGAGGTCGAATTTGCCGTCCCGCGCGCCCTCTTCGAGGACGACAATGGGCTCGTCCCACGTATGCAGCGCGAGATCGAACGTGCTCCAGTGGACGGGCAAGAAGGGGCCGCCGCCGAGCGCGCGATGCGCCTCCATGGCCTGCCAGGGCCCGAGGTGGATGTCGCCCCAGGCAGGATGGAAAGCGCCGACTTCGAGGAGGATGAGGTCGAAGGGGCCGAACCGCTTGCGAATGAGCGGGAGCGTGGGCTCGGGGCCGGTGTCGCCGGAGAAAAAGACGCGGTGGCGAGGGCCGCGGAAGACGTAGCTGGCCCAGAGGGTGGTATTGCGATCGAAGGGGCCGCGGCCGGAGAAGTGTTGCGCGGGGGTCGCGGCGATGGCGACGTCGGTGCCGGGAATCGGGGCCTCTTCCCACCAGTCGAGCTCGGTGATGCGGTCGTGTGGAACGCCAAACCCTTCGAGGCGAGCGCCGACGCCGAGCGCCGTGAAGAAACGGGCCTGGCTGGTGGTCGCGAGGAGGCGGACAGCGGCGGCGTCGAGGTGATCGTAATGGTCGTGGCTGACCAGGATGGCGTCGAGCGGCGGGAGGGACGCAATGGCGACAGGCGGCTCGTGGAAGCGCTTGGGGCCAGCGAGGCGCGTGGGAGAGGCGCGGTCGGCCCAGACAGGATCGGTGAGGATGCGCGCGCCGTCGATTTCGAGGAGGACCGTCGAATGGCCGAGCCAAGCCGTGCGGAGGCCGGTCCGCGGCGGGTCGCGCCAGCCGTCGAGTGGCGAGATCATGGGCAAAGCCGCGGGCGGCCTGCGGGAGACGCGCGGGGCGAAGAATTCACGCAGGACGCCGAACTCGACGCGCGGCGAGCTCAGGACGGCCGGATTGACGAAGCGGCCTTCGATGAAATGGGGGGCTCGCTCCATACGCGCCCGGCGGGCGTAGGCGCGCTCGTGGGAGAGGGCGGCGGTCGTTTCGCGCTCCAAGGAAGCTCGGGACATGAAAGGGGTCCTCGTTGGGTTAGGGTCCGCGGAACCAGAGAGGCGAAAGGGGGATCTCCACGGCGTCGAAAGGTTCGGCGCGGAGGAACTCGTCATCGGCGAACACCGCGATGTCGGAGAAATGGCCGTTGATGAGCTTCTTGATCTCGACCGTACGCGCGGGCGGATCGACCACCCATAGATAGGCGACGCCGACCTTCGCATAGTAGGGGAACTTGATCCGGCGGTCGTACGTTCGATTGGATGGCGAGAGGACTTCGCAGACCCAGTCAGGCACGACCGTGATGGGACCGTCGTCCGGCACCTCCGGCATACGCTCGCGGCGCCACCCGGCGATGTCCGGCGCCACCTCGGGGCTGCCCGGCAGTTCGATTCCTGGCTCGTCGAGGATCCACCAGCCGCCGGGACCGCCGATGCCGTCGCCGAACGGATCACCGATGCGGCGGCCGAGGATCGAGGAGGCGATGGCGTGTCCGCCGCGCGGGCGGGGCTGGGTGTACAGGACGCCCTCGATGACCTCGCCCTTGACGCCGGGCGGGAGCGCCTCGAGGTCAGCGTACGTGGCGGGCGTCCTCTCGCGGGCGGCGCTGCTCATGAAGCGGATCTTGCGTGAAGGACGGGAAGAGCGCCAGCGGGCTCGGGCGTCGGGCGGAGCCGGCTTCCGGTACCGTTCCCACGACGCACGTCCCGAGCGGTGGCGCCCGAAGCCGTCGAGGTTGGTATTGCCGCGCGCGGAGCACACCCTTAGACAAACTTCCCATGCGGGACGGGCACGCCATCATCACCGTCGAGGCGACGAGGGACCACGTGGTCGCCGTGTTCAACCGGGTCCTCATCGTCGTGTTCGAACGCGAGACGACGCTCTCGGCCATCGCGGCCTGCCGGCGGGCGTTCGATTTGCTGGAGCGAAAGTATCCGGACGGGATCGCCGTCCTGACGGTCGTGGCGGAGAACGCGCCGCTGCCGTCGCAGGAGGCGCGGGACGCGCTCGCCGCCCTCGCCACGGGCGCCGCGGGCAAACGGCTCCGGCGTTCGGCCGTGTGCTTCGAAGGCGGGGGGTTCCGCAGCGCGCTCGTGCGCGGCGTGGCGACGGGGTTGCAGCTGATGGCAAAGCTGCCGTTCCCGCACCGGGTGTTCCATTCGGTCGACGTGGCCGCCGCGTGGCTCGCGCCCGACATCGGCGCCCATCCCATCCGGAGCGCCGTGGACACGGCGCGGCAGAAGGTGCAGGTGCGCGCGTCGTGACGGGGCACGAGCGCACGATCCTCCCCCACCCACGTCACGAAAGCGCGCTAGAGTGCGCCCCGCCGTGACCCCGACGATCCGATCCCTCCTCCCCCTCCTCGCTTCCACCCTCGCGTTCGCCGCGGCCTGCACGCCCGAGCCGGCGCCGAAGGAGCCGCTCGGCCAGATCCCGAGCGCGACCACGACGGCCAAGCCCGAGTGGATCCCCTTCGCGATCCGCGCAGGAAAACCCGTCGAGGGCGATCCGCGCGAAAAACACCTCGCCGATCTCCGGCAGCTCACGTTCGGCGGCGAGAACGCCGAGGCGTACTGGTCGCCCGACGGCAAGAAGCTGATCCTGCAGTCGACGCGCGACGGCGCGGCCTGTGATCAGGAGTTCGTGCTCAATCTGGAGTCGGGCGAGACGACGCGCGTGTCGAGCGGCAAGGGCCGGACGACGTGCGGGTACTTCTTCTACCCGAAGGGCGACAAGATCCTCTACAGCACGACCGAGGCCGCGAGCGCCGCGTGCCCGCCGAAGCCCGATCGCTCGCTCGGCTACGTCTGGCCGCTCGATCCGTACGACATCTACGTCGCGAACCCCGACGGCTCCGATCTGAAGCTCTTGCTCGGCGGCCCAGGCTACGACGCCGAAGCGACGATGGCGTTCGACGGGTCGCGGATCGTGTTCACGTCGAGCCGCGACAACGATCTCGAGCTCTACACGATGAAGCCGGACGGCACCGACGTCCGAAGGATCACGAACACGCCCGGCTACGACGGCGGCGCGTTTTTCTCGCCGGACTCGACGAAGCTCGTCTGGCGCGCGAGCCGGCCCGAAGGCAAGGAGCTCGACGACTTCCGCGCGCTCCTTGCGAAGGGGCTCGTGCGGCCGACGAGGCTCGAGATCTACGTCGGCGGCCTCGAAGGACAGAACGCGCGCCCCATCACGAAGAACGGTCGCGCGAACTTCGGGCCGTACTTCCTGCCGGACTCGCGCCGCGTGATCTTCTCGTCGAACATGGACTCGCCGCCGGAGCTGCGCGGCGCGCCGAACTTCGAGCTCTACGTGGTCGACTCGGAGGGGCCCGTGACGACGACGGGCGCGCCCGCGAGCGAGCGGATCACGTTCTATGACGGGTTCGACGGCTTCCCGATGTTCTCGCCCGACGGCAAGTACCTCGTCTTCGCCTCGAACCGCTTCGGCTCGACGCCCGGCGAGACGAACGTGTTCGTGGCCCGCTGGGTCGACGCCGAGAAATGACCGTCCGCTCGCGCGCCTTCACGTTCCTCGGCGGAAGCCTCCTCGCCGCGGGATGCGGAGCCGGCGAGCCCCCGCCCGCTGCACGCCCCAACCCCCCACCACCCGCGGTCGAAGCACCGCCGCCGCCGTTCGTCTCGCCCGCGCGCTGGTCGTTCCATCCGCCGATGCCGTCGTCGGCTTCGGCGACGCTCGCGCTCGAGGACGGCGGCTGCCTGCTCGCGACGGCCGAAGGGCACCGCTTCCGCGCCGCGCGCGCCACAAAAGACGGCGCGGCAACGACGTGCCGCGGGCGCGCCGTCGCGGCGCCAGACGTGGCCCCGGAGGCGATCGTGGGGATCACGCCGCAAGGAAAGAGCTCGTGGCTCTTCGTGGGGCAGAGCGGGCGCCTCTACGAAGCCGAAGGCCCGCTGGCGCCGCTGCGACGCACGATCCCCGCGCCCGCGCAGTTCGTGCACGTCGCGAGCGGCGGCCGCGTGGTGCTCGGGACGACGGCGAGCGGAGAGCTTTACCATCTCGACGAGGGGCCGACGTGGAAGCGCGTGGCGATCGCAGAGCGCGTGTTCGACGTCGCCGTGTCGGACGAGGGTCGCGCGCTCGCGCTCGCGCTGCCCGAGGCGCTGCTCACGAGCGACGATGGGAAGACGTGGACGCGGGCGAACGGCGCCGCGCAGATCGGCGCGCGTCGCGTCGGGCGCACCGCGGAGGGACACCTCGCCGCGCAGGGGATGACCGGCACGCTCGTGTGGGATCCGCAGGGGAGCGCGCCGTTCGCAAAGCGTGACGAGGACGTCGACACGGGGCCGGGTTCGATCGCGCTCGAGACCTCGTACGCGCCCTCGGCGAGCTCGATGCTCGAAGGGCGCGCGGTGCTCGACGGAGATCGTTACTTCGAGGTCGTGCTGCCCGAGGAGGGCGAGGACCACGCGCTGCTGACGGGCCCCCTCGACGGGCCCCTCGCCGCGAAGCGCCTGCCCGGCACCGGCAGATGCACGAGCTTGAAGCTCGGCGCACGCGGGCGACACGTCGCGCTCGGTTGCATGAAGCAAAACGACGACGACGGCGGGATCGTCGAGGTGCGGATGAGCAGCGATGACGGCGCGCGCTTCAGCGAGCCGCTCGTGCTCCTCACGGGCGAAACGTTCACCACCGTCACGGTGTCGAGCGGGGGGAGCGCGCTCGTCACGGGCGCGTGCAAGGCCCACGGCGCGGCCTTGGCCGGATCGGGCGGATGCACGGGGGCTGCCCCGCTCCTCGTGCGTCGCGAGGGCGAAAGGCTCGTGGCCACGGTCGCGGAGACACCTTCGCTCTCGGGCGCGCCGGTCTCGCCCGCGTTCTCCGTCGACGGCCGCTCGGCGTATTTCCTCGCGCGCCGAGGCAAGGACGAGAGGCTCGCGCTCTACGTGTCACACGACGGCGGCGAGACGTTCAGCGAGCGCGCGCTCGACGTGTCCCGCGCGCATCGCGACGACGGACCTGCGTTGGAGGAGGGCGACGAGGGCCCCGCAGAGGAGTCCGACTCGGACCTCGATCCACGTGATCAGTCCGCGCTCCGGCCGGGCGACGATGGCACCGTGGGGATCACGCTGCTCACGCCGCGCGGGCTCGTGTACGTCACGACGGACGAGGATGGGCGCTTGCTCGGCGTGGCGCGTCCGCCCGTGGATCCGGGGCTCGTCGGCGGCGCCGGCCGGCATGCGGTCGCGTTCTCGGTCTTCCCCGAGAGGCCGCTCGGCGAGCAGCCCGCAGGCGCTTGGGAGTCGCTCGACGGGGGCGCGACGTGGACCGAGATCCCCGTGACGCGGAGCCTCGCGCGCGAGATCTCCGCGGGGCCGTTGACGCTCGTGTGCAGCGGCGCCGGTTGCCTCGTCGGCGACACGATGAGCCGCGTCGGCTGGAACGGGCAAGCCGAGCCCTTCACCGCGCCGCCCGCGGGCCCGCCCGAGCCGCGCCGCGTCCCTTCGCCGCGCATGCCGATCGTCTGCGAGCTCGATCCACGCGTGGACTGGGCCCGCATCGAGGACGTGGATCCGATCCACCTGCTCGGGCTCCCCGGCGTCGATCAGCTCGCGCGGGGTCGCTCGTCCTGGTCCGTGCTCTCGTTCGATGCTCTCACGGGCGCCGTGCGCGTGACGGCCGCGCTCGGCCCCGAGCGAGGCGAGGGCGAGGCACGCGTGACCACGCGTTCGCTCCTCGGACCCGCGCCCCAGGGCGCGGAGGTCGCGATGGAGGTCTCGCACCAGATGGAGGGGTACGCCGTCGCTCGCGTGCGGCTGCCGCCGCAGAAATCAGCGGAGGGCCCGCGCGCGGCGGGGCCCATGCGGGACGTCGAGCTCGTCTGGGAGAACTACATGGATGGCACGACGGCGAAGGTGCGCCTCCCCGACGCAGGCACGTTCACGAGCGGCGACGTCAAGGCCGACGGCACGCGCTGGCTGCTCGATACGGCGCTCATCTCCGTCTCGCCGGGCGCGATCTTTTTCCGGCCCCACGCCCCCAAGTCGCGGCAGGACCTCATGTACCTGCTCGATCCGAAGAGCAAACCGAGAACACTCCCCTACCCCGCCTGGTCCACGTTCTTGCCGAAGGGCGTCGTGGATTTCCGCATGGATGCCGTGCTCGCCGACGGCAAGCCCCTCGCCGTCGCCACCTTCTCGGACGATGACAACGGCCCGATCACCGTCCTCCTCGCGCGGCAGGGCGAGGCGGGCGCCTGGTCCACGCACGCGATGTCGCTCGCGCCCGGCACGACGGCCGACGGCGAGCGGCTCGCGCGGAGCGACTGGAGCTACATCGGCGGGACGACGCTCGGCGACCTCGTGGTCTACAGCGAGCCGCGCGCGGGCTTCGCCGCGGCCTCGTTCCACCCCTTCCGCGGCGACGGCACCTTCGGCCCGGCCGTCGCCGTCCCGACGCCGTTCGACTTGCCTGACGCGCCGCGCGCCTGCCGACCCGACGAGCGCCGCGCGACGCCCCGCTTCGCCGCGCACGCCTTCCTCGGCCGCGAGCCCATGTACCCCGGTCGCCGCCACGCCGTCCTCGTCCGCGAGTCCCTCGAACGCAGGTCCGCGGCGAAGCCCCTCCCGCTCACCGAGCCCATGACCCTGCTCACGGCCGGCGTCGTCCTCCACGGGACGAAAGAAGCGCCTTGTGTCGCGGCGTGGGAGGCGGTGGGCCTCGGCCGCGTCCCGGTGGTCGCCGCGCTCGGGGGCAACCTCGCGCAGAGCTGGGTCTTCCGCCCTGCGCCCCCGAAGCCGCCAACGGGCAAACACGCGCCGTCGACGCCGCTCGCGATCGAGCACCGCCCCATGACCTGCCGCTTCGATCCCGGCGCCACGGTGCCCGAGAGCATCGACAGCCAGCCCGGCACCTACGTCTGGGCGCCCTGAATCGGTGCGAAGGCATACGCGAACAGCTTTTCTCTGACGCAGCGCACCTGTCGAAAATCAGACACACCCACCCCGAAAGTCTGCTGGATTCAGTTGCAATATCCAGCATTTATCGTTTCTGGTTGATTTGGTCCGGGATTCGCTTATGCCTGCGTCTCGGCTTTCCGTCGCTTCCAGACCAGGCAGCCAGGACGTACCTCCCGGGCCATGCGCACGTTCATCGATGTCCTTCGCGACAACACGATTCATGGTGACCGTGCGGTCACTTTCGTGCGCACGAACGGCCAGGAGCGCCGCGTCGTGTATCCGGAGCTCTGGGCCGAAGCGAGCCGCCGCGCCCGCGCGCTGCAGGCCCTCGGCCTGTCGAAAGGCGATCGCGTCGCGCTGATCCTCCCGGAGCCCGACGAGTTCGTCCTGTCTTTCATCGGAGCGCTCACGGCAGGCCTCGTCGCCGTGCCGATGTATCCGCCCGCGACGCTCGCCAAGCTCGAAGCCTACGGCGACACCGTGCGTCACGTCCTCGCGGCGTCCGGCGCGCGTGTGGTCGTCACGAACGACGCGCTGCGCCCGCTCATCCAGGAGCACCTGCTCGGCTCGCAGAGCGCGGACACGCGCCTCGTGCTCGAACGCGAGCTCGGGGCGATCGATCCAGGCTCCGCGCACACCACGCTGCCCGACGTGCGCGGCGAGGATCTCGCGTTCCTCCAGTTCACCTCGGGTTCGACCTCGCGGCCGAAGGGCGTGATGGTCACGCACGAGAACCTGAGCGTGAACAGCCACGCGATCATGTTCGACGGGCTGCGCTCGACGCCCGAAGATCGCGGCGTCTCGTGGCTGCCGCTCTACCACGACATGGGCCTCATCGGCTTCGTGGTCGCGCCCGTCTACGCGCTCGTGCAGGTGATGTTCCTGCCGACGATGTCGTTCATCCGCAGGCCCTCGCTCTGGCTCGACTCGATTCACCGCTTCCGCGGCACGATCACGTTCGCGCCGAACTTCGCGTTCGCGCTGGCGACACGCGCCGTGACGGAGACCCAGGCCGGCGGCTGGGATCTCTCGTGCATGCGCGCGCTCGGCTGCGGCGCCGAGCCGATCCAGGCCGACGTGCTGCGCGCCTTCCTCGATCGGTTCGCGAAAAACGGGCTGTCGCCCGAGAGCATCCTGCCCTGCTACGGCATGGCCGAGGCGACGCTCGCCGTGACGTTCCACGACCTCGGCAAGCCCCTCACGACGGATCGGATCGACCTCGCCACGATGAAGAACGGAAAGGCCACGCCGACGCAGGACGACGCGCCGTCGATGGAGCTCGTCTCGTGCGGACGCGCCTTCCCCGGGCACGAGATCCGGATCGTGGGCCCCGACGGCGCGCCGCTCGGCGAGCGCCAGGTGGGCGAGATCTGGCTGCGCGGGCCGAGCGTGACCGCGGGGTATTTCGGGGATCCCGAGGCGACGGCCGAGTCGTTCGGCGACGGTTATCTGCACACGGGTGACCTCGGGTATCGCGCCGACGGAAATGTCTACATCTGCGGCCGTTCGAAGGATCTCATCATCCTGAACGGGAAAAACCACTATCCGCAGGACATCGAGCGCGTGGCCTCCACGGTCGACGGCATCCGCGACGGGCAATGCGTGGCCTTTGCGCGGCGCAGCACGAGCGGCGCGGAGGAGGCGGTGCTCGTGGCGGAGTCGCGGCGCCTGGGCGAGGCGAAACGCGCGCTCGTCGAGGCGGTCACGCACGCGGTGCGGGCCGAGCTCGGCGTGCAGCTCGCCGAGGTCGTGCTGATCAAGCGCGGCACGCTGCCGAAGACGTCGAGCGGCAAGGTGCGCCGCCGCGAGACGAAGATGCGCCTTGAAAACGGGCAGCTCGATCTCGTGGGGGAGCCGAGCGACGACGCGAGCGCCCCCTTCGATTCTTCCGCCGTTCCTTCACCCCGCGCGCCGGCCCGGGAGACCGAAACCCGAGGAGCTCTCTGATGGGATCCAGCCAAGCGGACGTCGAAGTCAGCTACGACGTCTCCAACGAGTTCTTCCGCCTTTGGCTCGACGAGCGCATGAACTACACGTGCGCGGTCTTCGAGTCGCCCGATCAATCACTCGAGGCCGCGCAGCTCAACAAGCTGCGGATCCTCAGCGAATACGCGAAAGCCGGCCCGGGCACATCCGTGCTCGACATCGGCTGTGGCTGGGGCGCGTGTGTCGAATACCTCGCGACCACGCGCAAGGTCGACCGGGCGGTAGGCATCACGCTCTCCCGCGCGATGGCCGCGGAGGTCAATCAGCGGAACATCCCGGGCGTGGAGTGTATCGCGTCCGATTTCATGCAATGGGAGACGGCCGAGCAATTCGACGGCCTCGTCTCGATCTGCATGATCGACCATCTCTGCTCGCTCGACGAGGCGCGGCAGGGCAAGGCCGTCGACATCTACCGGCGGTATTTCGAGAAATGCTGGCGCCTCACGAAGCCGGGCTCGTCGTTCGGCTTCCAGGCGATTTTGCGCAATCGAACGCCGAAGATGCGGCCCTGGGGCGGGCTCGCCGCCGATACGCGGAAGGACCTCGAAGATTTCTCGTTCTCGTCGAAGGAGATCTTCCCGAACGGCCTGAACCCGCGGCTCGACGAGCTGATCCAGGCCATCAATCCCTGGTGGGAGGTCAAGACGCTCCACACGCGGCGCGAGCATTACCAGCGCACGACGGCGGAGTGGCTCCGGCGCCTCCGCCTGAACGAGACGACGATCCGGGCGAAGTGGGGCGACAAGGTCTTCGAGGATTACGACCGGTACCTCTCCACCTGCGTCCGCGCATTCGACATCCACTACAGCTCCCTCGTCCAGATGGAACTCCAGAGGATTGGCTGAGACAATGAACCAGAAGCACAATCTGCTCGAGATGTTCAAGACCGTGGCCGCGCGCGTCGACAAGCGCCCCTTCCCGAACGTGACGCCTGCGTCCAAGATCAGCGAGCTCGGCATCGACTCGCTCTCCGTGATGCAGATCGTCGGGGAGCTCGAGACCGAGCTTGGGATCGTGATCCCGGACGAGGACCTCGTCGAGCTCACCACGGTCGGAGATCTCTGCAAGAAGGTGGAGGAGCGGCTCGCCGCCGGCGGCTGATCCCACCCCCATGCCCCGCCGCGTCGTCGTGACCGGAATGGGCGTCGTGAGCCCCGTGGGCACAGACGTCCCGACCTTCTGGGAGAGCCTGCTCGCCGGGCGCTCGGGCGTCTCGTACATCCGCGAGTTCCCCACCGACAAACTCCGCAGCGACATCGCCGCGAGCGTGAGCGATTTCGACGTTTCGCGGTACATGTCCCCGAAGGAGGCCGAGGTCTACGGCCGCGTGACGCATTTCAGCCTCGGCGCGGCCGTCGAGGCCGTGATCATGGCCGGGCTCGACAAGGAGTCCGGCGCCGCGCGATCACGCATCGGCTGCCTGATGTCGACCGGCATGGGCTCGGTCGACATCTTCGAGCAGCAGATCGCCCGGAGCAACGAGCGCGGCCCGCGCGCGGTGTCGCCGTATTTCGTGCCGGGCGTCATGCCGAACGGAGCGGCCGCGCTCATTTCGATGCGTTATGGCTTCATGGGCCCGTCCTACAGCCTGGCGAGCGCCTGCGCGACGGGCACGCATTCCATCGCGACGAGCGCGCTCCTCATCGAGGCAGGCGAGGCCGACGTGATGATCGCCGGCGGCGCGGAGGCGGCGACGCGGATGAACACCGTGGCGGGCTTCGGCAATGCGCGCGCGCTCGCGAAGGCGTTCGAGGGAGATCCGACCCGCGCGAGCCGGCCGTTCGACAAGCGGCGCCAGGGGTTCGTCATGGGCGAAGGCGCGGGCGTGCTCGTGCTCGAAGAGGAAGAACACGCGAAGCGGCGCGGGGCGAAGGCGCTCGCGGTCGTGGGCGGCTTCGGGATGACGACGGACGCCGAGCACCTCACGCGCCCGCACCCCGAGGGCCTCGGCCTCGCGCTCGCGCTGGAGCGCGCGCTCCAGCGGGCCGGCATCGGACCCGAGGTAATCGATTACATCAACCCGCACGCGACCTCGACGCCGCAAGGCGACATGGCCGAGATCCTCGCGTTCCGCCGCGTGTTCGGCGAGCGGCTCGCGCAGATCCCGATCTCGGCGACGAAGTCGATGATCGGCCACCTGCTCGGCGGCGCGGGCGCGGCCGAGACGATCGCGGTCGTGTGTTCGCTGCGGGATCAAGTGCTGCACCCGTCGATCAACGTCGACGAGCTCGATCCGGAGCTCGGCGCGCTCGACGTCGTGCGGGATCGAAGGGCCGCGCCCGTCGGCTGGGCGGCGAAATGCTCGGCGGGCTTCGGCGGGCACAACTGCGCGCTCGTGCTCGGCAAGGTCTGAAAACCAGGCCTCGGGGAGAGCCGGGAATTCACCTTCCCGCCGGGTGCGCGATGCCCTAGGTGCTCGTGCATGAGCGCCCACGAAAACAGGCTCGCGAAGGAGAAGTCGCCGTACCTCCTGCAGCACGCGCGAAACCCGGTCGACTGGTACCCGTGGGGCGCGGAGGCGCTCGAACGCGCGAAGCGGGAGGACAAACCCCTCCTGCTCTCGATCGGCTACGCCGCCTGTCACTGGTGCCACGTGATGGAGCGCGAGTCGTTCGAGAACGACGCGATCGCAGCGCGCATGAACGAGCTCTTCGTGAACGTGAAGGTCGATCGCGAGGAGCGGCCGGATCTCGATCAGGTCTACCAGCTCGTCGTGCAGCTCATGGGCCGGAGCGGCGGCTGGCCGCTCACCGTGTTCCTGACGCCGGATCAAAAGCCGTTCTTCGCGGGAACGTACTTCCCGCCGGCGGACAAGTACGGCGTGCCCGGCTTCCCGGCGATCCTCGAAGCGGTCGCGGACGCGTACAAGCGGCGCCGCGGCGAGGTGCTCGCGCAGGCCGGCGAGATCACGCAGGAGATCACGCGCGTGGGCGCGCTGCCCGAGGGCGAGGGTGAGATCGGGCAAGACCTCTTGCGCAAGGCGTGCCGGCGTCTGCTCGCGCGCTTCGACAGCCACAACGGCGGCTTCGGCGCGCGGCCCAAGTTCCCGAACACGATGTCGCTCGACGTGCTCTTGCTGCGCGGCACGCTGGAGGGCGACGCGGTCTCGAAGGAGAGCGTGGAGCTCGCGCTCGACAAGATGCAGAAGGGCGGGATCTGGGACCACCTGCGCGGCGGCTTCCACCGCTACTCGACGGACGCGCGCTGGCTCGTGCCGCACTTCGAGAAGATGCTCTACGACAACGCGCTGCTCTTGCGCCTCTACGTCGACGGCTACCGCGCGCTCGGAAACCCGCGTTTCGCCGAGACGGCGCGCGCGCTCGTCGCCTACCTCTTCGCCGAGATGCGCGACGCGTCGGGCGCGTTTTACGCGACGCAGGACGCGGACTCCGAGGGCCAAGAAGGAAAGTTTTTCGTGTGGAAGCTCGGCGATCTGCGCGCGGCCGTGGGTGACGATCACGAGGCGTACGAGGTCGCGCGGGTCCACTTCGGCATCACGGACGAAGGCAACTTCGAGGAGACGGGCGCGACCGTGCTCTCGGAGGTGCGCTCGATCGAACGGACGGCGGCGATCGTGGATCTCGCGCCGGGCGCGGCGACGAGCGCGCTCGAACGGGCGAGGACGAAGATGCTCGCGGCGCGGGAGAAGCGGCCGCGGCCGACACGCGACGACAAGATCCTCGCGAGCTGGAACGCGCTGCTCATCGGCGCGCTCGCCGAGGCCGGCCGTGCGCTCGACGAGCCTTCATGGATCGGCGCGGCCGAGGTCGCGTTCGCGGCGATCGAAGAGCGGCTCGTGCGGGACGGGCGCGTGCGCCGGTACTACATGCCGGGCGAGAACGAGGCGCCGGAGGAGAGGCGCGGCTTCCTCGACGATCAAGCGTACGTCGGCAGCGCGGCGCTCGATCTCTACGAAGCCACGGGCAACCCGCGGTACGTGGCGTTGGCCCGCGCGATCGCCGACGCGATGATCGAGCATCACGAGGATCCGCGCGAAGGTGGCTTCTTCTTCGCGCCCGATGACGGGGACGCGCTCATCGCCCGCACGAAGGACGTCTTTGATCAGGCCGTGCCTTCGGGCGCATCCATGGCCGCGGAGCTTTGCCTGCGGCTCGGCGAGATCACGGACGAACGGTTCGCCGCGCACGGGCGGCGGCAGATCGAGCCGATCGGCCCGACGGCGATCGACAACCCGCTCGGCCTCGGCAAGGCCGTCGCCGTGCTCGATCGGCTCGTGCGCGGGACGGTGGACGTGGTGCTCGTGGGCGATCCGTCGGGCGAGCGGGCACAGGCGTTCGCGAAAGCGGTGTTTCGCCGCTTCTTGCCGCACAGGAACGTGGTGTGGGTGGATCCGCGCCGGCCGGAGACGGCCGAGGCCGTCAAGGTGCTCGCCGAGGGCAAGGGCGCGCGGGGCGACGACACCGTGGCGTACGTTTGTCGGAATCGAACCTGCTCGGCGCCCGTGTCGGACGTGGCGGCGCTCGAAGCGCTGCTCGACAGGGGATGACGATCAGCGCCGCGGCTGCGGCGGGGCGGGCGCCTTGGCGGGGATGGTGCGCTCCGCCTCGGTCTGCATCGCGACCTTGAACGCCGTGGATTGTCCGGGGACCAGGTTCACGGTGATCACCTTGTCGGGCGCGCCCTTGCGCTGGATCGTGATCTCGTGTTTGCCCGGGGGGAGCGACACGTTCGTGTGCGGCGCGGGGCCGAGCTTGCGCTTGCCGTCGACGATCACCTGATCACAGGCAGGATCGCAGACAAGCGAGAGAAACCCGTCGGCCTTGATCATCTTCGCAGCGACGCGCGCCGCGATGTCCGGCGGAGGCTCGGCGGGCGGCGCCGCTTGTTGCGAGAGTTTGACGTTGAGGAGCGCCGTCTCGCCCGGCTTCACGACGACCTCGACCTTCTTCTCCTCGTACCCCTTGCGGCGCAGCGTGAGCTTGTGCGTCCCCGGCGGGAGCTCTGCGCGCACGATCGGGGAAGGACCGAGCGAGCGGCCGTTGACGAAGATGCCCTCGCAGCCCGGATTGCAAGCGACGGTGACGAAGCCGTTGGCTCGCGAGGCGTCGGGCTTCGGGGCCGGCTCGGGGCGCGTCGCCTCGGCAGCGAGCGCGACGCCGGGGACGACGAGGGCGAGCACCAGGGCGGGGGCGTACTTCATCGAGATCATTGTGCCTCGTTCGACGGCCCGCGTGGAGTCGCGATGCAGCGGATTTCACTCGCCGCGGGGTCGATTCCGACACAACCCGACGTCACACGTCCCGGCCCCTCGTTCGAGCTTGCAGGTACACTTTTCCACGGGCGCGGGCGCCCCGGACTGCGCGCAGCCCCGGGCGAAATCGGGGGCACGCTCGGCGGAGGGCGAGCACACGGTCACCTCGCTCCCGGAGTTGTCATCGAAGTCCGTGAGGAACGTACAGGTGCACGCGTAGGGCGAGCCGCGCTCCTTCTCGCACCCTGCGCCGAGGACGGCGGCGAGCGCGAGGAGGAGCGCGGCGAGGCCGCTATTGACCGGGGGGCGTGACATCCGCCGCCTTGTCGCGGATGTGGAACTCGACGCGACGGTTCGTCTGCCGTCCGTTGGCCGTGTTGTTGTCGGCGATGGGCCTACGCGGGCCGAAGCCGGCGGCGCTCAGGCGATCCGCGGCGATGCCGCCCTTCTTGATGAGGTACTCCATCACGGCGTTCGCGCGATCGGACGAGAGCTTCTCGTTGAGATCATCCGAGCCGCGGTTGTCCGTGTGGCCCTCGATCGCGAGGTGCTGGATCTCGGGGTTCACCTTGAGCAGGCGCACGACCTCGTCGAGGATCGGGTAGCTCTGCTGCAAGATCGTCGACTTGCCCGTGAGGAACTCGACCTTCTTGAGGATCTGGATCTCGTTCGAGCCGGTGACCCTGCGGATGAAGGTCGGGCAGCCGTTCTTCTCCGCGTCGGGGTTCGCGTCGCCGGGCTCCTTCGGGCAAGCGTCCTTCGCGTCGCTGATGCCGTCCTTGTCGGGATCGTCCTCGGGGCAGCCGTCCTGATCGTCGACCTTGTCGAAATCCTCGGGCGTGTCGGGGCACTTGTCGACGTTGTCGGGGATGCCGTCGCCGTCGCGATCCGGCGGCTGCGGGCAGCCGTCGTCCGTGTTCGGCGGCTTGTGATCCTCGGGATCCGTCGGGCACAAATCGACGTCGTCCGGCAAGCCGTCCTTGTCCGTGTCCGCGCCGTGCTCGGCGTAGCGTCCCGTCTTGAAGCGCTTTCCAGGCGACGGCGGGTTCGTGTCCTTGATCGGGAACGCGTACCCGACGGTCGCGACGGCGCGGAAATCCGGCGCGTATCCAGGCGTGATGCGCGTGCCGCCGCCCACGCCGAGCCACGCGCGCTTCTTCTGATCGAAGGCGTAACGGCCCTCGATCATCCACTCGATCGGCGTGTTGTCGACGTCGAAGAACGTCGCGTCGGTGATGCCCGTCGAGCCGAAGATCTGCGCGCCGAGACGGAGCGCGCCGCCGCGCAGCGGCAGGAAGCCGCCGATGCCCCAGCGCCACTCGGAGCCGGATTTGAAGTCGTTCACGCCGCCCGAAGGCCGGAACTGGAGGCCCGTGTTGAAGACGAAGAAGAAGCTCTTGAGGTCGTACTCGGCCGCGACCTGGAAACCGCCGCTCGCGCTCGAGTCGCCGCCGAACGAGTCGTTGTCGCCCGTCGGGAGCCAGACCGCGCCTTCGAGGCCGAGCTTGAAGCTACGCGCGGGGTTCCGCCAAAGGAGCACGCGACCGTCGAGGCGCAGATCCATGGGCGCCACGGTCCGCATGCTGACGGCGTTCGATCCCGAGACCTGCGCGAGGTACGTCGTGCCGCCGTCCTGGAAGAGGATGATCGGGAAGTTCGCCTGGAACGAGAAGCGCTCGAGGACCTCGACGCCGACGTCGAGGTAGCTGATGAGCTGCGGGCCGACGGGCGCGCTGCTGCGCTGGCTGAAGATGCCGGCCTTCCGCGGATCGTCTTGGTGGTTCTCGATGCGGAACGGGTTCAGCGCGAAGCCCATGCCGAGCTGGCCGAAGAACCGCGTCTGCGGGTTGAACTGCGGGCGCCAGAGCCCGATCGCGTCTTCGGGCGCGCCGCCGATGAAGAGGCGATCGAGGTACATCGTCGACTGCTGCGCGTCGGCCTCGGCGGGCGCGAGGAGGCACGCCGCGGCCGCGAGAGCGGCCGAGCAAGCGGAGGCAACGCGGCGCAGGAGGGACGGGCGACGGGGCGTGGCCGCGCGCGCGTCGGAGGTGCCTTCCGCCGCGGGATCACCTGCGGGCGGTCGGGCTCGGGGATGGTCGACTTGGGCCATGTCTTCGGCGTCTCCTCGGCGCGCACTGCGCGCGGAAGCGAGAGGCCCGGGTGCGCTTGCCGCGCGAAGATCACCGGGCCCCCCCGTGCAAGCGGAGGCTACACCAGGCGTGCGGGCACATGGAATGTCTTGCGGTGTAGGGAGGAGCCTCAAGCACGAGCCCGTCTTCCCTTGCCCGGGGGTTCGGGGGCGTAGCTCGGCTCGCAGGAGCGAAGCCCCCGAGCGTTGACAGGGGCCGTCGATCAGGTCAGACAGACGACGCGCGATCCAGGCCGTTTCGCGGTCTTGACCAGCAGGCGGACCTGTGCTTTCTTTGCGCGCCCCGAAAAACGAAGGGTTCTGAAGGGTCCTACGATGAAGCGCACGTTCCAGCCCCACAACACCCGCCGCGCGCGTACCCATGGCTTCCGGGCGCGCATGGCCACGAGCGGTGGCCGCAAGGTCATCAACAACCGCCGGCGTAAGGGCCGCGCGCGCCTCGCCACGACGATCTACAAGAAGTGAAGTCGTGGGCGACCCACGCCCTCGACAGACGTTCACGCGAGCCCAGCGGTTACGGCGCCGCCCTGATTTCCTGCGCGTTCAGGAGGGTGGCGCTCGGGTCACGACGCGTCACCTCCTGATCCTGATCGCACCCCGCCCCGACGACAGCACCACACGCCTCGGCGTGGTGGCGTCGCGAAAGGTGGGTTGCGCTGTGCAACGCAACCGGGCCAAGCGCCTGCTCCGTGATGTCTTTCGCCGGAACGTGGCGTCGTTTCCGCGCGGCGTCGACGTCGTGGTGATCGTGCGTCCGGGCGTGGACGAGCTCGCCTGCGGGGAGCTCGAAGCGGAGATTCAGGCCGTGCTGCCGCTCGTGCGCAAACGAGCGAGCGGCAAGCCGAACCCGGGCGCGCAGGTCGACCCGAGAAACCGCTCCGGCGACGGGCGCAAAGGCGGCCCTTGACCTTGCAAGCAGGAACGCGGGCCCCCAAGCTTCGCCTCGCGATCTCGTGATGGGAGCCGCGGCCGACGCGTTCAGCCTCGCCACACCTCGCGCCCTCCGGCGTCGCTCGCCGCGCCCTGCATCGACCGTCGATGGTGGCTCCGCCCGGGTACGCCGGGCTCCGCCCCCAAACCCCCATGCTGGCCAAGCTCCTCCTCCTGCTGATCCGCGTCTACCAGCTGACGCTCTCGAAGGTGCTGCTCGCGCTCTTCGGTCCTGTCTGTCGGTTCGAACCCTCTTGCTCGCGGTACGCCGCCGCGTGCATCGCGGGTCATGGAGCGCTGCGCGGGAGCTTGCTTTCAGTGAAGCGCCTGTGTAAGTGCCACCCGTTCCATCCGGGCGGCTACGATCCTCCGCCGCCTCCACGGATCGGCCGCTCGCGTACGGAAGAGCCCGCGCGGCACGGCCCGGATCAAAGGGTTGGAAATACGAACCTTTCTTCCCACGACGAGGCTCGACTTTCGCCGTGGAGCAGTGGCGCGGTCCATGAGGCTGGTTAGTTTCCCCTCGCATGCTCGCCAAGCGAGCGAGCCCTTCCGGGGGGATCACGCGGTCACGGGGCGGGGCAAGGACCAGTAGGGTTTTACGGCAAGGAGATTGCCGAAGGATTTCATGGAACGCGGCAAAATCGTTCAGTGGGTGCTCATCGGCATCGCTGCCATCCTGTTCTGGCAGTTCGGCGGCAACCTGTTCGGCAAGGGCAACGAAGACGTCCAGCCGAACACGTTCTACGACGCCGATCGGCTGCCGGACGACAAGAGGCAGCCCGAGCAGATTTGCACGATCAACGGTCCGCGCTTCGAGGCGGAGCTGTCTTCGCGCGGCGGCTCGCTGCGCCACCTTCGGCTCACCGATGAAGGCAAGTACTCGAAGGCCGGCAAGCCGATCGATCTCGTCACGACCTCGCAGGAGTGGCGCCAGCCGCTGCGAACGGACGTGCGTTTGCCCGGGGTCGCGAAGCAGCAGACGCCCTACGACAACCTCGACTGGACGCTCGCGGCGCAGGACGGCAAGTCGTGCACGTTCGTCTACGAGGACGCGACCTCGAAGCTCACGAAGGTCGTGCGCGAGACGGGCAAACCCTTCGAACTCGAAATGACGCTCGAGGTGAAGAACCTCTCCGCCGAGCCGCTCAAGCACAGGCTCACGGTGGAGCAGACCTCGTGGCGCACGACCGAGGAGACCAAGGGCAGCCTCGGCCGCATCTCGGAGCAGATGACGGACGTGCTCGCGGCGACGACGGAGAAGGTCGAGCGCTTGCACGCCGACGCGTTCGAGCCGAAGGACTTCAAGGACAAGGAGTTCACGAACGAGCTCTGGCGCCGCAGCCCCGGCGCCGCGAAGTGGGTCGCCGTCAGCAGCGTCTACTTCACGAAGGCCGCGATCCCGGTCGAAGGTCCCGCAGCGTTCGCCGAGACGCAGATCGAAGAGGACTGGAACCGCGCCAAGTACAACGCGGCGGATCGCGAGAAGGACAAGGACACGCACGGCCACGTCTACCGCGCGCGCCTCGCGTACCCCGAGGTCGAGCTCGCGCCGCAGGCGACGCAGACGTACAAGGTCCTGAGCTTCACGGGCCCGAAGGAGCGCGAGGTGCTCGCGGCTGCCGGCCCGGGCATCACTGAGGTGATCGATCTCGGCACGTTCTCACCGATCGCGAAGGTCCTCGTCGGCTACCTGAAGATCCTCCACAAGGCCGTGGGGAGCTGGGGATGGGCGATCGCGCTGCTCACGATCACCGTGCGCACGCTGCTCTTCCCGCTCAGCATCTCGCAGATCAAGAGCAGCGCGGCGATGCGCCGGCTCAAGCCGGAGATGGACGAGCTCAACACTCGTTACAAGGACGACCCCGCGCAGCGCGGCCTCGCGCTCCAGGAGCTCTGGCGCAAACACGGCGTGACGAACCCGGTGCTCGGCTGCATCCCGATGCTGCTCCAGATGCCCGTGTGGTTCGCGCTCTACCAGGCCCTGCAGACGGCGGTCGAACTCTATCACGTGCCCTTTTTGTCGGCCCGGATCATCCCGGATCTCTCGGACAAGGGCGAATACTTCGTCATCCCCGCGATCCTCGGCGCGTCGAGCTTCTTCCAGCAGAAGCTCATGCCGCCGCAGAGCGACCCGATGCAGCAGAAGATGATGCAGTACATGCTGCCGGGCATCTTCGTGGTGATGATGCTCTACCTGCCCGCAGGCCTCGGCGTGTACATGCTGACCAACACGTGGCTCGGCATCGCCCAGCAGGTTGCGGTCGAGCGCTACCTGAGCCGCAAGACGCAGGGCTCCGCCGGCATCGAGGTGCGCGAGAAGCCAGCGAAATCTTCGGGCGACGAAACCAAGTCGGCGCCTGCTCTTGGAAAGGGAAAGGCACGTGTCCGTGGATAATGGAGCTCCCGGGAAGACCAGCGTGAACGCCGAAGGCACCCGGCACGACGACGACGAGCGCGACGAGCGCGCCGCCGAGGCGAAAGCCCCGTTCGAGGAGGATGGTCGCGCCGATCAAGCGCTCGACTTCGTCATCGATACGCTCGCCGCGATGGGCATGGACTGCACCGTGGACCTGCTCGAGAACGAGCCGGAAGATCCGCCCGAGGAGATCCGGCTGGAGATCGAGGGCAGGGACGCCGGCCGCATCATCGGCAAGAAGGGCCAGACGCTCGCCGCGCTGCAGTTCCTCGCCAACCGCGTGATCAACCGGCCCGGCAAGCAGCGCCGCCACGTGATCATCGACGCCGAGGGCTACCGCGCGCGCCGCGAGGAGACGCTCACCTCGATGGCCCGTCGCCTCGGCAAGCAGGCTGTCGAGGAGGGCAAGATCATCACGTTCGAGCCGATGAACCCGCAGGATCGCCGCGTCGTGCACCTCGCGCTCGCGAAGTTTCCCGGCGTCGTCACGAAGAGCGACGGCGAAGGCGACGCGCGCCGCGTGCAGATCATCCCCGTTCGCCGTTGACCGTCCGAAGAGATCGTGCGGGGCGGTGAGTTCGTCGCCCCCGCGATCCACCGTATCCCCACGATCCATGATCGGTTGACAGCGTGGGGACGGTATGCATAATGCCGCTCCCTCGTCGTCTCCGGCAGGCGTGGAGCCGTTTGCCCCAACAGCCGGGACCATCCCCAGTCGAAGGACCGCGACATGCTCACCTCGAACGTACTTGCGAAGATCGAAACCCCGCAGCTCCGCGAGGGGCTCCCGGAGTTCCGGGTCGGCGACACCGTCCGGGTCCACTACCGCATCGTCGAGGGCGAGAAGGAGCGTATCCAGGTCTTCCAGGGCGTCGTGCTGAAGCAACATCGGGCCGGTGCGCGCAGCACCTTCACGGTCCGCAAGGTGAGCTTCAACGTGGGTGTGGAGCGTATCTTCCCGACGCACAGCCCCCGCATCGACAAGATCGAGGTGGTCTCGCGCGGCGTCGTTCGTCGCTCGCGCTTGTTCTACCTCCGCTCGCTGGCCGGCAAGGCCGCCCGCGTGCGCGACGCCAAGGACGGCTGATCCGGAAGGCCCCATCTCGGGGCCTCCCGCCTCCGCTCTCTCCCGCTCTCGTCGAACGCATTGCGAAGGGTGTCCCCGGGCTGATTCAGCCCAGGACACCCTTTCGCATTTCTTCCGCGCACGCACCTCGGTCCCGTGCCATGCCGCGCCGGTACCGTGCTTCTTTCCGCGCGCCTGCGGCACGCCGTCGTCGCGCCGCGTTCCCGCACGAGAGCCCGTCGACGTGCTGCGCTGCGTCGTGCTCCGAGGTGCCTCGTCCACCTCGCCGAGGGTAAAGAGTACTTCTTCTTGATCCTCGGTCCGGCCCACACGGTATGCTGCCGCCGAGGCGGACGAGGTCTTTGGTCCGTCAACACGAGAAGGACACTATGAACTGCCCGCGTTGCGGCGCGCCTGCCACACCCGCCGACAAGTTCTGCGCGATCTGCGCCTCTCCGCTCGGGCCTCCGGGGCCCGGCGCCTTCGGTCCTCCTCCGCCCCCTCCCGCCTTCGGGCAACCGCCGGGCTTCGGGCCTCCGCCGGGGCCGCCGGGCTTTGGGCCGCCTCCCGAGCCGCCGGGCTTCGGACCGCCCCCGCCGGCTCCCCCCGGCTTCGGAGGCGGCTTCGGGCCGCCCCCCGCGCCCACGGCAAACCCCGCTGCGTTCGGGCCTCCGCCGCCTCCTGCGTTTGGCGCACCTCCCGGGCCGGGAGGCTTCGGACCGCCTCCGCCGCCCCCCGCGTTCGGACCGCCTCAGGCGACGCCGGGGGGTGGGTTCGGGCCGCCGCCTGCGCCGCCTGGATTCGGGCCGCCCCCCGAGCCGCCTTCCCCGCCGGCCGGTTTTGGACCGCCGCCCGCGCCGCCCGGATTCGGGCCGCCTCCCGAGCCGCCGGCCGGTTTTGGGCCGCCGCCTGCGCCGCCCGGATTCGGACCGCCGCCTGCGCCGCCTGGATTCGGGCCGCCTCCCGAGCCGCCGCCCACGGGTTATGGGCCGCCTCCGGCCCCGGGTGGATTCGGACCGCCGCCTGCGCCGCCAGGCTTTGGGCCGCCGCCTGCACCGCCAGGCTTCGGGCCGCCGCCTGCGCCGCCAGGCTTCGGGCCGCCTCCGCCAGAGCCCGCCGGTGGGTATCCCCCGCCGCCTGGACCCCGGGCGTTCGCACCGCCGCCGATGCCGGACAAACACGAGGGGTACGCACCGCCGCCGAAGCCCGAAGGTGGCTTCGAGCCGGCGCGGGCACCTGGGCGCGGAAACGCCGCGACGGGGATCCCTGGGAATCCTCCGCCGATGCCCGGTCGGCAAGGAGCCGCGCCGAGCCCCGACGGCCGCCGCGCGCTCGCAGGCTTCCTGGTGAGCTACCAGGAGGATCCGCTCGGTAAGTTCTGGCCGCTCTGGCAGGGCAAGAACGCGGTCGGCCGCGCGGACACGGGTCAGAAGGTCGACGTGGAGATCGCGCACGGCACGACGTCCACGCATCACGCGACGATCGACTGTGAAGGTGGGAGGTTCATCCTGAGTGATCTCGGCTCGACGAACGGCACCTTCCACAACGAAGAAGCCATCGGCTTCAAGGGCAGGCGCGAGCTGCGTGACGGCGACAAGATCCGTTTCGGCGGCTTCAGCGTCATCACCATCATCGTGACGGCTCGGACCTAGGGGTCGCGCGGAGAAGCCCCGTGCGGAACGCCCTTTTCACCCTATCCAGCTCCTCGACGAGATGACGCCCCCGCGCGCTCGCGTCGCCCGAGGCAGCCGTCCCCCGCGCTCATCGCGCAGGGCGGACGTGCTTCCCTGCCTCGACGCGCGAGAGCACGCGGCGGCCACGCTCGCGGACCACGCGCGCGCGCGAAGGTGCTCGTCACCCCGCGCCTGCGCCGGCCCGCCGAGGACCCCCCATGTTGGAGGCTCAAGCATGAACCCGTTGCCCCACGGAGCCGCCCGCGCCGTCCCTCGATCGGCGCGCAAAGCTCCCCTGTTCGCGCTCCCCGCGCTCGCGGCGCTCGCGGCGATCCTCTTCGCCGCCGCGCCCTCCTTCGCTGCTCCGGAGGCCAAGATCCTCCGCATCGATCCGCGCACGAGCACGGTCGACGGCTCGCCCGTGCTCACGACCGTGATCGACCTCGTCCAGAACAAGCGCATGTCGGACGCGACGCGGCCGTGCGCGGCGCTGAACGGCGACGCGTTCTACGACTGCGTGGCGAACGCGGTCGAGCAGCCGAACGCGCTCTACTCGTCGTTCGACTTCCCGGAGAAGAACGCGGTGCTCACCGTCGTCGTCGACGGCTCCGACACCGTGGCCCGGTTCGAGTCGAAGGCGCGCTGGGGTGAGAGCACGAGCCAGCCCGGCGTGGGCACCGCGTGGCTCATCCTCATCGACGCTGCGTCTTCGATGGGCACGCGCTTCGACGAGGCGAAGTCCGTCGCCACCGCGTTCGTCAACGCGATGGGCCCGAACGACATCGTCGACGTGATGTTCTTCAACGACAAGAGCGTCGTCGAAGACTCGAAGTGGGTGAACAACAAGCAGACGGCGCTCCAGACGATCTCGAGCGTCAAGAACACGTTCCCCACGCAAGGCCGCACGCGCCCGCTCTTCAACATCATCAAGACCGCGGCCACCGACGGCTTCAAGGAGCTCGGCAACGTCGGCACGAACGTCGTCGTGCCCATGCACCAAGCCATGGTCGTGCTCTCGAACGGCGCGGCCGGCGCCGATCCGAGCTCGAACTCCGCGGCCTCGAACCTGCTCAAGGACTACCTCACGAAGGGCCGCTTCCCGGAGAACAACGAAGTCCTCCCGAAGACGCCGGTGCCGGTCATCTCGGTCTGGTTCCCGAGCAAGCTCGTCGAGGAGTTCGCCGCGAACTCGCGCGAGTTCATGGAAGGGCTATCGAACCCCGAGATCGGCGGCTTCTACAGCATCCTGCGCGACAGGCAGGAGTCGCGCGCGGTCAACATCGTCAACGCGGTCCGCTCGCGCTTCAACAAGATGCACATCGTCAAGTGGCGCGTCTCGTGTGTCGCGCTGAGCTTGACGCAGACCTTCCGCCTCGCGTTCCTCAACACCGATCCGCTGATCGCCGGCGACGCGACGTTCCAGAACGTGCCCGTCGGCATCGACCCCTCGCAGTGGCCGCTCGACATCGATCGCGAGGCCACCGAGCGCGCCGCGCAGCAGGATCCGGTGCACCCGGGCGGGACCGTGAAGGTCTTCGGTAACTTCTGCTGGGGCGGCAACACGCAGCGGGCCGAGCTCTACATGGTCCCGAAAAACCAGCCCGCGCCCGCCTCGCTCCAGGGCGGCAGCATCGACGACGCGAAGAAGGCGCAGCGCACGCTCATCGAGCAAGGCATGCGCGGCAAGGCCACGACGGCCGGCGAGAGCATGGTCGAGTTCGAAGCTCCGAACACGGACAAGTTCCTCGCCGGCAAGGGCGATCAGATGACCGCGCGCCTGGTCGTCTACGACAACCAGGCCAAGCGCACGAGCGCCATCACCGCCGACAAGATCATCACGGTGAAGGCGAAAGAGGCGCCGCTGCCCTACCTGCTCATCGGCGCCATCACCTTCGGCGGCGTCGTCCTCGTCCTGCTCGTCGTTTCGATCTTCCGCAGCGGCGGCAACAAGCGTCGCACCGGCAACGCCCCCACGACGGCTCCGCGCCCCGGGGGTGGTTCGCCTCCCATGGCGGGCGGCTATGCGCCTGCCGTGCCCATGGGCGGCGGCATGCCCGGCATGGGCGGCCCGGACTTCGGCGGCGGATACGGTCCTCCTCCGATGGGCGGCGGCCCCGTGGGCGGCGCCGCGAACCGCGCGGTGCTCTCCGGCTCGCTCGGCATCTTCACGTTCAACCCAGGCACGGAGATGCGCGTCGGCCGCGACGCCGCGACGTGTCAGATCGTGGTGAACGAGCCGCGCGTCTCCGGCAGCCACGCCGTCGTCAAGTTCGAGAACGGCCAGCTCTTCGTGCGTGACGAGAACTCGAACAACGGTACGAGCATCAACGGAAACCGCATCCCGCCGCTCGTGTGGACGCCCGTCTCGCCCGGCGCGATGCTCCGCTTCGGCCCCATCGAGTTCAACGTCCGTTTCGAGTAGTCTACACTCGAACGATCGTCGTCCCGGCCTCCACCCCCCGGCCCTTCCGCGATGAGCCAACCCCAGGCCCTCGGCACCCGCGTCCGGATCGAGTTCGCCCAGGCCAGCGATCCTGGCCGCGATCCGAACAAGCAGGTCAACGAGGACTCGTGCGGGTACGCCGAGACGCGCTTCGGCCACCTCGTCGTCCTCTGCGACGGCATGGGCGGGCATTACGGAGGCCGGGAGGCGAGCCGCACCGCGATCGCCACGATCTTCGAGGTCATCGATCAAGCACCGCCCGGCGCCACGGCTGCGAACGCGCTCAAGGCTGCGATCGAGGAGGCCGGGCGTCGCGTGTACCAGCTCGGCGGGCCGCCCGAGAACCGCGGGCGGCCCGGCTCGACGGTCGTCACCATGCTTGTCGGTGATCGTGGCCTCGACGTCGCGCACGTCGGCGACAGCCGCGCCTACTGCATCCGCGCGGGCCAGATCTACCCGCTCACGCGCGATCACTCGATGGTGCAGGGCATGATCGACGCCGGCATGCTCACGGAGGCCGAGGCCATCGGGCATCCCGACGCGAACAAGATCACGCGCGCCCTCGGCATGCGCCCCGAGGTCGAGGTCGAGGTTCGCCCCGAGCCGATGGAGATGTTCCCGGGCGACATCCTCCTCCAGTCGAGCGACGGCCTCACCGACCTCGTCCTCGGCGTCGACATCCTCGGCGCCGTGCGCCAGGCCCTCGCGTCGGGCGCGCTCCCGCACGCTTGCAACCAGCTCGTCCACCTCGCGAACGATCGCGGCGGCCACGACAACATCACCGTGCAGATGGTGCGCATCGCGGAGCTCGCGCCGCGCGCGTCGCACACCATCCCGCAGGCGCCCGCGAACGCGCCGGATCCTGCGAGCCCGCGGCCCGCGCCCCCGCAGGAGACGCGGCCGATGACCGCGGTCGATACGGCGAAGGTCGCGACGGGGACGAAGCTCGGCCTGCCCCCGCCCGTGCCGGTCCCCACGTTGCTCTCGCCTGCCGCCTCCTCTGCCGCGCCGACCGCGCCGGATCAAAGCGGCCTGCCCATGCCGCCGCCTTCGCCCTCGTCGCCGGGCTTTGCCCCGGTGCAGCCGACGGCCGTGGATCGCCCTGTCGCGCCCTCGCCCACGATGCCCGAGCAGCCGCGCCTCGCGACGTTCGCGGCCCAGCTCCCCTTGCCGCCGCCCTCGGGGCGTTATGCGCCTCCCCAGGCCACCCAGGTTTCGGGCCAGGGCCCCTCGAAGACGCACCCGCCGGAGGCCCCTTCGCCCGTCCCGTCTGCGCCGATTTCCGTGGCGACCCGCGGGCGTCCTTCCCAGGCGGGCATCGTCTACGTGATCATCGGCATGTCGGCCGTGATCGCCGTGCTGCTCCTCCTGCTCATCTGGGCGCTTTTCCTGCGCTGAACACGGCTGGCGAACGCCGCCCCGGCGCGCCTATCCTGCTTCCGTCACGCGAGGCGCGGCCGTCCCCGTTGCTCTCCGCGGACGTTCGTGGTGAAAGGTAGCCCGCATGGTCCCCGGCTTCGGCAAGCAGACCCTCACGATCGGCAGCGCTCCCACGTGCGACGTCGTCCTCGCGGATCCGAGCGTCGCGCCCGAACACGCGCGCCTCGTCCATCAGGGCGGCGGCAGGCTCGTGTTCATCGGCGGCGGCGCGGCGCCCTCGTTCGCGAACAACCGTCAGCTCGCCCCGGGTGAAGAAGTCCCCTTCGACTTCCGCACCCAGTTCGTCGTCGGCCGCGCGCCCGTCCCGCTCAGCCACCCCGCGATCATCCTCTCGATCATGGCCACGGGCAGCACGCCTGCGCCTGCGGGACAGCTCGTGATCGGCCGGGATCCGGCGCGCGCCTCGCTCGTCCTTCAACACCCGAGCGTGTCGAGCCAACACGCGACGGTGATGCTCGATCGCATGCTCGTCGTCGACAACGGCTCGACGAGCGGCACGTACGTCGGCACCACGAAGATTCAGGCTGCGCAGCCCACGCCGATCGATCCGAGCGGCGTCGTCGCGTTTGGCCCCGTGCCCGTCCCTGTCGAGCTCCTCGCGCGCCTCGCGCAGGCCTCGCGTGGCGGCGTCGCGCCCGTCGCGAGCGGCGCGTATGCGCAGCAGCCGGCGGCGCCCATGCCGCAGACGAACGTCTCGATGCCGCAGCAGGGGTATCCGCCTGCGCAAGCGCAGGGCTACCCGCCTGCGCAGCCGCAGGGATATCCGCCCGTCTCGGGTGCTGCGCCGGCTGCGGGCGCGCCGGGCAAGAAGAACAAGACCGTCCTTGGCCAGCTCGATTTCGCGGGGCCGAGCGGCGGCGGGCAGAAGAGCATCGGCCGCACGGCGGACAACGACATCGTCATTCAGCAGCCGCAGGTCTCGAGCCGCCACGCGCTCGTGCACCAGATCAACGGGCAGCTCTTCGTCGAGGATCGCGGCAGCGCGAACGGCACGTACGTCCGCGGCCAGCGCATCCCGCCGGGCCAGAAGATCGGCATCCAGAGCGGCGAGAAGTTCTTCATCGGCCCGATGCCGCTCCAGATCGAGCTCGGATCTTCGGGCGCGGTCCAGGTCGTCCAGGAGGAGTACTCGGCCGATCGCTGGGCGGGCAAACCTCTCTACGAGATCGAGGCGTGGAGCCTCGTCCTCGAGGTCCCCGATCGCGACAACCCGGCCGAGATGAAGCGCCTGCTCGACGACGTCTCGTTCAAGGCGCTGCCGGGCGACATGATCGCGCTCATGGGCCCGTCGGGCGCGGGCAAGACCACGCTCTTGCTCACGTTGAACGGCTACCTCCCGCCGACGTCGGGCGTCGTCCGCATCAACGGCGAGGACCTCTACAACATCTACGACAACCTGCGCGGCTCGATCGGCTACGTCCCGCAGGACGACCTCGTGCATCCCGAGCTCACGGTCTTCGAGGCCGTGAAGTACAGCGCGAAGTTCCGCCTCCCGCCCGACTACTCCGAGGAGGAGATCGACGCGCGCGTCGAGCAGACGATCAAGGACCTCGGCCTCGAGGGCGTGAAGAACCTCCAGATCGGCAAGCCCGAGAAGAAGATCCTCTCCGGTGGTCAGCGCAAGCGCGTCAACATCGCGCTCGAGCTCGTCACCGACCCCGTCATCCTCTTCCTCGACGAACCCACCTCCGGCCTCGCCGCCGACGACACCACCGCGCTGATCACGCTCTTGCACGACCTCACGAAGGCCACGGGCAAGACGATCATCATGACGATCCATCAGCCGGCGAAGGACGAGTACGAGAAGTTCACGCACACGCTGACCATGGGCTACGGCGGCGTGCCGATGTTCTTCGGCCCCACGCAGGGCGAGTCGTACCGCTTCTTCGGCACGTGGAAGGAGCGCGCCGGCCAGCGCAACGACATCGACAACCCGCGCGACATGTTCGAGATGATCGCCTCGCGCGAGAAGGCGCTCTACGACGCGATGCGCGCGCGCGATCCGAACGTGCCGCGCGGGACCGCGAGGAAAAACGCCGCGCTCGAGTGGCGCCGCGAGTACTTCAGCGATCAGAACCCCACCTACCGGAAGATGTACACGGGCCGGCGCGAGATAGGCGCCGGCCAGGGACAACGCGCGCTCCCCGAACGACGCGCGACCACGAAGGGCCAGCTCGGCCTCCTCGTCTCGCGTTACTTCAAGACGAAGATGCGAGACACCGCCGGCATCGTCATCATGCTCGCGCAGGCGCCGATCATCGGCATCTTGCTCGCGATGGTGTTCGGCTGGCAGGAGAAGGCCGTCCCGGCGTGGTGCCTCGGCGCGCTCCAGGAGCTCGGCAAGAAGTTCGGCGGCAACACGAACACCGGCGACATCTTGAAGGGCATGACGGCCACCGCCGACAACACCGGCGCCATCTTCTTCCTCGTCGTCGCCGCCGTCTGGTTCGGCACCTCCAACGCCGCGCGTGAGATCGTCAGCGAGCGGGCCATCTACATGCGCGAGCGCATGGTCACGCTGGGCCTGCTCAACTACGTCCTCTCGAAGTACATCCTGCTCGCCTTCTTCTGCATCGTGCAGTGCACGATCCTGCTCGCGATCGTGTTCTTCACGCTCGGCTTCCACGGCGGACCGACGGCGTTTTTGCTGCAGCTCGCCTCGCTCGTGGCCACCTCACTCGCGGCCGTCGCGCTCGGGCTCCTCCTCTCGACCGTCGTCACCTCTTCGGAGGCGGCCATGGCCTTGACGCCCATCGCGCTCATCCCCCAAGTCGTCCTCGGGGGCCTCATGGTCCCGATGACGACGGTGCCCCACTTGAAGCCCCTCATGATGATCATGCCGGCCCGCTGGGGCTTCGAGGGCTCCATCGTCCACGAGCGCCTCGCGCTGAAGGAGGATCCCTCGTGGGTCATCGACCTCGGTCGCACCGAGAGCGCGCCTGCCGACTTCATCGAGGCCGGCAAGTTCAAGTGCTCGATCGCGCAGATGGCCTCCGACAACCTCGCCGGCGGCTGGGGCTTCACGAACTACGAGAGCACGTGGCTGCCCTTCGCGGTGCTCGGGGGCTTCACGATCTCCCTCGTCGTCGTCCTTTGCGTCATCTTGAAGCGCCGCGATCCGGTATGACCACGTGAACGTGCTTCCTTACCAGAAGAGCGCCCTCGCCCTCGTCCTCGCGGGGTTCGTCGCCGGGACCTCCTCCTCCCCTGCCCTCGCGCAGACCGCCCCGCCCGGCGACGCGCCTGCCGCGAGCGCGCCCGCCGCGCCCACGGGGGCCGCGATGCCCCGGCCGCTCAACTACCAGCCGCCGGTGTATCCGCCCGAGGCCGAGAAGGCCGGGCTCGAAGCCACCGTCACCCTCCAGCTCGACATCGACAAGACCGGCAAGGTCAAGAACGTCGTCGTCATCGAGCCGGCAGGTCACGGCTTCGACGAGTCGGCCGTCGAGGCCGCGAAGAAGCTCGAGTTCGAGCCTGCACGCAAGGCCGACGGCACGCCCGCGGCCGCACGCATCCTCTACCGCTACTCGTTCGCGCTGAAGAAGGCCGAGCCTCCGCCCGACGCCGGCGCCGGGGACAAACCCTCCGCTGCGCAGACCCGCGAAGCGCTCCGCGGCGTCGTGCTCGCGAGCGGCGGCGACGTCCCGCTCGCCGGTGCCACGGTCCTGCTCAGCGGCCCTTCTGGGCAGAGCGAGGCCACGGTCGACGGCGACGGCAACTTCCGCTTCGACGCGCTCGGACCGGGCAAGTACCGCGTGATCATCACGGCGCCCGGCTACGACGCGCTCGACGTCACCGAGGAGATCGCCGCGGGCGAGGCCATCGAGGTCAAGTACCGCCTCGTCGCCGCGAGTGACGGCCTCGAGGTCGTCGTGCGTGGCGCGCGCGCGCCGCGCGAGGTCACGAAGCGGACGATCGAACAGCGCGAGATGCTCCGTATCCCGGGCACGAACGGCGATGCCCTCCGCGCGCTCCAGAACCTGCCCGGCGTCGCGCGACCGCCTGCCATCGCGGGCATCCTCCTCGTGCGCGGCTCGGCCCCGCAGGACACGCAGACGTTCCTCGACGGCACGCAGATCCCGCTCATCTACCACTTCGGTGGTTTGTCCTCGGTCGTCCCGACCGAGATGATCGAGCGCATCGACTTCTTTCCGGGCAACTTCAGCGCCCAGTATGGCCGCGTCATGGGCGGCATCGTCGACGTCGCGGTCCGCGCGCCCAAGAACGACGGCAAGTACCACGGCATGGCGCAGGCCGACCTCGTCGACGCGCGCTTCATCGCCGAGGGCCCCGTGCCTGGCACGAAGAACAAGGTCCGCTTCATCGCGGGCGCGCGGCGCAGCTACCTCGACGCCACGCTCGGCCTCGCCCTCGACGCGGCCGGCGCGGGGATCACGCAGCTCCCCGTCTACTGGGATTATCAGCTCGGCCTCGAGGCGAACCCCACGCCGAGCTCGAGCGTGCGCCTCACCTTCTTCGGCGCGGACGACTCCATCGCGCTCGTCGCCGATCAGCCTCCGCCCGGCGAGCCTGCGATCAGCGGCAACGCCGGGTTTCACACGGGCTTTCACCGCATCCAGCTCCGCTACGACAACGACATCGACGACAAAAACCGCTTCTCCGCGGTCGCCTCGGTCGGCATCGACCAGCTCGATTTTGCCGTCGGCCCCTTCTTCTTCAACCTCGCGAACTACAGCATCAGCGGGCGCGCCGAGTACACGCGTCGCATCGGCAAAGGCATCACGCTGAACGCCGGCCTCGACGTGTTTTCGAACTACGCCGACGCGAAGTACCGCGGCCCGGCGCCTCCACGCGCGGGCGAGCCCTCCGGCGGCCCCTTCTCCACGCGCCCGCTCATCGAGTCCGAGTTCAGCGGCTGGATCGCCAACCCGGCCGGCTACGTCGAGCTCGAGATCGCGCCTACGGGCCGTGCCAAGCTCGTCCCGGGCATCCGCATCGACGGCTACAACCGCGTGGACGGCGTCGACGTCTCCCCGCGCGTCAATGGCCGCATCGACCTCACCTCCAAGTTCCCGCGCTCGACGCTCAAGGGCGGCGTGGGCGCGTACAGCCAACCGCCGCAGCCGCAGGAGACGATCCCTCCATTCGGCAGCAGCGGCCTGCGCTCGAACCGGGCGATCCATTATGCGATCGGCGCCGAGCAGGAGTTCACGCGCAACATCGAGCTCAGCGCCGAGGGTTTTTACAAGCAGCTCGATCGCCTCGTCTCGCAGCAGCCCTCGGACGTCGGGGGCGGCACCGAACGCGGCAACCTCGGCAAGGGCCGCATTTTCGGCGCTGAATTCCTGCTCAAATACAAGGCCGACGCGAACTTCTTCGGCTGGGTCGCCTACACCCTCTCGCGCAGCCTCCGCACGCCGCTCCCCGGCGCCGAGGAGCAGCCTGTCTCCTTTGACCAGACGCACATCCTCACGGCGCTCGGCAGTTATCGCCTCGGCGGCGGCTGGGAGTTCGGTGCGCGGTTCCGCCTCGTCTCGGGCAACCTCACGACGCCGAACGTCTGCAACTTCGAGCAAGCGGGCTGCATCCCAAATCGCGCGAACGCCATTTACAACGCCGCCGTCGGCACCTACGTGGCGATCCCGTACAGCGGCCCCTTCAGCGAGCGGTTCCCCATGTTCCACCAGCTCGACATCCGCGTCGATCGGCGATTCCGCTTCAAGAGCTGGCAGCTCTCGATCTACCTCGACGTCCAGAACGTCTACAACAGCCAGAACGTCGAGGGGATCGATTACAACTTCAACTACACCGCGCGGCAATACGTGACGGGTGTACCGATCCTGCCAAGCTTCGGTATTCGTGGTGATTTCTAGGCCGATTCGCGAGGAGGGAATGGGATGAAGTACACGCGCTCCTTCCGACGTCACGTGCTCGGGGCGCTCGCGGCCGCGACGCTCGCCGCCCCGATCGCCTCGACGGGCGGCTGCTCGCCTGGCTGGGTGTCGTCGAACCTCGTCAATGGCTTGCGGGTCTTCGCGGTCACGGCGGACAAACCTTACGCGCAACCGGGCGAAGAGGTCCGCTTCGAGATGTCGTTCTACGACGGCTACCCCGACCCCGAGGGCGACGGCCCGCGCCCCGTCCAGATCCTCTGGATCGGCGGCTGCTACAACCCGCCGGGCGACCTCTATTATGGCTGCTTCCCGCAGCTCTTGAAGACGTTCCAGAGCCTCGGCGAGAGCGGCGGCAACCTCCCGCCCGGCCTCATCGGCTTCGGCCCGACGTTCACGACCACCATTCCCGAGGACATCCTCGCCCAGCGCCCGGCGCCCGACGGCGGCTCGAAATACGGCCTGCAATTCGTGTTTTTCTTCGCCTGCGCCGGCGAGATCAAGCCGATCGAGCTCGACCCTTCGGGCAAGGCGGGCTTCTTCCCGTTCGGCTGCTTCGACGCCGAGGGCAATCGCCTCGCCGCCGACAGCTTCGTCCCCGGGTTCTCGCAGATTTACACATTCGAGGACGGCCGGACGAACCAGAACCCGCCCGTCGCCGGCATGACGCTCGACGGCGAGCCCATCTCCGAGGATTTCAGCGAGGCGCCGACCATCAAGGCTTGCCCCTCCACGGTCGACGAGCGCCGGGCCGTCGGTTGCTTCGCGGGCGACCCCTACGAGAATTGCCCCGAGCACGAGATCGACCTCATCGTCGAGCCCACGATCGCCGAGATCGATCCGGGCGAAATGGTCGGCGGCGAGCAGATTTACGAGGCGGTCTGGGTCGACTGGCTGGTTGAAGCGGGCGATCTCACGGGCGGCGGCATCTCGCTCATCAGCGGCGTCACCGAGGGCTACAAGGACGAGCACAGCACGAAATGGATCCCGCCGGACGAGCCCGGCCTTTATCAGATTTGGGGCGTCGTTCGCGACACGCGTGGTGGCTCGACCTACGTGCAGCGCTATATCCGAGTGGAGTGATCATGACCCAGGAACCGACGATCGCCTCCTCCGAATCGAAGGCCCGGACCTGCGCCTGCGGCCACGGCCGCGAGCACCACCTGGTCAGCCCCGAGGGGGTTTACACCCTGTCCGGATATCTCCGCCTCTTCTTCGGCATCTCTGCGCGGCCTACCAAAGTGAAATACCGCTGTCGCCGTTGCAATGAGGTATTCTCCGTGACGACGGATCCAGCCATCCTCGATCAACATTACTGATTCCCGTCCGAACGGCGCATTTTTCCTTGACGCCGGATCCTATGCGGCGAGAGGATCGTGCGTATGCAACGGTTTTCGCGTTATGCGCCGCTGGAGCTCAAGGCCCACCCCGATCCCGGGACGGAGGACCGCTCCGGACCGACGCTGACGTTGGGGAGCCTGTTTACCATGCTCGTGACCGTCGGCGGGGAGGACGTCCCGCCGGAATACGTCGCGGCGTGCCGCGACATCGACCCTGCGGCCTGGTATCTCGGCCAGGACCTCGAGACGATCCTCAACAAGCTCGAAGACCGGGATCCTGCGCTCCCGGAGCTCATCGGCCGGAGCATCTATTTCATGTTCCGCACCCAGCTCCACGGCCTCGGGATCAAGACCACGACCGATTTCATGGTCCAGCTCCCGATCATGTGGACCTTCGCCACCCGGGGCGAGAGCGGCACGTGGCGCGCCACGATGATGGGCGCGCGGCACGCGATCGTCGAGTCGCATCAGCCCTTCAATTGCCACTTCGAGGCCGGCGGGCTGCGCGGGTTCATCGAGGCGCTCGACGGATACGACGTGGAGATCATCCATTCGACGTGCATTCGAAAGGGGGCCCCTTTCTGCACGTTCGACACGCGATGGCAGGAATGAGCGCCATCCGATGAGCGAAAAGGCAGCGCCCGAACGAGAAAAGTCGACGCTCGCCGCGCGGCTCCTCGACGAGGAGATGGAGCTGCTCCGCTGGATTGGCGCGCGGATGAGCCGCGTCCTGCTCGGTCGATACGAGGAGCTGCCCTTCATCGAGCGCACGGACGAGCTCGGAATCGTGGCGAACATGGTGGCCCGCGTGGCGCGGGAGCTGCGCCGGGGCCGGGAGCGGGACGAGGCGCGGCGCAAGGAGCTCGAAGCGCGCGTGAAGGAGCTGGAGGAGGCGCGCGCGGAGCAGGAGCGGCTGCTCGCGGCGGTGCGTGAGCTCTCCGCGCCTGTCCTCGAGGTGTATCGCGGCGTCTTGCTCGTTCCGATGGCCGGGGCGCTCGACGCCTCGATGCTCGCGCAGGCCGAGGGACGCGTGCTCGCGCAGGTCTCCGCGGCGGGCGCGCGCACGGTGATTCTCGACATCACGGGGGCCACGGCGATTGATCCCGTCGTGGCCGAGGGCCTCGTGCGCATCGCGCGGGCGCTCTCCTTGCTCGGGGCGCGCGTCGTGCTTTGCGGCGTCTCGGCGGCGGCGGCCCGTACGGCCGTGGAGCAGGGGCTCGATTTCGCGCCGGCGATCCTGCGCGCCGACCTCGGCAGCGCGCTCGAAATGGCCATTGGGGCCGAGCTCCGCCGGACGCGCAGGATCTAGCGCAAACGGTCCCGGACTTCCCCGGACAAACCAACCGACCGACCCGGGACGAGGGCTCGAATCGACAGGGCGGCCGCTCGACGTCCCAGGGAACGCACCCCAGAGAACGCGTGTGGAAGGTGGCGTGGGGGAAAACGACGGGCGGACGGGCCGCTCGCGTGGACGCCTCGCCGAACGACCTTCAACTCGAAAGGGAATGCGTCATGGCACAGCAAGAGCAGAAAAAGGGCCAAATGACGGTCGAGGAGGCGGGGCGCAAGGGCGGCGAGACCGTCCGTGACGAGCGCGGCTCCGAGTTCTACTCCGAGATCGGCCACAAGGGCGGCCAGCGCGTGCGCGAGCTCATCGAGGAAGGCAAGCAGTCCGAAGAGGGAGGCAGCAGCGGCGGCAGCTCGAACAAGCGGTGAATTCGGTCGCGCTGACACGGCCAGGCGAACCGCGGCCGCGGCGAGGGCGCGAAACGTGCCCGGCCGCGGCCCTTTTTCATTTCAGGGCTCGTCGTCGTCCAGGGTAAGCAGATATCGCTCGACGTCGTCGAGATCGGCGTCGCTGAGGTGGCTCGTCTTGCCGTGCTGATCCGCGGCATTCCGATCGCGGAGCACGGCGCGCAGCGTGGGGGCGGAGCCGTCGTGCAAATAGGGCGCGCTCTTCCAGAGCCCGCGCAGCGTGGGCGTGTCGAGCCCTGGGAGGGGGCCGCCGAGCCTCGACCCGGAGCCGGGACCGAGCGTCCCGACGTCGTGGAGCACGTAGTTCTTGTCGGCCGCGAGCGCGCTGTCCGTGAAGCGCGGCGGCGCGTGGCACGTCGAGCACCCGGCCTCGGCCGAAAAGAAGATGTCCTTGCCCTTCTGGCGTGAAGAAAGCGCGGCGGGGTCGTTCGAGCGGTATGGGCTCTTGCCGAACGCGCCGAGTGAGGCGACGTAGGTGGCGAGCGCGTCGAGCTCCGGGGACAAACCGTCCTTCGGGGCGCCGAGCGTCTGGTCGATCATCCCGGAATGGAAGATGTCGTCCGGCAGAAATCCCGTCCCGCCCATGGGGCCGCGGATGTCGTGCTCGAAGTCTTGCACCTCGTCGAAATTGGCGCTCCAGTGCAGGGGCCCGTGCGCCGTGCCGGCCCGCCCGGCGAGCGGGATCGTATTGCGCAGGCCCTCGCCTCGCTGGGTGAAATCCCATACGAGGTTATCCCCTTCCCCGTCGAGGTGGCACGTGGCGCAGGACATGTAGCTCGTGCGGCTCATGCGGGGATCGCGGCTGCTGTAGAAGATCTGTTTGCCCCGTAAAACGTCGTCGGACAGCGGCTCGCTGAGCCCCGTGGCGAGCGTGCCGAGCGGGACGGGCGGGCTCGACAGATCGCTCACGTCGTAGACGCGCACCTCGCGCGAGAGCGACGCGTGCACCCATAACCTCTTGCCGTCCTCGCTCAGGGCGAGCCCGTCGGGAGCGTGGCCGACGTCGTCAATCGAGCCGGCGACGTCGAAGCTCACGGCGTCGCGCACCTCGACCCGCTCGGCGCCCTGGATCGCCACGTAGATCACGTCGCCCTCGGGGGAAAAGACGGCCGCCGACGCGAAATCGAGATCGTCGAACGCATACCGCCCGGCTTTGCGCTCGAACGGTGTCTCCGTGGGCCCGCCGAGCTCGATCTCCGTGAGGATCGCGCGCGCTGTCGTCTCGAAGCTCAGTGGTTTGCCCGTCCTGTACATTCCCGTCACGGTGTTCGCGCGGAGCGAGGGGACGAGGGCGCGGCCGCCGTCGGGCGAGGGGACGACCTGGTTCAAAAAGCTCGGCACGCCGCTGTTGTTCGTGTCGCTGTCGAGCCCTGTGTCGGGCGGAAGCAGGAGCGGCTCGCCCGCCGCGAGCGCCGCGGGGTTCGTCGCGTCGATCACGGCCACGTTCGCGCCCTCGGCCAGCGCGCGCCAGCGCGTGACGAGCACCGTCCCGTCCGCGATGGCCGCGACGCCGCGTACGTCCGGAAAAACGGAAATCCTCGAAAGGACCTGGTTCCCCTCGGCACGGACGGCGGCGAGCTCGCCCGTGCCGGAGAGCGTCACGAAAAACACGCCCTCGCTCCGCGGATCGGCGACGACGCCGAAGGGCGCGCTGCCCGGGCCGAAGTCGATCTTCCCGCTCGTCGCTTGTTGGTCGAGGTCGTAGAAGACGACCGTGCCATCGTCCTGACAAGCCGCCGCGAGGGTCGCGCCTGAGATTGCGAGTGTGCGCGGCGCGGCGCAGCTCACCAGCGGCATCGGGGGGACGGGCGGCAGCTCCCGTTCGAGCCGCGCGACGTGACCGTGATCGGTGTTCGCGACCCAGAGGGCGCTGTGCTTGGCGTCGAGGACGATCGTGCTCGACGCATTCGGCCGGATCGCCATGGGCTTTTGCACCACGGCCACGCCGCGCGTGACGACGAGCTTTTGCCCCTCGGAGATCGCGGTCGCGCCGACGAGCCGGCGGCCGGGCGTCGTATACACGTGACAAACCTTCGTAAACAGGACGGCCGGGGGAACGGCCGTCCCGTCACCGAGGTTCCAGGCGACCTGGGCGTTCGGCCCGCCCTTCACGATGAGCGAAAAACAAGTGTTCTCGCCGATGTAGGCGACCGCGGGGCCCTCGATCGCGCTCAGGGCGAACGGCTCGGGCGTCGGGGGTTTTTCCGAGGTCCCGTCGCCACAAGACGCGAGGGCTGCCCCTGCGAGGAAAATCGCGAGGGGAATCCCGGCACGCGCGTATCTCATTCCTCCTCCTCCTCCGAGTAGGGCGGCGGCGGTGGCGGGAGGGCGCAAGGGCCGGTCTTGAACGTCGAGCGGAATTCAGTCTGCGTGGGATTGCCGTTGAAATCGACGACCCCGCCGGCGGGGACGACGACCTCGTATTCGGTGTCGGGCTCGAGCGGCGAGGCGGGCCAGAAATTCACGATGCCCTCCTGCCCCGAATACTGGCCCTGGATGGGCTCGGTCGTGCCGACCTTGCGGACGAGGAACGAGCCCTCCCATAACGATCCGATATCGACGAACTCGCCGAACGTGAGGCCGATCCGGGTCGTGAGCGGCTGCGCCGTGGCGCCGTCGCGCGGGTTCACCATGGTCACCTCGGGCCCGCGCGTGTCAGGGGCTTCGAGGAACGGCGCGACGGCGCTGCCCTGGTCCTCCTCGGCCTTGTCGTCGACGCTGAGGACCACGACGTTGCCGATCGGAATGATCGTATCGAGGTCGCCCGTGAGGTTGAAGCGGCGGAGGAGCGAGGGGTTCGTCGGATCGGAGACGTCGACGGCCTCGGCGAAATGGCTCTCGCCGATGAACGCCACGTTCTCCTTGAGGAAGACGTATCCGCCGTTCCCGTCGGGCGCGTGGTAATCGCCGAGGTACCTGGGCGCCTCGGGGTTCGCGATGTCGTAAATGATGACGCCGCCGCCCATGGATTTGCGGGCATACCAGGTCTTGTCACCGTTCAAATGGGCGTGATAGGCCTCCTGCCGGACGCCCGCGCCGTCCTGGATCTCGAACGTACCGCCCGGGATGGGCGTGGGCCGCGCCGGGTCGCCGATGTCGAGCAGCACCGTACGCGAGCCCTCGGCGGCCATGACCGCGAGCAGGTTGCCCACGGCGAAGATCGCGCCGGCGCGCAGCGGCGGATCGATTTTGAACTTCGTGATGGGGACGGGTTTGGCTGGGTCACTCGCGTCCACGACGAAGATGCCATTGTCGGCTGCAGCGACGTAGACGTACGGGGCTTGCCAGAAGACCGAGAGGACGACACGCGCGTACGCGTCGGGCCAGAAGACGCCCTTGAACGAGAGATCACTCGTGACCACGGGCGCGGCGGGGTTCGCGAGATCCCAGAACTGAATGCCGTTCACGCCATTGACGACGGCCTTCCAGCCGTTCATCCGGGCAAACCCCGCGGCGTGGGTCTCGCGCATGAGCGGCGAGAAGCTCGTGCCGACTTGCGCGGGCGTGCAGGGGTCGTCGAACCGATACGTGGAGAGGCCGCCGCCGCCCCACTCGGGCGCCCACGGCATGACGAGGTAACCGTCGAGCATGGTGACGGTGTTGTGGTGATCCGTGTCGTCCTCGGGGCCGCCGTCGAGGAACGCGCAATTGACCCCGAGGACGTCCGTCGAATACGTCTTCGCCGGGCCGCCCGGCCCTTGCCAGGCGAGAGGGCTCGCCGGGCTCGCCGGGAACGGCATCGTGGCAGGCGCCGCGCAAACGAGCCCCTCGTTCTCTATCGGCTCGACCCCGCCGCACCCGGCGAGCGCCATCCCGCCGAGCACGGGCAAGACACGGCGGGACCATTCGATGACATCGTATTTTTGCATCCCTCTGCCTCCGAAGCTCCCCCGGGGAGAACATCGGAAGGGTCAGAAGGCGTCAATCGTGTATCAGCGCCGACGGGCCAGGGCCGCGCTGCGGGCCACCTCGCGCGAGAAGATCGCCGAGCGCAAGGTGCGTTTCGTGACGAAGCCGGAGAGGTCGATGCCGAGCTCGACGATGGTCTGCGCGACGGCGGGGCGGATGCCGCTGATGGCTGCGTCGGCGCCGAGCAGGCGGATGGCGCGCACGATGCTCATCAGGTGATCGGCCGTGTGCATCTCGATCGTCTCGAGGCCCGTGAGGTCGAGGACGACGTTCGCGACCTGCCGCTCGACGATGGCCGCGAGCAGGCGGTGCATGATCTCCTCGGCGCGGGTCTGGGTCATCGCGCCGACGATGGGCACCGCGAGCACGCCCTCGGCCACTTCGAGCAGCGGGGCGGAGAGCGTCAGGATCTCCTGGTGCTGGGTCTCGATGATGCCGAGCTTCTGATCGAGCTCCTCGACGAGCGCGGCCTTGGCCTCGGCCTGCCGGAAGGCCTCGACGGCGCGACGCTCGACCTCGGTGGCCGCCTCTTCGAGCTTGCGGTGGGTCTCCAGGCGCGTGGTGATGTCGACGGAGCAGCCGAGCACGTGCACCTCGCCGCTCGGCCGGACGAGGGGGCGCTTCGTCGTCTGGTACCAGCGCAGCTCCCCCGTGTGCCAAAGGATCTCCTCCTCGACCGTGCGCTCCTCCAGCGTGGCGAAGACCTGCTGGTCGATGCTCAAAAAGCCATCGGCCCGTGCGTGTTCGTTCAGGGCGCGCTCGTGCTGGCCGACGATCTCCTCGGCCGTCTTGCCGAAGATGTCGGCGAAGGCCTTGTTCGCGAGCAGGAAGGTGCCGCAGTCGTCCTTCACGAAGATCAGGTTCGGATCGCAGTCGATGACCTGGCGGATGAAGTCTTGTTGCTCGCGCAGATCACGCTCGGCGCGGAGCTGCTCGGTGACGTCTTGCCCCACGCAGAGGACGAGCCGCTCGCCCTCGCCCTCCCCCTCGACGGGGACGAGGTGGAAAAACATCGAGCGCGTGCCGAGCGCGGTGGGTACGTCGCTCGTGATGATCTCCTCGGTGCCCGTGGCGAGGACACGCGCCTCGACCTCGCGCACGAAGTCGGCGTCGGCCGGATCGATCAAGAGCGCGCGCGTGCCGCTCTCGCGCTCCTCCGTGGCAGCGGCGCCGAGCAAGCGGGCGCGCGTGTCATTGGAGAACACGCTCCGGCCCTCGGCGTCGATGAGCGAGACCGTCACGGGCAACCGATCGAGGACGCGGCGCAGGAGCGTCGCGGGGAGCCGCTCGTCCCTCGATCGAGGCGCAGGCTCGCGTACGGGTACGGGGCGCGCGTGCACGAGCGCGGCGCGCGTGTCGCCATCGGGCACGGGCACGATCGTCACGGTGTGCTCCGCAGAGCGGGTCTCGAGCGTGACCTCGGCGCGCGTGGTTTCACCCGAGAGGACCTTCGCGAGAGCGGCGGCGAGGGAGGTCTCGGTGAGCGGAGAATCAACGAACGTCGTGGTCCAAGCCGTGTTGGCCTTCTGGACCCGAAGGGCTCGGTCGACGATGGCGATCGGCTCGGGGAAGACGCTGAGCGCCGCATCCGAAAGGCGACCGTCGTTCATGGCTCCATGGCGCGAACGTGCATCACGTCGACGAGCTCGCCGCGTGCCTCGCTGACCGCACGCGTTGGTTGGATGAAGGTCCCCGCGACACAGCGTACGCCGCGCGCGGTGATGATCGCCCTCGCGGGCAAGGAAGGTCAAGCATGATGGATGATTGAAGAAGCGGCAACTCAGGAGCGAGCGACCGAGCCGAGGAATGCCGCGAGGAAGGACTCCGATGCGGAGAGGATCCAAGGGAGCGACGCGACGAGCTCATGGCCGTCGTCGAGCTCGTGGAGCGTGACGTGGCGGCGTCCTTCCGCGAAGTCGCGTGAGCGATCGATCGAGACGACGTCGTCACGCGTGCCGTGAAGAACGAGCGTCGGGACACGCACATCGGGGAGCGCGCCGTCGTTGCCATCCACGGCTTCGAGGTCCTGGAAAAACCCGTAGTCGATGCGCGCCTTTTCGCCCGTCGTGAGATCGTCGACCTCCAGGAAGCCGGTCTCGGCCCAGCGCGCCATGCCCTCTTCGCCGAGGCGCGCGCGCCAGCGTCGCGAGAGGTCGAAGGCGGGCGCGAGGAGCACGAGGGCCGCGACGCGCGCGTCGATTTCGGCCACGCGGCTCGCGACGAGGCCGCCGAGGCTCGACCCGAAGAGGACGGCGCGATCCCGATCGCCGCCGATCCGCCGACGAACCTCCGTGCTCATCGCGGAGACGCGCAGGTGCTCGAACGAGGGCAAACGCAGATCGAGGCGGTCGATGTCGACGCCGCGGCGGCCGTAGTGCTCGGCGACGGCGACGCCCTTCTTGGAGCGGGGACCGGACGCGAAGCCGTGCAGGTAGAGGAAACGCGGATTCGTCACGGCGCGATCGTAGCGCGGCGCGGCGGCCGCGTCTTTCGGCGCGCCTTCGTCCAGCCGCCGAGGTCTTCTTCGAGGGCGCGCGCGACGGCGATGGTGAGGGCGTCTTCGTTGCGCCTTGCTGCGACCTGCACGCCGAGGGGCAAACCGAGGTCGTCAAAGCCCGCCGGCACCTGCGTGACGGGGAACGCGAGCACGTTGAAGAGGGCCGTGCAGACGAAGTCGAGGGGCGTGAGCAGCGGCTCCCAGTGGCGCGGCGCCGAGCGCGTGTACGTCGGATGCAGGAGGATGCCACGCGGGCCCAGCTCGGCTTCGAGCTCCTCGCGCAGCCGTTTGCCCGCGGAGGACCAGGTGGCGATCGGCGCGGGCACGCTCTTCAGGAGCGCCTCGACGCCGGCGACGATCAGCGCCTGCACCGTGTGCGGGGCCGAGGGAAAGGGCGCGCGGAGGAGCTCGCGCGCGATGCGGATCGGGCGACCGTTGCCGAGCACCTCGCCGTACGTCAGCGCGCCGGCCTCTTCCTCCATCATCGCGGTCCAGATGAAGAGCGCCTTCGAAAGGCCCCGCGTGCGGAGCTCGGCGATCCGCGCGCCGCGGGCTTCGAGCGCTGCTGCCGCGCGTCGCACGGCTTGCCGCTTGCTCGGGCGGATGCGCGCCGCGCCCGTCGTTTCGAGCGGGTACACGGTGACGCCGCGCAGATCGATCGCGCCCGGATCCCCTACGAGTTCTCGCTCGGCCATGAGGCCGAGCAGCGGCCAGAGGTCCTCGGCGCGGCGGGTCATGGGGCCCGTGCAGAGGAACGTGTCGAGCGCGCCGGGCACGTCGGGCCAGTAGCCCTGGTTCGAGACGAGGCCGCCCGTGGGCTTGTGGCCGAACACGCCGCACATCGCGGCGGGGATGCGGATCGAGCCGGCGATGTCGGAGCCGATGCCGAACGGCGACGCGCCGGCCGCGAGGATCGCGGCCTCGCCGCCGCTCGATCCGCCGGGGATACGCGCGAGGTCCCAGGGGTTGTTCGTGCGGCCGTAGATGCGGTTGTCGGTCTCGAGCCAGAGGCCGCCCTCGGGCATGTTCGTCACGCCGAGGACGATGGCACCGGCCTCGCGCACGCGGCGCACGACGCGGGCATCCTCGGCGGCGCGCAGGTGCTTGCGCGCGAAGACGCCCGCGGTGTGCGGCATGCCCTCGACGGCGATGCCCTCTTTCACCGTGCAAGGAACACCAAAGAGCGGCGGCAACGGCTCGCCCAGGGTCCGCGTGGCGAGTTTGTCCGCGGCGTCTCTCGCCTCGCGCCGCGCGTGCTCGAACCGATCGGCGACGACTGCGTTGAGGGCAGGGTTTTCCGCTTCGATGCGCGCGATGTAGAGGTCGACGAGATCGACGGGCGAGAGGGCACCGTCGCGCACGAGGGACGCGAGCTTCTGGGCGGAGGCGGAGAGCAGCTCGTCGGAACCGGCGAACGACATCGCGCGGAGTGTAGAGCAGATGGCGGCCGCCAGGGTCCGCCATGGCGGCGCCACCCCGCGGCGAACGGTTCTCCCGACGAACCCGGCGCAAACCACGGGAGTCCCGCGCGGCACGGCGCTCGCTTGGGGATGGCGCTCGTGAACGCCAAACCATCCCTGCCCGATCTCGATGCCCTGTGCGCGGCCCACTTCGGCTTCGCGGAGCTCCGACCCTTCCAGCGCGAGGCGATCGACGCGCTCCTCGCCCATGGCGAAGGCGGCCGTGTGCTGCTCGTCGCGCCGACCGGAGGCGGCAAATCGCTCTGTTACCAGCTCCCCGCGCTCGCGCTCCCCGGCACGGCGCTCGTTGTCTCGCCGCTCGTCGCGCTCATGGAGGACCAGGTCCGCGGCCTCGCAGCGCGCGGGATCCCGGCGACGTTTTTCGCCTCGACCCTCTCGGCCGAAGAAAACGGACGCCGCCTCGCCGCGCTGCGCCGGGGCGCCTTCAAGCTCGTGTACGCGGCGCCCGAGCGGCTCGGGCATGCGGGGCTTGGCGCGGCGCTCGCCGCGGCGGGCACGTCGCTCGTGGCGATCGACGAGGCGCATTGCATCGTGCAGTGGGGCCACGACTTTCGGCCCGATTACCTGCGCATCGGCGAGACCCTCGCCGCGCGCGGACCGACGCGCATGATCGCGTGCACGGCCACAGCGACGCGGGCCGCGCGCGGGGAGATCATGCGGCGGCTCGGCTGGGATCCGCGGAAGGTCGTCACCGTGCTGCGGGGGTTTTTCCGACCGAACCTCACGCTCCGCGTGGTGCGGGCGCGGGCGCCGCGCGAGGTGCTCGCGGAGGTGCGGCGCGCGCTCGCCGAGGCGCTCGCCGGGCCGGGCGCGGGCATCGTGTACACGGCGACGCGCAAGTCGGCCGAGGCCCTCGCCGCGGCGCTGCGCGAGGACGGATGGGACGCGCCCGTCTACCACGGAGGGACGGCCGCGCCGGAGCGCGCGCGGATCTCCGCGGAGTTCGCGGCCCGCGAGACGCGCGTGCTCGTCGCGACGAACGCGTTCGGCATGGGCGTGGATCGTCCCGACGTACGGATCGTCGTGCACGCGGAGACCCCCGGCTCGCTAGAGGCCTACTACCAGGAGGTCGGTCGCGCGGGGCGCGACGGGCTCGACGCACGCGGGCTGCTCCTCGTGACGCCGAAGGATCTCGCGCTCCGGCGCCGGCTCTGTCGCCTCGGCCCCGACGGCGCGCCCGCGACCCGCGCGGAGGCGGCACGCGCGCTCGGGCGCCTCGCGGAGCTCGTGCGGTACATCGACGGCAAGACGTGCCGCCATCGGATCCTGCTCCGGCATTTCGGCGACGATCCACGCGTCATCGACGGTGGTTGCGGGCGCTGCGACGTCTGCGTCGAGGCGGCGCCTCCCGACACCGTGCGGGATCCGCCGCGCTTCGAGGACACACCTGAGGCGCCGCCGAAGGCGCCCAAGGACGGACCCGCGCCTTCGAAGCCACGGCCCATCGCCGCGCCCGCGGGCGTGCCTGCGGAGCTCCTCGAAGCGCTGCGCCGCTACCGGCGGGCGCGCGCGCTTTCGCTCGGCGTCCCCGCGTATGTGGTCGCGCCAAACCGCGCCCTCGTGGAGATGGCGATGCTGCGGCCCGCCTCGGCCGAGGAGCTCCTCGGCGTCCGCGGCATGGGAAAAGGGCGCGTCGCCGCGCATGGCCATGGTTTTTTGCGCGTGATCGGCGGGGAGGCCGTCGAGGCGTGAGGGCGCGCGTATGGTGTCGGTCATTCGGCGTCGCCGGAGGCCTGCGCGGTCGCCGCGCGCATGGCGAAGGCGCGGCGCGCCCGGTCGGAGAGCTCAACAGCGAGCCGGTACATCACGGGCAGGACCACCAGCGAGAGGAGCGCGGCCGACACGGTACCGCCCACGATGACGACCGCGATCGGCCGCTGCGTCTCCGCGCCCATCGCCTTCGACACGGCCGCCGGCAAGAGCCCCAGCGCCGCGAGCGCCGCCGTCATCAAGACCGCCCGCAGGCGCTCCTTCGCGCCCTCCATCACCGCCTCGTCGAGGCCGAGCCCCTGCGCCCTGCGCTCGACGATCGCCGAGAGCACGAGCACGCCGTTCAGCGAGGCCTGCCCCACGAGCGCGATGAACCCGACGGCCGCCGCGATCGAGACCGGCATGTCGAAGGCCCACAACGCGACGGCCCCGCCCACGAGCGCAAACGGCACGTTGAGGAGCACGAGGATCGCGAGCGGCATCGACCGGAACGCGTTGAACAAGAGCCCCAGCGTGACCAGGAGCGCCAGGGGCAGGACGAGCGCGAGCCTGCGCATCGCGCGCTCCTTCGACTCGAACTCCCCGCCCCACTCGACGCTCATGCCGCTGTCGAGCGGCACCTTCGCCTCCACCGCCTTGCGCGCGTCGTCCACGAACGTCCCGAGATCACGCCCGCGCACGTTCATGCGCACGCCGATGTACCGCTGCCCGTTCTCGCGGTTGATCGAGGCGCGCCCGTAATCGACGCCGATCTCGCCGAGCGACGAGAGGGGCACGAGCGCGCCCGAGGACGTCGGCACGCGCAGGTTCTCGATCTGCTCCAGCGAGTCCCGCGAGGATTCCGGGAAGCGGAGCACCACGTCGAAGGATCGATCGCCCTCCCACAGCTTGCCGACCGCGCGCCCGCCGAGCGCCGTCGACACGAAGCCCTGCACCTCCTCCATCGACAAACCGTATCGCCCGAGCGCCTCGCGGCTCGGCCGGATGCGGACCTGGGGTACCTCGCCGCTCTTCACGATGCCGAGATCGGCGATGCCCGGCACGTCGGCGAGCGCGCGTTTCGCGTTCTCCGCGGCCTCCTGGAGCTTGGGCATGTCGTCGCCGTAGATCTTGAGCGCCACCTGCCCGAACTGCCCCGAGATGTTCTCGTTCACGTTGTCGCGGATGGGCTGGGAGAAGTTCACCTCGAGCCCGGGGATGACCGAGAGCGACGTCTGCATCTTGGCGATGAGGGCTCCGAGCGTGGGCGCATCCGGCCCCCACTCCGTCGCGGGCTTGAGCTTCACGAACATCTCGAGGTTGTTCGACATTGTCGGATCGGTGCCGTCCTCGGGGCGGCCGAGCTGGCTGACGCGCGCCTCGACCTCGGGAAACGCGTCGACGATCCGGGCGATGATCGGCGCGAGCCTGCGCCCCTCGCTGAGCGAAACGTTGGAGGGCAACGTAAACGTCAGGTAAAGCGCGCCTTCGTTGAGTTCGGGCAAGAACTCGCTGCCGCGTCGGGCGAGCAGGACCCCGCTCGCGCCGAGCGAGGCCGTCGCGAGGAGCAGGACCGCGAGCGGGCGCCGCAAGGATGCGCGCAGCGCGGGCACGTAGAGCCGCGACGCCAAGCGCAGCACGGGCGACTCGCGGTGCGGCCTCGGCTTCCGGTAGGCGAACGTCGCCAGCACGGGCACGAGCGTGATCGAGAAGAGCAGGCTGCCCACGAGCGCCGCGACCACCGTGTGCGCGAGTGGCGCGAAGATCCGGCCCTCGACGCGCTGCAAGAGGAAGATCGGCAGGTACGCGGCGATGATGATCAGGAGCGAGAACACGGTCGGACGAACCACGTCTCCGACAGCCCGCTCGATGCGCTCCCGCGCGCCCGTGGGCGGCTCGGAGGGCCCGTGGTGCGACATGCGGTGCACGATCGACTCCACGATCACGACCGCGCCGTCGACGATGATCCCGAAGTCCACCGCGCCCATCGAGATGAGGTTCGCGCTCATGCCCCGCGCCTTCAGGTAGATGAAGGCCGAAAGCAGCGACATCGGGATCACGGACGCCACGATCAGCGCCGCGCGCAAGTCGAGCAGCACCACGAAGAGCACGAGCACGACGAGCACGGCGCCCTCGGCGAGGTTCCGCGCGACGGTCTCCAGGGTCTTCGAGACGAGCTCCGTGCGGTCGTAGAAGGTCCAGATCTTCACGCCGCGCGGCAGGACCTTGCCGTTCAGCTCGTCGATCTTGGCCCGCACCGCGGAGAGCACCTCGCTCGGGTTCTCGCCGCGCCGCATGAGGATGATGCCCTCGACCACGTCCGGATCGTCCGCGCGCCCCACGATGCCCTGCCGCGGGGTCCACCCCTCCTGCACGCTGGCGAGGTCCGAGAGGTAGATCGGCGTGCCGCCGCGGGTCGTCACCGCGATCCGGCCGATGTCCGCCGCGCCGGTGAACAAGCCTTCGCTGCGGATGACCAGCGCCTCGGCGCCCCGCTCGACGATGCCGCCCGACGCGTTCTCCGACGAGTCCTCGAGCGCGCGCACGAGCTCGCTCATCCCGACACCCTTGGCCGCCATGGCCCCGGGATCCGGGTGGACCTGGATCTCACGCACGAGGCCGCCGTAGCTCACGACGTCGGCCACGCCCTGCACGCGAAGCAGACGCGGGCGCACGACCCAGTCCTGCAGCGTGCGCAGTTCGAGCGGGTCGCGCTTCTCCGACGAGAGCGTGTACCGGTAGATCTCGCCGATCGGCGTGGAGAGCGAGCCGAGCTCGGGCCGCACGCCCTCGGGCAGCTCGGCGTTGCGGAGTCGCTCCGTCGTCTGCGCGCGCGCGAAGATGGGATCGACGCCGTCGCCGAACGTAAGGGTCACGAACGACAAACCGAAGAGGTTGATCGCGCGGACCCGCACGAGCCCCGGCGTGCCGTTGACGGCGCGCTCGATGGGGACCGAGATCTGGCGCTCCATCTCCTCCGCGGGTTGCCCGGCGTAGAGCGTAATGACGTTGACCTGGGTGTCGGTCGGATCGGGGAACGCCTCGATGGTGACGCCCGTGAACGCCCAGGTCCCGAACACAGCCACGATCAAGGTGACGAGCAGGACGGCGCCGCGGTGGCGGAGCGCCGCGGCCACGATGTTCTCGAACACGGCTTCACCCCTCGACGTCGAGCGCGTTGAGCAAGAGAAGCGCGCCGCTGCTCACCACACGCTCGCCGGCACGCACGCCGGAGAGCACCTCCGCGCGCTCCTTCGATTGGCGGCCCACCTCCACGCGGCGCCGCTGGTACGTGCCGGCGGTGGTCTCGACGAACACGACCGATCGCGCCCCGTCGCTCACGATGGCCGAGGCCGGGACCCCGACGACGGTCGCCTCGCCGGGCGGCATGAAGAGCACGCTCACGAAGGCGTTTGGCCGGAGCAACTTCCGATCGTTCTTCACGCGCACGCGCACGGGCACGGTTTGCCGTTCCGGATCGACCACGTCCGACACGGACTCGATCGTGCCGGAGACCCCGGCCGACGCGCCGTCCGGGAAGCGGATCTCGGCCGTACGCCCGGCCGTGAGCGCGGGGGCATCTCGCTGCGCGACGTCGGCGAGGATCAGGACGTCCCCGAGATCGGCCACCGTGGCGATGGGTTTGTCCCCGTCCGGCCCAACCTGCTTGCCGGGCGTCGCGTCGAGCTGCACCACGGTGCCGGCCCGGTTCGCGAGCACCCAGTACGACGTGGCGCCGGCGGTCTTGATCGAGAGGCTGCGGATCTTCTCCGCCGCCGCCTGCGCCGCAAGCCTTGCCTCGTCGAGCTCGCTCTGCGCCACTGTGAGCTCGTTCTGCGACGCAGCGCGCGCCTCGACGAGCTTCTCGATCCGCTCGACGACGGCCTTGCGCGTCTTGATCGCGAGCTCGGCGGCGCGCCGCTCGTGCTGGAGCGTCGGCAGATCCGCGGTGCGCACTTCGATCAGCCGATCCCCCTCGGCCACGCGATCGCCGAGCCGCACATGGACGGTGACCACGCGCCCGGCGAGCGGCGCGAAGCTCGGCGCCGTCAGGCTCTCCACCGTGGAGACACGCGCCGTCACCGGCGGCAGCGGCAAGGGCTCCCCCGCGGTGGCCTCGGTGGTCGCAAACTTCATCGGGCCCGGCGCGGACGGGTCGAGCGCCACGACATCGTCAGCGGCCGCGAACGGCGGTCGCGCCTTGTCCTGCGGGCTCCTCTGGCACGCGGCGCCTGCCCCGCAGAGCAGCACGAGCGCGAGAGCGGAGAGGGTTCGTCGTCGGGGGCTTTCGTGCGTTCGGTTCATCGGGGGTCCTCGTTCGTCCTTCCAAGCTCGGCGGCGATCTCGAGCGCCGCGTCGAAGGCTTCGGCGAAGCTCTCGGCCTCGGCCACGACGAGCTCGCTTACCGTGCGCCGGGCCTGAATCACGTCCGTGAGCGGCAAGAGGCGGCCCTCCGCCGCGCGCGCGAGCTCCTTCAGCGTCCCCTCCGCGCGCGGCAGGATCTCCTCCGACAACGAGCGCTGGCGCTTCTTCTGCGCGGCGAGCCGCTGCTCGAGCACGGGCAGCCGCGAGCGGCTCGTCTCCAGTGTCTTCTGCCGCTCGGCCGAGGCGCGTGTGCGCTTCGCCTCCGCGGCTGCGAGCTCGGCCTGTCCGTGATCGAAGATCGGGAGCGGGATGCTCACGCTCAAGTTCAGGCTGTTCACATGGTTGCCCGAGATGACGAACTGATCCCGCAGGTAGCCGAAGCGCACCGTGGGATCGGGGATCGCCTGCGCCTTCGCCCATCGCGCCTCCGCGGACGCGGCCTCGCCGTACGCCGCGAGCGCGCGCACGTCGGGCCTGTCCTCGATGCGCCCAGCGACGCCCACGCGCTCGATCCAGCGCGCGAGGAACGTTCGTGCCGCGCCCGCGTCCGCGAAGGGCTCGCAGGGCGCGCCGAGCGTCGCCGTGCAGTCGGCGAGCGCCGTGCTCACCTCGCTCTCGGCCGATCGGACGTTCTGCTCCAGGCGGCTCGCCTCGATCTTGAGCCGCTCGACTTCGAGCCCCGACGCGAAGTCGGCCGCGTGGCGCGCCTCGCCGAGCTCGGCCTGCTTGCGTCCCTCGTCCGCCATGCGCCGAAGGCCTTCGAGCCGCATCGTCGTGGCCGCGAGGACGCCGAGCGTCCGCGCGAGCGAGAGCGCCCGCGCGCGCACGTCCGCGGAGAGCCCGGCCCGCGCCGCGCGTTCGAGCGCGTACGCTCGATCCTGCAGCGGACCGCGCTTGCCGAGCGGGAACGTGTAAGCGAGCGAGACGCCGTAGTTCGGCACCTGCGTCATCGGCGACGAGAGTCCCGGCGGGTTCGTCGGTCCGATCGGGATCGTCCCCCAGCTCGCTTCGAGCGTGGGGTTCGGCAAGGTATGGGACTTCTTCACCTCGGCCGCGGCCAGATCCACTTCGAGCGAAGCAGTCTCCACGCCTCGCGCACGAGCGCGCACGAGCGCCTCCAGCGCGCCGAGATCGAGCTCGGCGCTCGGGCGGAGTGCGGCGTCGTGCGGCGCGCTCGCGGCGCCCGCAGCGGAGGCGAACGACAAGCTCGCGGCGAGGGCGAGCGCCGCGCAGGGCCAGGGTTTCCGGTGGGCCATGCTCATCGGGGTACCGTCTAAGGCCCTGCGCACAGGCGAGCATGAACGGCGGATGAAGATTCCTTCAGCCTCCTCGTGCGCTTGCGACGGAAGATGAAGCGTGCATGAAGAAGTCTTCATCTGCGCTTCCACGCCGCCGCTGGAAAAACGCACGTTCGAGGGGGACCACGGGCCGCGCGCGAACGGCGCTCGGTCGGCGTCACGCTAAGCTCGAACCCTGATGAAAATCCTCGTCGTGGAGGACAACAAGAAGCTCGCGAGTTTCTTGTCGCGGGCGCTCAGCGAGGAAGGCTACGCCGTCGACGTGGTCGCCGACGGTGCCACAGCGATCCAGCAGATCCAGGCGCTCTCCTACGATCTCGTAATCCTCGACTGGATGCTCCCCGAGATGGACGGGCTCTCGGTGTGCCGCACCGTAAGGCAGAGGGGCTGCCAGGTGCCGATCCTCATGCTCACGGCGCGCGCCGAGGTCCCCGAGCGTATCGCCGGCCTCGACGCCGGCGCCGACGACTACCTCGCCAAACCCTTCGATCTCGGCGAGCTGCTCGCGCGGGTCCGCGCGCGTGGGCGTCGCGCGTCCTTCGTCGACACCGTCCTCCGTGTGGGCCCGCTCGTCGTCGATCGCGCCGATCGCCGCGCCACGGTGGACGGGCGCCGCATCGATCTCACGCCGCGCGAGTTCGCGCTCGTCGCTTACCTCGCGCGCGAGGCGGGCCGCGTCGTTCCGCGCACGGAGCTGCTCGCGAAGGTGTGGGAGACGAGCTTCGATCCCGGCTCGAACGTGGTCGAGGTGCACGTGAAGAACATCCGCGAAAAATTCGGCCCGAGCGCCGCCCTCATCGAGACGGTGCGCGGGATCGGCTACCGCCTCTCCCCGAGCGGACCATGAAGCTCAAGAACCGCTTGAGCCTCGCCGTCACGGTCGTCAGCGCCGCGACGCTGCTCACCTCGTTCCTCACGGTCTACGTCCTCGTGCGCCGTGACGAGACGCGCGATCTAGACCTCGCCCTCGCAGCGCAGGCGCACGCGCTCGCACAGATCGCGGACGCGAGAAACCCGGGTCGGCCCGCGGTGCTCGACGGGGTCGCCGAAGTGCCCGAGAGCCTGCGCCCGACCCAGCGTTACATCGCTGTCTACGACGAGCGCGGCGCGCTCCTCTCGGCGACGATGAACTTCGCCAGCGAGGTGCCGAGCTTCGAAAGCCTCGGGGCTTCGACTGCGTTGCCCACGGAGGGTGTGCCGGTCGATCTCGATGTGAACGGTAAGGCCCTCCGCGGCGTCACCGTGCCCGTCGGAAACGGGGGCGCCGCACTGCTCTACGCTGCCTCGCGCCGGACCGTCGACGACGACGCTAGCTTTCTGCACCGCACTCTCGGCGTGCTGTTCCTCTCGGCGACCGTCGCGACCGCGCTCTTCTCCCGCTGGCTCGGTGGCCGCCTCGCGGGCGACGTCCACGCGATCGCGCGCGTGGCGCGCGAGGTCGAGCGCGGCAACCTCGAGGCGCGTGTCGGCGGCGGCGCCCACGGCAGCGCCGAGACGCGCGCGCTCGCGGCGGATCTCGACCACATGATCGAGCACCTCGGCGCGCTCGTCGCCGCGCAACGCCTCTTCGTCTCGCACGCGGCCCACGAGCTCCGCTCGCCGCTCTCCACGCTGCGTGGCGAGCTCCAGCTCGCGCTGCGCAGGCCCCGCGACGCCGCCGGCTACCAGCGCACGATCGAGGAAGCGCTCGTCGACGTCGAGGCCCTCTCGCACCTCTCCGAGGACCTCCTCACGCTCGCGCGCGTGCAGGCGCCGCGCTCGCAGGGCACCGACGTCATGGCTGTCGGAGACATCGTCGCCGACGCGCTCCGCCTGGCGCGCGGCCCGGCCGAGGCGCGGCGCGTCTCGCTCGAACAGGCGCCGGAGAACACGAACGACGCGCCCCTGCTCGTCCACGGGGATCGGGGCGAGATCATCCGCGCGCTCCGGAACCTCGTCGACAACGCGGTCGCGCATGGCCCCGCGCAGTCGCCGGTCCTCACCACGATCACGCGCCGCGACGCCTCTGTCGAGATCGCCGTGATCGACCGCGGCCCCGGCGTCGCGAAGGAGGACGAGCCCCACATCTTCGAGCCGTTTTACCGGGGCACGAGGGATCGCGGCGACGACCGCCCCGGCGCTGGGCTCGGCCTCGCCATCGCGCGTGGCATCGCGCGAAGCCTCGGCGGCGACGTGTGGCTCGACGTCGCCCACCAGAGCGGCGCGCGGTTTGTCTTGTCGCTTCCCGCGATCACCGACGCCGACGCTTGAGCGGACGAGCCCGATCGCAGCCAAACGTATGTCGGGACGATCGCAAAGCGGCCCTTTCCCGAAATCTTTTCGCAACAGGATGTTTCGTGCGCGAAGAAGATTGACGCAGCGCATCGCCATGCTACCCGGACACGAGCCGATCGACCGTTCGCTGCGCGCATCTGCCGAACTCGTCGATGAAAACGCGCGCTACCGAGGAGGCCCCCGTGTCGAACCCGCAAGCAAGCCAGAATCGCTATCGAGCCGACCTCCGCGAGATGAAGTTTTTGCTCTTCGAGCAGTTCCGCCTTGGCGACATCCTCGGACGCGCGCCGTTCGAGGCCTGGGGGGTCGACGAGACCTCGATGGTGCTGGACGAGACGTACAAGTTCGCCTGCGAGGTGCTCGGGCCGCTGAACGCGACGGGTGACCGGTCCGGGTGTCGCCTCGAAGGCGGGCGCGTCTACGCGCCCGAGGGCTTCAAGGAGGCGTGGGACAAGCTCTACGAGGCGGGCTGGAAGAACGTCTCGGTGAACCCCGACTGGGGCGGGCAAGGCGCGCCGCACGCGGTCTTCGCGCTCGTCGAGGAGATCCTCTCGGGCGCGAACACGGCGTTCAACATGTACCCCGGCCTCGCGCACGGCGCGGCCGAGGTGATCCAGCTCTTCGGGACGGCGCGGCAGAAATCGCTGTTCCTGCCGCGCCTCTACGGCGGCGCCTGGGGCGGGACGATGTGCCTCACGGAGCCGCACGCGGGCTCGGACGTGGGCTCGTCGCGCACGACGGCGAAGAAACTCGACGACGGCCGCTACCAGATCCGCGGGACGAAGATCTTCATCTCCGGCGGCGATCACGACATGGCCGAGAACATCGTGCACCTCGTGCTCGCGCGCGTGGAAGGCGCTCCGCCCGGCACGAAGGGCCTGTCGCTCTTCATCGTGCCCCGCCTCCGCGTGAAGGACGACGGCACGATCGAGGGATCGAACGACGTCGCCGTCGGGAGCATCGAGCACAAGATGGGCATCAACGGCTCGGCGACGTGCGTGCTCAACTTCGGCGAGAACGACGGGTGTATCGGCGAGCTCGTGGGCGAGATCGAGAACCACGGCATGGCGCAGATGTTCAAGATGATGAACGGCGCGCGCATCGCCGTCGGCGTGCAGGGCGTGGCCGTCGCGTCGAGCGCCTTCCTGAACGCGCTCGATTACGCGCGCGACCGCAAGCAAGGCCCGTCGATCGACCACTGGAAGGATCCGACGGCGCCGCGCGTGGCGATCGTCGAGCACGCAGACGTGCGGCGGATGCTGCTCGAGATGAAGGCGAAGGTGGAGGGCATCCGCGCGCTCATCGTGAAGCTCGCGCTGCACCAGGACCTCGTGCACGTCCACCAGGGCTCGGACGACCAGAAGGCCCAGTACCACCAGGGCCAGGTCGATCTGCTCGTGCCGCTCGTGAAGGCGTACGGCTCGGATCAGGCCTTCCGCGTCTGCGAGATGGCGATCCAGACGTACGGCGGCGCCGGGTACATCAAGGACTACCCGGTCGAGCAGTACTGCCGCGACGCAAAAATCTTCTCGATCTACGAGGGGACGAACCACATCCAGGCGATGGATCTCGTGGGCCGCAAGCTCGCCCAGCGCGGCGGGCAGAACCTGCAGGAGTTCCTCGGCGACGTGGCCGCGTTCGTGCAGAAGCACCAGGGGCACCCGACGGTCGGGCCTTACCTCGCGGAGCTCGGCGCCGCGCAGGAGGCGCTCGCGGGCACGGCGATGCGGATGCTCACGTGGTTCCAGACGGGTCGCATGGCGATGGTGCCGCTCGCCGCGAACCGCTTCCTCGAAATGATGAGCGTCGTCGCGGTGGGTTGGCTCTTGCTCGAAGGCGCCGTGCTCGCCGCGGAGAAGGCCGCCGCGCTGCCGAACGACGAGTCGTCCGCGCGCGATCGCGCCTTCTACGAGGGCAAGCGCCACGCGGCCGCTTACTACGCACGCCACGTCCTGCCCGAGGTGCGCTCCCACGCCGAGATCCTCGGCCGCGAGGATCGCTCGCCGCTCGACATCCCCACGGACGCGTTCGCCTCGCTCTGATCGTCCTTCCCGCGTTCGGGGGCAACGCTCGCACGAGCCGAGCTACGCCCCCGAAACCCCCGTCGACCTCCGGGGGCACCTCGCGTCTCCACCCTATAAAACCCCTCTGCGCAGCCGTATGCTTTCGGCTGTCATGAAGCCGTTGGTTCACGAGACGATCGAGGAGCAGGGCGAGTCGCTCGTGCCCGCGGGCGAGCCGATCCCCGGCCTCGTCGGGATCTTCTCGTGCAAGGCCCCGCAGTTCGTGCCGCTCAGCCTCGCACGCGGGCCCATCGAGCTCGGCCGGACCACGCATGGCGCCCTGCTCGACGACGACCGCCTTTCCCGGCTCCACGTTCGCGTCGAGCACGAAATCGGGCGGTTTGTCGTAACGGACCTCGCGAGCCGCAACGGCACCTACGTGGACGGCGCGCGCGTGCAGGACAGGGCGACGTTCGACGCGCCCCGCGTGCTCCGCATCGGCCGGACGATCTTGATCTTCGTCGCCGACGTCCGCCCTTACCAGCAGGGGACGGTGACGACACGCGGGGACATGATCGTGGGGCCGCGCCTCGCCGACGCGCTCGCGCGGGTGGCCCGGTCGGCCACGCTGGGCAGCATGCTGCTCGTCACGGGCGAGAGCGGATCGGGCAAGGAGCTCGCGGCGCGTCATTTCCACGCGTCCTCGCCCCGCGCGACGGGCCCGTTCGTCGCGGTCAACTGCGCGACCATCCCCGTGGGCGTCGCCGAACGGCTGCTCTTCGGCGCGCGCAAAGGCGCATACTCGGGCGCGACGAACGACGCCGAGGGGTTCGCGCAAGCCGCGCACGGCGGCACGCTCTTCCTCGACGAGATCGCGGAGCTCGAGAGCGGCGTGCAGCCGAAGCTCCTGCGCCTGCTCGAAGTGGGCGAGATCCTGCCGCTCGGCGCGAGTCGACCCGTGAAGGTCGACATCCACGTGGTCGGCGCGACGCTGAAGAACCTGCGCGCCGAGGCCGCGAAGGGCCGCTTCCGCGAGGACCTCTACTACCGCATCGGCAACCCCGAGGTGCGCCTGCCGCCGCTGCGGGAGCGGCTCGAAGAGATGCCGTGGCTGATCCGCGCGACGCTCCAGAAATCGGGCGCGACGCTCGAACCCCATCCGCTGCTCGTCGAGGCCTGCGCCCTCCGCGCATGGCCCGGCAACGTCCGCGAGCTCTCGCACGAGCTCCGGCAGGCCGCGGAGAACGCGCTCGCCGCGGGCCGTACGGTCGTCGAGGCCGGGGATCTCGACCCTTCCGCCGGTCTCGTGCTCGTCGACGACAACGAGTCGGGCCCGCAGAACGCGTCGAAGCCAAGCGACCAGCGGATCGCGGAGGTCTTGCGCCGCGAGCGCGGGAACGTGTCGGCGGCCGCGCGCGCGCTCGGGATGCATCGGACGCAGCTCCGGCGCTGGCTCGCGCGGCGAGGCGGTTATCCGCAGGCGGTCATGCCCGACGAAGGCGGGCACGTGACCATCGACACGGAGTGAATCAGCCGAGCGAAAACGGCGTTTGCGCGGCGATCGGCGCGCCGTCGCGGAGGACGGTGAGGGCCCGCGAGACGCCCCAGGGTTGAACGAGCGCGTTCTCGTGCGGGAGATCCCAGGCGACGAGGTCGGCGCGTGCGTCTGGACGAACCACGCCCACCACGTCCGCGAGCCCGAGCGACGCCGCGGCTTCGCGGGTCGCGCCGAGGATCACCTCGGGCACGGTGAGGCCGTACAGACGCGCCGCGAGGGCGAGCGCGAGCGGCAGGCTCTCGGTGGGCGCCGTGCCGGGGTTCGCGTCGCTCGCCACGACGAGCCGGACGCCCGCGGCGCGGAGGAGCGCGATCGGAGGCGGATCTTGCCGCAGCGTGAAGCTTGCGACGGGGAGGAGCACGGCGCGCACGCCGGCCGCGGCGAGGGCCCGCGCGCCCTCGAGGCTCACCTGTTCGAGGTGATCGGCGGACGCGGCGCCGAGCTCGGCCGCGAGCTCCGCGCCCCCGACGTCGGCGAACTGGCCCGCGTGCACGCGCACGCCGAGCCCGAGCGCTCGCGCGCGAGAGAGAACGGGGCGCGCTTCGTCGACCGAAAACGCGGCTCGATCCACGTACACATCGATGAACTGCGCGAGGCGCCGCGCCGCGATGGCCGGCAAGGTGCGCTCGCGGACGGCCTCGATGTACGCGCCGCGATCGGCGCGCGCCTCGGGCGGGATCGCGTGGAGCGCGAGGAAGGTGGGCACGACGCGCGGGAGATCCTGCCGCGCGGCGGCGCGTTCGAGGGCCTCCAGTTGCTTCGTCTCGCCGGCCTCGTCGAGGCCGTAGCCGCTCTTCGCCTCGACGGTGGTAACACCGAGCGAGGCCATGCGCCGGAGCCTCGCGGAGAGCGTCCAGTCGATCTCGTCCGGGCTCGCGGCCCGCACGGCGCGCATGCTCGACACGATCCCGCCGCCCGCCGCGGCGATCGCCTCGTACCCCGCGCCCGCGAGCCGGAGGGCATACTCCCCGTCCCGCGAGCCGACCCACGGGGCATGCGTGTGCGCATCGACGAGGCCCGGCGTCACGAGCGGCGCAGGTTCGCCGGACACGACCGGGAGCGCATTGCGACGCGCAAGCACGTCCTCGCGCGGGCCGACGTCCACGATCACGCCGCCCTCGACGGCGATGGCTCCGTCTTCGATCACGCCGAGCGGATCGGCTTCGGTGGCCCGCGCGGGATCACACGTCACGAGCCGACGCGCAAAAAGGACGAACGAGCGCGCGTTCACGCGACGCCCGCCTCGGCTGCGCGCCGCGTGATCTCCTCGTACAGCGCGACCGCCTCGGGTCGCCCCACGCGCGAGGCGAGCTCTTCCGCCTCGGGCGCGGGTTTCGGCGGCATTCGCAAGCGTGCTTCGATGCCGCGCCCTGCGGCCTCCAGGCAACGCTCGCGGAACGCGGGATCACGCTCCGCCTCGGCAACGAGCGCCGCGAGCGCGCGCTCTTGCCACTCCAGGTTCGAGCAGATGAGCAACACGTCGCAGCCCGCGCGCACCGCCGCGACGGCCGACGCCTCGACCTGGTATTGCGCGGCCACCGCCGCCATCTCCAGATCGTCCGAAAAAAGCACGCCCCGGAAGCCGACGTCGCGGCGAAGCAAATCCGTGCACACGGCGCGCGAGAGCGTCGCCGGAACGCTCGCGTCGATCGAGGTGACCACGATGTGCGCCGTCATCATCGTGCCGAGCCCCGCGCGCGCGGCGGCGCGGAACGGCACGAGCTCGATCGCGTCGAGACGCTCCTTGCCGTGATGAACGATCGGCAAGCCGACGTGGCTGTCGACCGAGGTATCGCCGTGTCCGGGGAAATGCTTGCCGCACGAGAGCACGCCGGCGTCCTCCAGGCCGAGGCCAAAGGCCACCGCGAGCTCGGCGACCTCGGCCGGGCCACGCCCGAACGCGCGATCCCCGATGATCGGATTGTCCGGATTCGAATCGACGTCGAGCACGGGCGCGAAGTCCAAATTGAACCCGATCGCCGCAAGCTCCTCGCCGATGAGCCTCCCTGCGCGGCGCGCGAGCGACGCATCGCCTACGGCGCCGAGCAAGCGCATGGGCGGGAGCTTCGGGAACGGGCTCGGCATCCGCGCGACGCGCCCGCCCTCCTGATCGACGCCGATGAACGGCGGGACGTACGGCTCGGCGGCCTTGCGAATCGCGCAGCAGAGCGCGTGGGTCGTCACGACATCCGGGACGTTGCGCCGGAACAGGATGGCGCCGCCGCGCAAGCCCGCGCCGAGGGCCTCGGCATAGGAATCGGGCAAGGTCGTGCCGGGAAATCCGCCGACGATGAGCTGTCCACAGAGCTGCGGGAGGGTGAGGTCGGAGGGTCGCATCGGGGGCCTCGACGCGAGGGTTAGCCGAGCGAGGCGCCCGCCGCTACCACGCGGCGCGCGATTGCTTATGCTGGGGCGCGAGGCGCGTGGCGATCCGAGACGAACGAACGGGCAGAGGGGCGGAAGGCCGCCGATCGGCGTTCGTGCTCGTGGCCCTCGCCGCAGGCTGCGGGAGCCCCCCGGCGCTCGACGCGAACGGAGCCGCCGGCGAGCGCTCGATCGGGATCCGAAGCGCGATCGCCGGCCGGCCCATGAGCCGCGGAGACGCCGAGCGCTACATGCTCGACCTCATCAACCGTGATCGCGCGGCGCAGGGCCTCTCGGCGCTCCCCTGGGACGAGACCGCGGCGCGCGCGGCGCGACGCCAGGCCGAGGACATGGCGGCGCGCGGGTTCACGGCGCACTGGGGCTCGGACGGGTCGGTGCCGGAGCAGCGCTACACCGAGGCCGGCGGCGAGGACGTCGCCTTCGAGAACGTCGGCTGTTTCGTGGACGCGAGCGCCTCGCCGCTCGCGCTCGACGCGCCTTACATGGCGGAGGGGCTCGATCGGTTCCAGCGCGCCTTCATGGACGAAGAACCCCCGCACGACGGCCACCGCCGCAACATCCTGTCGCGGTGGCACACGGCGGTGGGCGTGGGCGTGGCGCAGGTCGAAGGCAGCCGCATCCCCTGCGTGGCGCAGGAGTTCGTCGATGATTGGGGCACGTACGAACATCTGCCCCCGAAGATCTCGGTCGGCGACTTCGTCGACATCCGCGGCGAGCTCCGCGCGCCGGCCGAGCTCGCCATCGTGGGCATTTCGCGGATCGACGCGCCGGGCCCGCGCGCCCCGCAGGACCTCAACCAGACGAGTGACTACCTCGTCCCCGAGGCGTACGAGGCCTACCTGCCGCGACGCCTCAAGACGCCGTTCCCGCGCCCCCGCGGCGTGCTCTCGCTCCTCGGGAGCACGTTCTCGCTCGGGACCTACCTCGACGACGAGGGCAAACCCGGGCTCTACGAGATCAGCATCTGGGCGAGGTTCCCAGGCGTGAACGAGGAGCGCCTCGTCTCGCTGCGTACGATCGACGTCGGGTCGCGCGCGCCCTGATCCGCTCAGCCCGCAGCCTTCCGCGAACGCCTACGCCACAGCCCGATCCCCGCCAGCGCCACGCCGATCGACGGCCCGAGCGGGCTCTTGCTCGACGTGCGCGCCTCCTCGGACCAGGCGCAGCCGCCCGAGGTCGCGTCGAGCGTACCGTTGGACCGCCAAACATCCTCGCCAATCGCGAGCTCCCGCGGCGACTCGATCGACCGACCCGCATACCGCACGTCGACGATCAGCTTCGAACCTGCCCTGCCGCGCTCGCCCGCGACGGCGAACCGGAAGAGCCCGTGCCGCACCTTCGTGATCGGCTGCACGATGACCCCGCCCGTCACCGAGAGCTCGAGCTCGGTGCCCGCGATGCCGCTCGCGATCTCGCCGTCCTCGCGCCGAAGCTCCACCGTCCCCCACACGGGCCACGTCTCATCGGGCCGCGCGTACGCGCTCGACAGCACCCACCAGCTCTTCTCGACGCTCGGCGGGCCCGACGACGCCTGCTCCTCCTCGAACGCGCGCCGCGCCCCTTCGAGGTCGAGCGCGCCCACGCCGAGCTGCGTCTCGTGCCGCACGGTCCCCTGCGGCCATCGCGCGCCGGCCTGGAGCAGCTCCGTCACGCGCGCCTGCGTCAGCGTGGACTGCCCGTTGCGCTGCCGATCCAGCTCGAACAGGAGCGCGACCGCGCCCGCCACGTGCGGCGCCGACATCGACGTCCCCGCCGTGACCGCGTGCGTCTCGTCGACGACGTAACAAGGCTCCCCCTTGGGACAACCGGATCCATCGAAGAGGCTATTCACGACCGTGCGCGGATCGGCGTCGCGGCTCATCGCGGCTGCAATGAACCCGCCCGGCGCGCTGATCTCGGGCTTCGCCACGCCGAACGGCGTCGGCCCGGCCGCGCTGAAATAACAGACGTCGTCGGGCTGCCAGTCGATCCCGTTCGCCGGCACGAGCTGGATCGGCTCGGTCGTGAGCGGATCCCAGCCGATCCGGTTCAACGTGCAGCCCACGGCGAGCAGGTTCGGGTGGCTCGCGGGAATCGAAATCGTCCCTTGCTGCACGGCCTTTTCGAACGCGAGCTTCGCCCCGCCCAACGGCGCCACGTCCCCTTGCCCCGTCACCCAGAGCTGCGCGTCGCCGTGGCCCGAGAGCCGGATCGTGAACGCGCCCTTGTCCCACGCGCCGAAAAACGCCACGACCGCGCTGTTCGTATCGGCCGACATCGACGTATTGCCGTTCACGAGGCGGTTGATCACGGCCGCCGACGTCTTGCCTTCGCCCTCATACCCGAGTTCGTCGCCCGGCTCGACGAGCCGGATCCAGCTCTCGCCACCGGGCGCATCGAGCCCGACGCTCACCTCGTCGCCGGGCCGGAACGTGATCCACACGTAGCCCTTTCCGTCCTCCGATTTCGGCGTCGCGATGGGCACACGCACCTCGGCGCCCTCCGTCACGCGCACCTCCGTGTGGATGCCGAACGGCCCGCGATCGCCGCGCCCGTAGAGAGCCCCGCTGTTGCCTGCGGCGGTCACGATCGCGCGGCCGGGTTTGTCATCGCCGATGAGCGCGGCGAGGCCCTTCTCGAGCGGGCTCGTGCCGTCGTGCGGCCCGAAATCCGCGCCGACGCTGAGGTTCACGACCGTCGGCAAGCCGAGCTCCTCGCCGACCTCGAAGATGAACCGCGCGGCGTTGAGAACATCCGTCTCCTTGAAACCTGTCTCCGACGGAGGGCTCGCGATGACGAGCGTCGCCTCGGGCGCGATTCCCACGTATTTCGGCGTGCCTCCGTTCATGAGCCCGCCGTTGCCCGCCGCGATGCTCGTCACGTGCGTCCCGTGGCCCTCGGCGTCGCGCGGAAGATCGAGCTTGGATTGCCCGCTCATCATCGCGTCGAGATCCGCGCCCGAGAACACGGCGCACAGGCCTTGCGGCGTCGAGCCGTCGCAGCCGAACCGCTCCTCGATCTGCGGGTGCAGCCCCGCTGGCTTCCTCCCCCACTGAAGCATCCACACGACGCGGGTCTTGCCCGTCGCCGTGCGGAAGTCCGGGTGCGCGACGTCGAGCCCCGTATCGATGATCCCGACGACCACGTTTTTGCCCGTACCCATGCTCGTCGCTGCGCGGAACACACCGACGCGCGTCCACGTCCCCGACACGTCGAGCAGCGGCAGGAGTGGCGGCGAGATGGTGAGCGCGAGATCCGGGTGCGCGGCGGCGAACGTGTCGACCTCCTCGGGCGCGAGCCGGATCGCGCCCACGCCCGGCGCGACCTCCAAGACCCCGAGCGAACGCGCGTCCTTGCCCGGCGGAAGCATCACGCTCAAGGCCACACGGCCAGAGTCGTCCGCGAGCGGGTGGACCTTCGTCGGCGAATGCAGGAGCCGCACGAGGGATCGCGCGGGCGCGCCGTCGGCGCGGGCGAACGTGGCGGAGAGGAGGATCAGCGGCAGGGCCGCGGAAAACGCGAGGAGCGGGCGGGCACGCACGGGCCCATCTTACCGCATGGCTCAGACGGGCGGCACGATGTGCTTCTTGCGCGGCCGCTCCTCGACTTTCCCGGCGTACCGGGAGAATCGACGCGCGATCTCGTCGCGCAGCGCCGTCGTCGGCACGATTCCGTCGATCACCATCTCGCTCGCGAGCTTCACGAGATCCACGTCCTCCCGGTACTCGTCGCGCAGGCGCTTCACCATCGCGTCGCGCTCGGGCCCTTCGGGGACGGCCTGGATCTTGTTGTAATACACCGCGTTCACCGCGGCGCTCGGGCCCATCACGGCGATCGAGGCGCGCGGCAACGCGATACACGCGTCGGGCTCGAACGCCGGCCCGCACATCGCGTAGAGGCCCGCGCCGTAGGCCTTGCGCACGATGACCGAGAGCTTCGGCACCGTCGCTTCGCTCACGGCGGCGATCATCTTCGCGCCTGCGCGGATGATGCCCTGCTTCTCGACGACCGTGCCGATCATGAAGCCCGGCACGTCGGCGAGGTAGAGCAGCGGCACGTTGAACGCGTCGCAGAGCCAGATGAACCGCGCCGCCTTGTCGGCCGAGTCGACGAAGAGCACGCCGCCCTTGTGCTTCGGCTGGTTCGCGACGATGCCCACGACGCGCCCGTCGATGCGCGCGAAGCCCGTCAGGATCTCCTTCGCCCAGAGCTTCTTGATCTCGACGAAGCTGCCCTCGTCGATGACGGCGTCGATCACCACCATCATGTCGAACGGCTTGTTCTCGTCGACGGGGATCAGCTCTTCGAGCGGCTTCTGCCCCGGCTTCGGCGGCTTCGCCTCGATCTGCGCCGGCGTCTCCGTGCAGTTCTGCGGCATCATCGCGAGGTAGCGCTTCGCCCAGGCGATCGCCTCTTCCTCGCTCTTCACGAGCACGTCGCCGCAGCCCGACTCCGAGCAGTGCATGCGCGCGCCGCCGAGTTCTTCGAGCGTCACCTTCTCCCCGATGACCATCTCGGCCATGCGCGGCGACCCGAGGTACATGCTCGCGTTCTTGTCGACCATCACCACGACGTCGCAGAACGCGGGGATGTACGCGCCGCCCGCGGCCGAGGGCCCGAACAGCAAGCAGATCTGCGGGATCTGCCCGCTCATCTGCACCTCGTTGTAGAAGATGCGCCCCGCGCCGCGACGGCCGGGGAACATCTCGATCTGGTCGGTGATGCGCGCGCCCGCGGAGTCGACGAGGTAAAATAGCGGGCAACGCTGGCGCGCGGCCGTCTCCTGGATACGCAGGATCTTCTCCACCGTGCGGCGGCCCCACGACCCGGCCTTCACCGTCGAGTCGTTCGCCATCACGGCGACCTGGCGACCGCCGATCGTCCCCGTCCCGATGATCACGCCGTCGGCGGGCAGCTCGGGATCAACGGCGTTCGCCAGCGCGGCGTCCTCCACGAAGCTGTTCGCGTCGAAGAGCAGCTCGATCCGCTTGCGCGCGAAGAGCTTCCCCTGCTCGAGGTTTTTCTCGTGGTACTTGGGCGCCCCCCCGCGCTCCACGCGCGCGGAGAGGTCACGGAGCTTTTGATCGTCGAGCGACATGTCCCGCGCGGCATAGCGCTACTTTCGCCGCGCCAAAAGCTCCCTCGCCGCGCCCTCGAGTTCACCGGCGGTCCGGGCCACGAGGACACGGCTCGCTGCGGCTGCATACCGCGGCATCGCGCTGTCTCCGGTGCCCCAGGTCGCAGGTGGCTCGGGGCAGATCCAGAGCACCGATCCCGCGCGCCGGACGAGCCGCTCCACGACCGAAACCTCCTCCGGAAGGAAATTCGTACGCCCGTCCCCCAGGATCACGACGGTCGTGCGCCGATCCACGCCGCGCCCGAGCCGCTCCTCGAACGCGACGAGCGCGCGGCCGTAGTTGGAGTTGCGCGTCCGATCGACCACGCGCCCGCTCTCGATGGCCGCGAGCGCCGCTTCGGGTGACTTCCGCCGGAAGAGATCGGTCGTCTCGCCGACGTCGCTCACGAACACGAACGAGCGTGTCTCCATGAAGAGCTCCTGCGAGGCCGCGACGAGCTCCAGCATGAAGCGCGACGCGAGCCGCACCGAGTCCGACACGTCGCAGAGCAGCACGAGCCGCGGCTTGTCCCGACGTCGCACGCGCCGCGCCGGCCGGAACGGGATCCCTCCCGTGCGCAAGCTGCGGCGGAGCGTGCGATGCGGATCGATCCGACCTCGCCGGCTGCGTTTCTTCCGCACCCGCTCGGCGCCCCGCAGCCGCTCGGCGAGCCGCCGCAACGCCCGCCGCACCTCGGCCATCTCCTCCGGCGAGAGCGATGAAAACGGCCGATCGACGGCCCGCGCGGCCTGCTCGTCCGCCTCGCCGAGCTTGCGCGCGAGCGACAGCTCCACGTGCGCCCGCACGCGCCGCTTCATCGCGTCGAGCTCCTCGCGCAGCGCCGCCGCGAGCGCGGCGCCCCGCTCCTCGCCGAGCGCCTCGCGCAGCGCGTCTCGCATCCGCGTGAGCGCGCTCCCGAGCGCCGGGATCCCGAGCCTCTTGTTGACCTCCTGCGTGAAAAACCCGGTCTGCAGCGCGCTCGTCATCGGCGCGAGCGCGCGCGCGATCCCCGACGACGCAAGAAGCTGATCGAGCTCCAGCGCCTCCCCGGTGAACGCCAGCATCCCCGCCGCGTCCCCCGACGCGCGTTGCGCCGCCGCCGTGAGAAGCTCCCGCAACGCGGCGAGCTCCGCCTCGGAGAAACCTCGCACCCGGAGCCGACTCCAGAGGTCCCCGAGGTGCGCGCGCTCCTCCGAGAAAAACCTGTCGAAACACGCCCGGAACAGCGTGAGCTCGTCCTTCTTCGTCGCGAGCACCGCGCCGAGCCCGTCGCGCAGCGTCTGCCGATCGGAAAAACCCACGAGCGCGGCCACGCGCGCCGCGTCGATGGCCTGCGCCGTCGAGACCGGCAGGCCCTCGCGCCGCAGCACCCACAAAAGCTCGTCGAGGACGCGTAACACGCTCGTTCGCTCAGCCCGATGGCGAGGGCTCGGCGAGCAGGCTCGCGACGACCTTCTCGAGCGTCGCGCTCTGGCCGGGCCCGAATCCCACGAAGACCTCGCGGATGATCCCCTTCTTGTCGACCACGAACATCGTCGGCAGCGAGCGAATCCCGTACAGAGCGGCCGTCTTGTCGTCGGGATCCGAGGCCACGGGGTAACTCATCTTGAGCTCCGTCGCTGCCTTCTCCGCGACCCCCGAAGGCTCACCCGTGAGCCCCACGATGGAGAGGCCTTTGTCGCCGTACGCCGCGTGAAGCCGCGACAGATCCTTGGAGATCGCGCGACACGGCATGCACCACGAGGCCCAAAAATCGACCACGACCACGCGTCCGCGCAGCTTGCCGATGTTGTCCGGTACGCTCCCTGCCACCTTGTCGAGCGGCTTCCACGTCGGCGCGAATGTCCCGATCTTGTCGAGCCGCAGGACCTCGTCCGCGCCGGGATGCGCGATCGGAACCACCAGGTGCTCGCGCTCGGCTGCGCCGCGCCGGACCTGCAGCTTGAGCATCGCGCCGGGTCCCACGATCGCCACGCGCGCGATGAGCTGCTCCGGTTTGTCGAGCGCGACGCCGTCCGCCGAAAGGATCACGTCTCCATCGACGATCCCGCCCGAGCGCGCGGGCGAGCTCGTCACCACGTGCTTCGCGACCACCCCTTTGCCCGCAGGCCCCTGCGCAAGCTCGATCCCGATCCACGCGCGCCGCGCGGCTTGATGCTCGGCCGATGCCTGCTCCGCCGGGGCCATCGTCATCGCCGTGACGACCCCGATCCCGAGCAGCCCGCGGAGCACGGCAGCCTTCGCCCGAGACCGTCCTCGGCGGGATTTCGCCCGGGAATCAGCGCTTTGCATCGTTCGAGTGTAGCATGCGGCCATGCGCTGCTCCTGCCGAGCGCTCGCTCTCTCCGCCACGCTCACGGCCGCTTGCACGCCTTCCGCCGACACGAATAGCTCCTCCGCCGCCGATCCTTCGGCATGGTCGACCGAAGGCGCCGCGCCGCGCCCGACCTCCTCCGCCCCGACCGTCCCCACGGCGCCGCACCGCTGGGAGCTCGCCGATCGGCTGAACTCGCTCCGCAAGGCCACGCCCCGGGCGCGCTCGCAACACCTGGCGGGCGAACACGACGCCGAGGTCCTCGCCAACGACGAGGCCGCCGCCTACCCGGCGCTCGGCCCGCAGCGACCGCTCGCCGCCGGCGCGGTCCTCGTCGAGGCGCTCTACACGGCGGGCAGCTCGGACGTCGCCCTCTACTTCGCGATGGCCAAACGGGCCTCGGCCCAGGGTGGGGAATGGGAGTACCTCGTCGTACGTGCCGACGGCCAGGTCGAGCAACGCGGACGGCTCGCGTTGTGTGAGCGTTGCCACACCGAGGCCCCCGACGACCACGTCTTCGGTCGGGCGCGCTGAGCCGCGAGGTACGCAAACGTTGCGGCCTTCGTCGGGGACCACGACACCGATGCCTGGATCCGCGGGAACGGCGTCCCCCGTTCCAGCACGAAACCCGCGAAGAAACGCCCGCATTCCTTGGAGAGCGCGTGCCGGACGGGGGAACCCGGATCCGATGGCACGGCTGCTGCTCTAGTCGAGGTCGCTGCATCGTCGGTCTCCGGCGGTGTTCGCTTACCTTCCTCTGCAGGACTGCTTTTCCTCGAGAGCCCCGGCTTCGGCCGCTGCTTTCGCTTATCCCCCGGGTGTTGGGCTACGTCCGGCGGATCGCTTGGCTTACGACACTTGGCTTGCTGACGCTTGGCTTGATCGTCTGACTTCTTGGCTTTGCCTCTCTCCCTCGACATCGCTTGAACGGCCTTGAACGAGCGTACAAAGCGCGCGGCGGCTCCCCTGGACCGCCGCGCGTTGCTTTTTGTGCGTCCACGTCCGGGAGATGGCTCAAAAATCTCCGCGCAAAATGCCCCGAAAAACAGGGGCCGTCGAAAGGCCGGACGATTTCTTCTTGACAGAACCGCCCGGGCCGCTTAAACGCCCCACCTCGTTGTCGCGCAGCAATACGCGACGCACCCGCGGGGGAACTCGTGTATCCCGTGGTACAACTTGACGATTGCGCCCATAGCTCAGCTGGATAGAGCATCGGCCTACGAAGCCGGGGGTCGGAAGTTCGAATCTTCCTGGGCGCGCCAAACCCCTCTCCCATCCCATCCTTTCGAGCGCTTCGAGCAGCTCGCATGACGGATGGGCCTTTTGATGACGAGTTCGGAGAATCCCACAGCGCTCGCGGACGCCGCGACCGCCGACGAGCAAACCCTCGCACGCGACGCGGCATTCATGCGCGCGGCCATCGAGGAGGCCGTGGCGGCTGCCAACTCCGGTGACGTGCCCGTCGGCGCGGTGCTGGTGGACGCGGCGGGCACGATCGTGGGCCGCGGGCGCAACCGGCGCGAGCTGCTCCAGGACCCGACGGCGCACGCGGAGGTCGAGGCCCTCCGGGACACAGCAAGGCAGCGCGGCGCCTGGCGGCTCGCCGGGCTCACGGTGTACGTGACGCTCGAGCCCTGCCCCATGTGCGCCGGCGCCCTCGTCAACGCGCGCGTCTCGCGCCTCGTCTACGGCTGCACCGACCCCAAGGCCGGCGCCGTCGACACGCTCTTCACGATCGGCCGCGACCAGCGCCTGAACCACCGCTACGAGGTCCAAGGCGGCGTCCTCGCGGACGAATGCGCCGGGCTCCTGCGCGCCTTCTTCGCCCCGCGCCGCAAAGAAAAGGCCGACCCCGGCCGCTAGTCCTCGGGCGGCTCCGGCGCCTCGCCGTTGCCCTCGCTCGCCGGCGACCCCTCGCTCCCCGAGGGCTCTTGCGAACGCGCGGCGCGCTCCGGCGCGGGCTGTCCGCGGACCACGGTCTCGCGCAGCCCCTCTTCGAGCTCCTCGTCGCTGATCCACTTCCGGCGATGCGCGACGTCCATGAGCTTGCGCAGGTAGTTCATCCAGCCTGGGCTCACGGCGCCGCCGATCGCGAAATGCTGCTGCTTCGGGTTCGGCAGGATCGACGAGATGTAGAGCGCCTGCCCGAGCGAGAGCTCGGAGGCCGACGTGTTGAAGTAGTACCGCGCGGCCGGGCCGATCCCGTAGATCATCGGGCCGAACTCGACGACGTTGAGGTAGAGCTCGAGGAGCTGCTCCTTCGTGAGCTCCTGCTCGAGGTAGGTCGTGAGCACGGCCTCCTGAAGCTTGCGCGAGAGGTTTTTCACGCGGTCGAGGTAGAGGTTCTTCGAGAGCTGCATGCTGAGCGTGCTCGCGCCGCGCACGAAACGGCCTTTGCGCAGGTTCTCCCGGATGGAGTTGCGGATGGCCTCGTTGTCGAAGCCGCTGTGCCGCCGGAAGCCGCTGTCCTCCGTGGTCAGTACGGCCGTCTCCATGAAACGCGAGATCACGCTGTACGGCACCCAGCCCGGCGTGCCGGGCCCGCTCTCGATCTCGACGCGCTCGCCGGCCGGGCCGAGCACCGAGCGGCGGAACGGCTTGCGCCACCGCGCCGCGTCGACCTCGGGCGGCACCTCGGTGATCCGACACGTGTTCGAAAGATCCCACGCGACGTCGAAATCACGATCGAGCTTCGCCGTGTCGAAGCGCGTATGTCCTTTGATCGCCAACGATCCGGCCATCCGCATGCCCGCGATCCGCGGCACGAGCCCCCGCGGCGCGGCGTCCATGATCGACTGGCACGCCGTGAGCGGCACGTCGAACTCGGCGCGGACACGGTGCCCCTCACCCATGCGATCGTAACGGCCGTGCGCGAGCAGGCGCACGGCGCCGAGATCAACCTCGCCCTCGTCGACGCGGATCGACGAGCCGTCGAGCGCGGTCTCGCCGCGAAGCCGGAACGCGAGCTCGAGGCCCGCGATCGGCTCGTCGGAGAGCGCGTCGCTGCGAAGCGAGAGGTTTTGCACGCGGCCGTCCCCGTCCACGCGGAGCTGCTTGCCATCCGCGGAGAGGACGAGGTGCGAGCGCGTCGTCAAGGAGGTCTTGGCCACGTCGAAGAGGCCGAAATCCCCGTCGCGGATCCCCAGCGTCGACAGGTACAGGGGCCCGCCCTTCACATCGGCGACGATCTCGCCCTCCGCCTCGCCAAACGGAACGCTCAGCGAAAACGTGAGCGCTTGCTCTTCTTTTTCAGCGTGCGCGCGCGGCGAAAGCTCGACGAGCATGCGGCCCGCATCGCGGCGAACCACGAGGGATCCCGGGCCGAGGTTCAGCGCGTCGCGCCCACGACGAACCTGCGCATGAAGGCTGTCGAGCTCGACCTTCGCCCCCTGTTCGAGGACGGCGTCGAGCAAGGTCGCGCCGCGGACGAGCTGCGCCCGCACGGCGGCGCCTCGCGGCGAGGCTTTCCCGTGCTTGGCTGCCGGCTCGCGCGCCTCGCGGGACGGAGATTCGTTCGGCGGCGCGGGCGCGCCCTCGACGGGCTTTGCTTCCTCGGGCGGTGCCGGCAGGGTGAGGGTCGCGTCGAGCGAACGCGCCGAGAGAGCGGCGACGCGGTACCCACCTTCCTGCTGCTTGATCAGCGTGAGATGGCCGCCTTGCACGGCAACGGCGACGGGCCCGACGGTGATCGTCGCCTCGGCCGCCGAGAGCCCGACCTTGCCCTCCTGGCGGGCGAAGTTCACGTCGCTTGCGCGAACGGACTCGGTGGGTACGTCCCGGCGGTCCTGCCAGGTGATACGCAGCCCCTCGAATTCGGCGTCTGTCTTGCCTGCGCTCGAGCTCTCCCCGCCGCCCGTGGAGGACCTCCCGAGGTACCGTTTCTGCCACTGCTCGGCCTCGCGGAGCACGACGTCACGCGGCCCCACGGCGGAGACGTCGCCTCCTTGCAGGGCGATCTTCTTGCCGCTCCAACCGAGCGCGACGTCGATCGTCTCGAACCGCACGTGCGCGCTGGGGACTTCCGGCAACGAGACCTGCACGCCGCGCAGCTTCACGCCGTGCAGCGAGGGACGCACTTCGTCGATCTCGACCGCGGCGCCATAACGTTCCGCGGCCCGCGCGGCCTCGTGGCGCACGATGGGACCGAAGGAAACGACGGCCGCCAGTGTTGCGACCGCGCCTCCTGCCAGTGCCAGCTTGACGCGCCGTGAAGCCACGAAACCCTTGCCTAGGGTAGCAACGCCTGTCCGCAGGAAAATAAATCAGCGAGCCGAGCTGCAGAGCAACGAAGCGATCTAAACCACATTCGGCAGCCAGGTGGACGGACGGTCGAGGGACAGGAAGCGGCCCAAGCGGCGACGGCCGCGGGCCTGGGGGCACGAGGCCCGGAGGCCTGGCGCGTGCGCGGACGTGAGATGATGGAAAAAGAAAAGCCTGCAAGCTTTCACTTGCAGGCTTTAGAAAAGACCCGGCGGCGTCCTACTCTCCCACTGAGTCACCCCAGCAGTACCATCGGCTCCAAGGAGCTTAACTTCCGAGTTCGGGAAGGGATCGGGTGTGGCCTCCTCGATATCACCACCGGAAACTATGTGTCTTCACGAAGGCCCCGTTGTGGTGAGGTTGTCTTCGTGGTCGCGACTTCTTTGCAACTTCAAACCGCGGGTCCGCAGGACATGAAGCGCTCGAAATCACATTCGAACATGCGCGCGAACGCTGCACTCGTTGATGGACCGGCAGCGGTCCAAGCAACAAATGGCACGGTATTGCGGGCACGAAGCCCGGTGCGCGGTTCGCCCGTGAACGCGAGGTTACGGAAAAGAAAAGCCTGCAAGTTTTCACTTGCAGGCTTTAGAAAAAGACCCGGCGGCGTCCTACTCTCCCACTGAGTCACCCCAGCAGTACCATCGGCTCCAAGGAGCTTAACTTCCGAGTTCGGGATGGGATCGGGTGTGGCCTCCTCGATATCACCACCGGAAAATTTGGGTGTCCACGAAGGCCCCGTGGCGGTGGGGTTTTCTTCATGGTCGCGTCCTATCGCAGCTTCGAGCTGCGCGGATTCGGTCACCCGAACTCCGCGCGCGAGCTTCAATGTTGCCTTAGAGGTATGGTCAAGCCGCACGACCGATTAGTACCGGTTAGCTCCGCGAATTACTCCGCTTCCACACCCGGCCTATCAACCTCGTGGTCTACGAGGGGTCTTTAGGAGCCTTGCGGCTCGGGACACCTA
>NZ_JARZHI010000021.1:0-170306 GCF_029946465.1 Polyangium sorediatum
CTTCCGCCTGCGCCGCCGCTTCCGCCCGCGCCGCCGCTGCCGCCAGCGCCGCCGCTTCCGCCAGCGCCGCCGCTGCCGCCAGCGCCGCCGCTTCCGCCAGCGCCGCCGCTGCCGCAACTCGGATCGGTGGCGCCCGACTTACAAGCGCCAAGCTCGCACGAATCGCCCTCCGTGCACGTATCGCCGTCTTCACACGACGTCCCGTCCGGCACGGCTGCATCGGCAGGACAATTCACCGCCGCGCCGTCACAACTCTCGGCGGCGTCGCAAGCACCCGCAGACGCCCTGCATTCGGTGCCGGCCGCGACCTTGGTGTCCATGGGGCAAGCCATCGACGCCCCGTCGCAGCTCTCGGCGACGTCGCAAGCACCGGCCGCCGCGCGGCATTCGGTCCCTTGCGCGACCTTCCCGTCCGCAGGGCAAGCCGTCGCGACGCCGTCACAGCTCTCCGCCACGTCGCAGGCACCGCCCGACGCGCGGCATTCCGTGCCCATCGCGACCTTGGTGTCGACGGGGCAAGCATTCGACGTCCCGTCGCAGCTCTCCGCCACGTCACAAGCACCCGCAGACGCGCGGCATACGGTGCCCGTCGCGACCTTCGTGTCCGCCGGACAAGCATTCGACGTCCCGTCACAACTCTCGGCGGCGTCGCAGGCCCCCCCAGACGCGCGGCATTCGGTCCCCTGCGCGACCTTCCCGTCCGCGGGGCACGCCGTCGCGACGCCGTCGCAGCTCTCCGCCACGTCGCAGGCACCCCCCGACGCGCGGCATTCCGTGCCCATCACGAGCGGGCTGCACGTCCCGTCCAGGGCCGCGCCCGCCGCCGCGCTGCAAGCCTGGCAGTCGTTTCCGCCGCCGCCGCCGCACGCGCTGTTGCAGCACACCCCGTCGACGCAGAAGCCGCTCGTGCACGCGGCGCCCGAGGCGCAGGGCGATCCATTGCCCACCGCCAGGACGAACACGTAGGCAGAGCCCTTGTTGTCGTCGAATTGAGCCCCCACGAGCGCCGTGTCCCCGGACAGCGCGAGTGAATACCCAAATTCGTCGTCCGTCATCCCGTCGCTCGCCACGAGCTTCGTCTGCTGCGTCCAGGCGCCGCCGCTGCGCAGGAACAGGTAGGCAGCGCCCTTGTCGTTGTTGTCCTTATACGCCCCGAGGAGCGCGGTGTCCCCGAGCAGCGTGACCGAATGGCCGAAGCTGTGCGACGCCACCCCGTCGCTCGCCAGGAGCTTTGCCTCCTGGGCCCAGGCGCCGCCGCTGCGCACGAAGACATACGCCGAGCCGGAGTCGGTCCCCTTGTCGTCGTCCCGGTACGCTCCCAGGAGCGCCGTGTCCCCCGAGAGCGCGACCGAATACCCGAACAGGTCATTCGCCGCGCCATCATTCGCCAGGAGCTTCGCCTGCTGGGTCCAGGTGCTCCCGCTGCGCACGAAGACATAAGCCGAGCCGGCGTCGGTCCCCTTGTCGTCGTCCCAGTAGGCCCCGAGGAGCGCCGTGTCCCCCGAGAGCGCGACCGAGGCGCCGAGCTGGTCGTTCGCCGCCCCGTCGCTCGCCAGGAGCTTCACCTGCTGGGTCCAGGTGCTTCCGCTGCGCACGAAGACGTAGGCGGCGCCGGAGTTGACCCCTTTGTCGTCATCGTACAAGGCCCCCACGAGCGCCGTGTCCCCCGAGAGCGCGACCGCATAAGCGAACCAGTCCTCCGGCGCGCCATCATTCGCCAGGAGCTTCGCCTGCTGGGTCCAGGTGCTGCCGCTGCGCACGTAGACGTAGGCGGAACCAGAATCGGTCCCCTTGTCGTCGTCGAGCCCGGCGCCCACGAGCGCCGTGTCCCCCGCGAGCGCGACCGAGGTGCCGAATTGGTCGCCCGCCGCCCCGTCGCTCGGCACGAACTTCGCCTGCTGGGTCCAGGTGCTGCCGCTGCGCACGAAGACGTAGGCGGCGCCGGAGCCTGTCCCCTTGTCGTCGTCGAGCGGGGCGCCCACGAGCGCCGTGTCCCCCGAGAGCGCGACCCGAATGCCGAAGCGGTCGAGCGACGCCCCATCACTCGCCAGGAGCTTCGCCTGCTGGATCCCCACCAGCGGATCGATCTCCACCGGATAGGCCGCCCCCTCGTCGTCGACGTGCAGCGTGATTCGCCCCGCCTCCACCGACATCCACGCCGGCAGCGTCTTGCCCTCCGCGTCCTTCGCGAAGAGATCCGTATACGAGAGCGCGACCCGGCCCTCGACGTCCAGGAGCCGGATCCCGTCCCCGCGCCCGTCGCCGTCGGCGTCCTCGAGTTCTGCGCGGAGCTCGCCGCCGAGCTCCAGCACAACCACCTTGGTCCCCGCGCAACGGGGCGCGTGTTCGAGGACGAACCCCTGTTCGAGCCCGAGCGGGCCATTGAGGTACCACGCGGAGAGCTCGGGATGGGCGTACACGATACGATTGTCCGTCGCCTCGGGCAGGGCCGCGGAGATCGGCGCCACCGCGCCGCCCTCGCAGCCGAGCGCCGCCGCGCGCATTTCGAGCGACCAAGGCGCCTCCAAGGGCGCGATCACCACGCCCGCGCTGGAGAGCGTCGTCACGAAGCCCGCGGCCTCGTTCTCCGCCTCGACGAGACCCGGCCCGACCGACCTCGCGCCATAGGCCTCCGAGGCGCCCGACTGCACGGCGTGAATGTAGGCCGCGCGGAGATCCTTCGGCATCTCGGTCGACGTGGCATGCGCCGGTGACGCCGAAGAAGGCTCGGACGGGGAATCCGGGAGGGAATCGGCGCCACACGAAGCGGCCACCGTCACGAGGGCTCCGGCGGCCATGGGCCGGAACCAAGAATGCCGTAGCACGGCGAATTGCGACATGCGCGCACCCCTACGGCCGCGCGAAGAAAAGGTCAAGCGGCGTCCGCGTGACGTTTTCGCGCGGCGTCACCGGAGCGGGTGCGCGACGAGATCCTCGGCCAGCTTGCGGAGCGCCACCTCCCGCGGGTGCCCCTCGCGCCAGACGAGCCGGAACCAGTCGATCGGCAGCTTCACCTTCGGCAAGATTGGCACGAGCCGGCCCCGGCGAAGATCCCCCTCGACGAAATACTGTGGCAGCACGGCGACCCCCGCGCCCGCGAGGGCGCGCAGCCGCACGGCGCCTATCGTGCCGAGGTATTCTACGCGTCGAAAGGCCCAATCCTCGCTCCCCGGGCGGGCGTCGAGGAAATAGCGGAAGAGCGGCAGGTCGCGGTGCGTATCGAGGAGCGTGTGCGCGGCGCAATCTTCTCGACACGCGAGGGGGCGAGCCGCGAGCAGCTCTCGTTGCCCCACGAAGACGTACCTCTCCTCGTGCAGGCGCGCGTAGGAAAACCCTGCGTCCGAGAGCCGCGCGCTCGAAATGAAGGCGTCGATCCCATCGCGCTGCACTTGCCGGACGAGCTCCGGTGTATCGCCGAACGAGAGGTGGAGCCTGCGCTCGGGGCGCGCCGCGTCGAGCGCGTCGAGCGCCGGGACGAGCCAGCTCAGGCCGAGTTCGAAGCGCGTGCCGATCGTGAGCTCGTAAGGCATGGGCGCGCCGTCTTCGTGGAGCACGACCTCGCCGCACCGGCGCGCCTGATCGAGGCAACGTTGCGCCTCCGGCACGAGGCGTTCGCCCGCGGCGGTGAGCGCGACGCGGCGGGTGGTGCGGTCGAACAGGGACGCGCCGAGCGTGTCTTCGAGGCGTTGGATCCGATCGCTGAACGCCGCGGGCGATAACGCGACCACGCGCGCCGCGACGCGGAAGCTCAGGTGGCGCGCCGCGGCCAGGAAACAACGGAGCGATTCGAGGTCGGGGAGAGAGGCGCCGGGGCGGAGGGAAGGCGTGTCGATCATCGTTCGGTCGTCCCGAACGATACCGTATCGAACAATCCGATTCACAGGACATTCGATGCGCCGCATCCTAGGAAGAACCAACGGTGGACCCGTGCGGCGCACGGGATCCCGTTTGGATCCGTTCTGCTTGACATGAGGGATGCAATGAACATCGAGAAGCTCTTCAATGTCCTGGTCCTGGGTGGCGCGGCGCTTGGTCTCACGGCTTGCAACCAAGCGAGCGATGGGGGGGACGGCGGCGACGGGGGCGCGGCGAGCACGAGCAGCGCGAACGGCGGGAATGGCGGGAACGGCGGGAATGGCGCGGGCGGAAGCGGCGGGAATGGCGCGACGTCCGGGAGCGGCGGTGCGGGCGGGGAGGGCGCGACGTCCGGGAGCGGCGGCGCGGGCGGGGAGGGCGCGACGTCCGGGAGCGGCGGCGCGGGCGGCGCGAGCAACCTCGAATGCTCGTTGCCCCCCGGCGACCCGTCCGATCCTTGTGGCTGCCCGTGCTGCTGGGCCGCGAATTGCCTGAATACGGAGCCGTGCTGCGACGGATTCTGCGCGGCGGGCAATGCCGGGGCAGGCTGCTGCGGTGGCTGACGTCGGCGCCACGGCCGCGCGTGAAGCGGCGGCGCAGATCTGGCGGAACCGCGCGCGTGCCGAGCTCGAAGCGGCCGCGCGGTTCACGCGGCTCGCGGGCGAGCTTGTGGCGTGCGACGCCGTGGCGCCCGTGGTGACGATGGCCCGCGAGGCGGCCGAGGACGAGCGGCGCCACGCGGAGCGATGCGGGGCGCTCGTGCGCGAGCTCGGGGGCAAGCCCTTCGAGCTCGGGGCCGTGCCCGCTCCACGCGGGGTCACGCCCGGCGGACTCGGGCCGCGGGAGCGGCTGCTTTATGAGATCGTCGCGATGTCATGCGTGACGGAGACGTTGAGCGCGGCGCTTCTCGGCGAGCTCGTCGCGCGTGCGACCGATCCGCTGGTGCGTGAAACCATGCAATCGATCCTGCGCGACGAGATCGACCACGCGCGGCTCGGGTGGGCGCACCTCGCGGCCGAGCACGAGCGCGGCGCCGCGGACGTCGTGGGCCCCTCGCTCCCGGCGATGCTCGCGGGCACGATCTCCGAGGAGCTTTTCTCGTCCTGGGCAGAGCACCCGGCGCAGGAGGCGCTCTCCGGCCTCGGCGCGCTGGATCGCGCCGAGCGGAGGCGGATCTTCTCCGAGACCATGTCCCTCGTGGTGTTCCCGGGGCTCCGGCGCTTCGGGGTCGACACGGGGCGAGGGGAGAGGTGGCTCGCGGAGAGGCTACCGTAGTCTCATCTCGAAGCCGCTTCGCTGGGGCTTTGCCCCAGGCCCCACCCGGGGCTGTCCGCCCCGGGACCCGGACCAGCCAGGGGCTGGACCCAGGCTCGATGAACTGCGCATCGCGCAGTTCATCGAACAGGCCCGGTCAAGACCAGCAGCGACGTTGCCGACCAAGACAGCCGCGCTGCGGGTGCTGCTGGCAACCCGGCTTCTTCGTCGGCCTGTTTGAAAAACTGCGCACCGCGCAGTTTTTCAATCCTGGGTCCAGCGCCTCGCTGGTCCGGGGTCGAGGGGGCGGACAGCCCCTCGCGGGGTCCGGGGCAGCGCCCCGGCGCAGCGCTTCCAAGGTACGCTCCCCCCATGGTGAAGCCCGAGCTCTCCGGTTTGCCCACGGCGCCCGAGGTGCCGGCGGTCATCTCCGCGGCCTCCGGCGAGGTGCTCCGCGTGGGCCAGGTCGTGGCCGGGCGGTACGAGGTCCTCGCGCGCCTCGGCGCGGGTGGCATGGGCGCGGTGTGGCGCGTGCATGATCGCGCGCTCGACGAGGACGTCGCCCTCAAGGTCATCTTGCCCGATCGCGTCGGGGATCCCGCGGCGCTCGCGCGGCTCCGCGACGAGGTCAAGATCGCCCGCAAGATCACGCATCCGAACGTGTGCCGTGTCTTCGACCTCGGTGAGTCCGAGGCGCTCACGTTCCTGACGATGGAGCTTTCCCCGGGCACCACGCTCCGGCACCTGCTCGTGGCCGGGCCCCTCGCGCCCGCGCGCGCGCTCGACCTGTTTCAGCAGATCGTCGACGGCGTCGCCGCTGCCCACGAGCGGGGCGTCGTGCATCGGGATCTCAAGCCCGAGAACGTCCTCGTCCGGCGGGATGGCCGTTGCCTCGTCGCCGACTTCGGCCTTGCCCGCGAGCCGGGCCTCGGCGCTGCGACGACGGCGGCGGGCGCGGCCGGCACGCCCGCGTACATGTCGCCCGAGCAGCTCAAGGGCGGGTCGCTCGACATCCGGAGCGACGTGTTTGCCCTGGGCATCGTGGGATACGAGCTTCTTGCGGGGCGATCGCCCTTTGGACACGGCTCGCCCGAGACGATCTCGACCGCGATTCTGCGCGGCGACCCGCCGCAGCTCGACGTGCCGGGCCTCGCGGAGCCCGTGCTCCAGGGCCTTCGTGAGGTCCTTGGGCGCGCGCTCGCCAAGGATCCGGAGGGTCGATTCGCCTCCGCGGGCGAGCTTGCGGCCGCGCTCGCGCGGGCGCGGGACACGACGCCGGCCCGGAGCACGCTCCGAGGGCTGTCCGAGCCCGCGACCTCGCCCGCGCCGCGGACGTTTCCCTGGCGGCGGCTCGCGTTGGCGCCGCTGCTCCTTTTTGTTGGTCTTTTCCTCCTGGCGCAGCTCCCGCGCGGCGACCTTCGCCATTGGAATCCTCTTCCCGACGCTTGGAACCCTTTTCCCGGCGACGAAGACGAAGAGCCCGCGCCGCACCTTGTGCCGGCCTCGGACGTGGACGAGCGCGCGACCCTCGTCGTTCTTCCCTTCGAAGACCTCACGGGGGACGCGGCGTGGAAGGGGTTGTCCCTCAGCGCGCCCGAGGTCGTGCGGGCGGGGCTCCGCACGATGCCGGAGGTGCGGCTTTCGGAGGTCGCCCTGGCGGATCGGGACGCGGCGCGGGCGGCGGGCGTCGCGTTCTGGGTGCGCGGCAGCGTGCAGCGCGTGGGGGAGACGCTCCGGCTGTCCGCGCAGCTCGATCCCGTGGGCGACGAACAAGAAGCCTTGCCGGGCGAGCCCGTCGAGATCGCTGCCGTGGAGAAGGACGTCGAGTCCTCGCTTCCGGCCCTGCGGAGCCGCGTGCTCGACGAGGCGCGGCTCGTCGTGCGCCATTGGGGCAAGCGCCGCCGGGCCATGCTCGGCACGACGAACGAGGCGGCGAAGAGGAGCCTGCTCGATTATTACAAAATGGTGGGCCCCGGGCCCCGGAAAGAGCATTTCTCCGAGGGGTTGCGCCTCCTCGACGCCGCGATCGCCGCGGATCCGGGGTATGTCCCCGCTCTCGTCGAGCGGGCGCTGCTCCGCTCGATGGGCGCAGGGGAGGGGACGCAGGCGTCCCGGTTGGCCGACGCGAATGCGGGGCTCGACCGCGCGCTCGCGGACGAGCCGCAGGATCCGATGGCGCTCGTGGCGCGCTGCCGCCTGCTGCAGGTAGCGATCGAAGTGGGGGGCGACAAACCCACGGACGCGGCGATCGAGCGCGCGAACGCCGCGTGTGAAGCGGCGCTCGGGGTCGGCCCGGCGCTCGCGGACGTGTATCTGTCGCTCGCGCGCCTCCAGGATCGCGCGTGCCACGACGAGGCGGCGGTGCTCTCGCTGGAGCGGGTCCTCGAGCACGATCGGAGCCTCTCGGGGCGGGTGCTCAAGTATTCGGTCAGCCTGGCGCTGGCGAACGATCGGATGCTCGTCGCGGAGAAGAAGTCCGAGGCGCTGATGGCGTTTCACGAGGAGGAGCGGCGGCTCGGCGCCCGGTCGCTCGCGCGGCGGGCGGGCGTTCCGCCGGAGCAGATGGGCGTATATTTTCGGCGAGGCGTGGTGCTGCTCCGGATCGGGCGGCTCGACGAGGCTGCGCGGGCCTTCGAGCAGGAGATCACGGACGTCGAGGCGCTCGCCGGCAGCGCATGGGCCGAGGCCGCGGCGATCCGCGGGCTCCTCCGCGTGGAGAAGGCCCGGGGAAAGGCTATTTTGCCGGAGCATCGGCGCAGGCTCGGCGAGATCGAGGCCGAGATGCGCGCGAAGGTCTCGTCGGATTCGTCGATCGCGAAGACGATGGTGGGCGCGTATCTGTGGGTCGATCCGGAGGCCGCCGTCGAATGGCTCGGGCGCCTGTCGGCGCGGGGGTCGTGCGAGGATGCGATCTGGCGCGGGCTCGTGTATCGCGCGGCGGGGAAAACGAAGCTCGCGCGGGAGGCGCTCGCCGCGTGCCGCGCGACCGAGCAATGGGAGAAGCGCTGCGTCGAGCGGATCGAGTCGCTCCTGTCGCGCTGAGCGAAATCAGCCGTTCTGGTCCCCGGTCGATCGGTCGCAATCGTCGGGCGTCGTGCAGCCGAGGTCCGGCGGGTTCGATTGCGTCTCGAAGGGCGCGTCCACGGTGCTGTCGCAGGGCACCTCGACGCGCTTGCCGTCCTTGCCCGTGGTGAAGCAGACATTGAACTCGTCGTCGTACCAGATGAGCTCCGCAGGCTCGTCCGGCTCGGCGAGGCAGCCGGGGGTGAAGAGAGCCGAGAGCGTGACGAAAGCAAGACCGAGGAGCGACGTGGAGCGAAGCATGGGGAAGGTCCTTTCTGCGGCGCCAGGGGGAGGCGCCATGTTCGGGGAGATGCAGGTGGATCGATCGCATGATCGATCCACCTCGCGGCCGCGTTTCACGGCGTGATCGCGACCGCCATTCCGTCGAGGAGGGCCCCGACGTTCTCCAGGCTCGTGTCGAGGGCGAGGGCCGTGGTGCGGGGCGAAAGGCTCGTGTAGAACACGGTCCCATTGCGTCGGTAACGCACGGTGGTGCCCGCGACCTCGACGCGGAAGACGTCGTTCACCGTGTACGTTCCGAAGCTGCCTTTGTCCCACGGGCCTTCCTGGACCCGGACGAGCGGCGCGCCGCTCGCGTCGTGGGTCAAGTAGATGCCGTATTCGATGTCGTTGCGGCTCTCGTTTGCGTTCGCCGTCCCGAGGCCTGCGGCCTTCTTCGCGGAGACCTCCGCCGCGGAGAACTCGGCGTAGCCATTTTGCCCGAGCGTGATCGCCTGCCGCGAGACCGCTCCGCCGACGCCGCTCGTCCCAGACACGCTTTCGAGCGAGCCCGTCTCCGCGAAGACGTACCGGACGTCGTCCCAGAAGCCCGGAGCGATGCACTTCGCGTCGTTGACCCCGCACGTCACGACCTTCGCGTCCACGACGACGGCGCCGATGTTCTCCAGGCTCGTGTCGAGGTGCAGATCCGTGGTCGGCGCGGTCAAGCTCGTGTAGAACGGCACGGCATTGCGGAGATAACGGACCTCGCCGTCGAGGACCTCGACGCGGAAGACGTCCCCCGCGGCGTACGCCCCGAAGCTGCCCTTGTCCCACGGGCCTTCCTGGATGCGGATCAGCGGCGCGCCGCTCGCGTCGTGGGTCAGGTAAATGCCATATTCGATGTCATGGCGGCTCTCGTTTCCGTTGCCCGTCCCGAGCCCCGCTGCTTTTTTCGTGCCGACCTCGAGCACGGCGAACTCCGTATACCCGTCCTCGCCGAACGGGATCGACGCGCGCGAGACAGCTCCGCCGATGGCGCTCGTCCCCCACACGGCTTCGAGCTCGTTGCCGGCGGCGAAGACATACCGGACGTCGTCCCAGAAGCCGGGATTGACGCACCCCCCATTCCCAGGCTTGCACGTCCCGAGCGCCGCGTTCGTGATCGTGGCCCCGGCGTCTTCGAGGCTCGTGTCGAGGCGGAGGTCCGCGTTCGGCGCGGTGGCGCTCGTGTAGAAGGGCACGCCATTGCGGAGATACCGTACCTCGCCGTCGAGGACCTCGACGCGGAAGACGTCGTTCGCGGCGTACGTCCCGAAGCTGCCCTTGTCCCACGGGCCCTCCTGGACGCGGATCAGCGGGTTTCCGCTCGCGTCGTGCGTCAGGTAAATGCCATATTCGATGTCGTGGCGGGTCGCGTTGGCGTTCGCGGCGCCGAGCCCGGCGGCCTTTTTCGTGGTGACCTCGCCGGTCGAGAACTGGACGTATCCATTCGCGCCGAGCGGGATCGCCTTGCGGGAGACGGCGCCCGCGACCGCGCTGCCGACGCGGCGCAGGTTGTTCTCGCGCGCCATGGCATACACGACGTCGTCCCAGAACCCGGGCTTCACGCAGCCGATCTCGTCCGTCACGCAGCCGTGGACGCGCGCGTCGGTGAGGAACGCGCCGGCCCCTTCGAGGCTCGTATCGAGGACCATGCCCGCCGTGGGCGCCGTGGCGCTCGTGTAGAAGGGGAGGCCATTGCGGAGGTACCGCACCTTGCCTTCGAGGACCTCGACACGGAAGACGTCATCTGCGGCGTAGGTCCCGAAGCTGCCCTTGTCCCAGGGGCCTTCCTGGATGCGGAGCTGCGGCGCGCCGCTCGCGTCGTGGGTGAAATGAATGCCGAACTCGATGTCCTCGCGGTTCGTGCCCGTGTTCCCCACGCCGAGCCCGGCGGCCTTCTTCCAAGCGACCTCGCCCGGCGAGAACTGCACGAATCCATCCCCCGCGCCGATGTTCCCCGACGAACGCGCGCCGCCCGTCCCCGCGGCCGTCCTTTCGAGGCGCGTGCCCGAGGGGTTCGATGCATTCACGAGGTCGATCCAGGCGACGGGATCTTGCAGCTCGCAGAACGTTCTGTTCGTCCAGGCGCAGTTGAGGTCGTTCCACTTGCCCGTGTCCCACATCATGCCGCAATCCTCGTTGCTCGCATTGTTGGGCTCGTAGGTGGACCAGTTCAGGAAGGAGGCGGAAGAGCCGTTCGACCAGCGGTAGTCCCCCTCGGTGACGCGGTCATGCAGGTCGATCCAGAACCCTTGCGTGCCCACGGCGAACGGCTGCAAGAAGGCGTTCTCGGCGAGGTCCTCGATGCGGGCGAGGCCGTAACCGCGCCCCTCGCACATCCCCTGCGCCGTCGCGTGATCGAGCTGGTTCTGGCAGACACGGTATTCGTGGCCGCCCTGCACGTACGTCTGGCAAGCGCAGATCCCGTCCTCGTCGATCCGGTCGTCGCCGTCGTCGTCGACGCCATTGCAGGTCTCGGTCGCGAGGGCTTGCGGCGCCTCGTCGGTGAAGGCCTCGTCCTCGGCGCCGGGGTCGGCGACGCAGCCAGCGATCGGGGCGGCGAGGAGCAACAAGCGGAGCGAGGAACGGAACACACGCGTCGTCGAGAGCATGGCGAGAGACCTCCGGGAGCCACGCCTTCCGCGCCGTTCATCGGGCGGGGTGGCTCGTCGTTCGCCGGAGAGTGATTGCGTGATCCGTGCCAGGATCGAATCGAGCGGACATCCTGGGTTTTTTCGCGGGAGACGCGCGCGGGCCCCGCGGGGATCGATCCGATCGGCGATCGATCGATCCATCGATCGATCACCTGATCGATCGAGGTCCTCCGCGTGCTCGCGGGACGTTACGCGTCCCCGCCGCCCATCAGCCGATCCACGCGCCGCTTCATCATGATGCGCGTGATCCCGAGCAGCCGCGCGGCTTCGCTCACGTTGCCTTTCGCCCGCGACATCGCCTCTTCCACGAGCATTTTTTCCGTCGGTTCGAGTTCTGCGAATTGCTCGGCCAGGCTCTTGCCCCGCGGCTGCCCCGGCTTCGGCCGCGCCGCGCCGAGCCGCGGCGAGAGGTCATGCGCGTCCACGAGCGGCCCGTCCGCGTGGATCACCGCGCGCTCGACCTCGTTGCGGAGCTCGCGCACGTTGCCCGGCCAATCGTGCCGCAGGAGCGCCGATTGGGCCGCCTCGGAAAATCCATCGATTCGTTTGCCCATGGCCGACGCCGATTTGTGCATCAGCGCCATGGCGAGGAGCAGGACGTCGCTCTCGCGCTCGCGCAGCGGCGGCACCTCGATCTCGACGACCGCGAGCCGATAGTAGAGATCCTCGCGGAACCGCTTCTCGGCGATCTCGTTCATCAGGTCCTTGTGCGTCGCGCTCACCACGCGCACGTCGACCTTTTGCGTCCGCTCCGCGCCGAGCGGCTGGATCTCGCCCTCCTGCAGCGCGCGCAGGAGCTTGGCCTGCGCCGGCAGCGCGAGATCGCCGATCTCGTCGAGGAACAAGGTCCCCCCGTCCGCGAGCGCGAACTTGCCGCGTCTCTTCGCGACCGCCCCCGTGAATGCGCCCTTCTCGTAGCCGAAGAGCTCGCTCTCCAGCATCGTCTCCGGGATCGCCGCGCAGTTCAGCGTCACGAAGGGCCGCACCGCGCGCGCGCTCGATTCGTGCAGCGCCCGCGCCACGAGCTCCTTGCCCGAGCCGCTCTCGCCCCGCACGAGCACGTTCGCGTGCCCCGCCGCCGCGTATTTCGTGATTTGCGCCCGGAGATGCGTCATCGGCGCGCTGCGGCCGAGGATCTCCTCCACGACGCCGCCCCCCGTGAGCGCCTCCGCGAGGGCCTCCGCCCGCTGGTATCGCTCCGCGCTCTCCAGGGCCGCGCTGACGAGGTGCCCGAGCGCCGTCAGGTAGGCGAGATCGTCCGGCCCGAAGCGCGCAGCCTCCTGCCGATCGTCCACGTACAAAAGGCCCACCGGCCGCGCCGAGAGCCCGAGCGGCACGGCCATCGCCGACACGATTCGCTCGCGCTGCATCGTCGCGAGCCCCGCGTCCCGCAGCGCGTCGCGCACGATCACCGCCTCGCGCCGGCCGAGCGTCGCTTCGAGCACCGCGCGCGAGAGGACCACGTCCGCGGAGGAGCCGCGCCGCGCCCGGCAAAAACGCCGCACGATGCCGCGGGTCGCGTCGCCGAGCCCCACGAGCGCCCGCTCGCCGCCGAGCACGTCCACGATGGCTTCGAGCATCTCGCCGAGCATCACCTCGGTGTCGCCCATCGCCCCGATCGCGCGGCTGACGTCGAAGAGCAACGACAAGCGCCGATCGGCTTCGGCCTTGCGCGGCGGCGGCCCCGGGGCCGTGACCTGGTGGTGCACGATCGTCCGCTCGTCCTCCTCGTGGAGCTCGAGCAGCACGTTGCCGATCTGGATCCGGTCGCCGCCTTCGAGGGTGTGCGCCGTGATCGGCTCGCCATTCACCCGCGTGCCGTGCCGCGAGCCGAGGTCACGCAGCTCGAAGCCTTTTTCGGCGCGCGTCAGCGTCGCGTGCTTTCGCGAGACCTGGTGATCGTCGAGGACGAGCTCGTTTTGCTCGTGCCGCCCGATGCGCAGGACGTCCGGGAGCGGCACGGAATAGGCCATCTGGCCCGGTTTGCGCACGACGAGGTGGGGCATGGTCCTCGCGTGCATCGTAGAGGATCGTTCTGCCCGACTGAACGTGGATCTCGCGGGTGCCGCAACGGACGTCGGGCGAGACGAGGTCCCTTGCGATCAGGCGGGCGGCTCGGGGACCGGGTACGGCGCGGGCGGCTCGGGGACGGGGTACGCGGCCGGCGGCTCGGGCGTCGCGTAGGCCTCGGGCGCGGCCGGCACCGGATAGGTCTCCGGGGGAATGGGCGGCACGTACGGCGTGGCGGCGGGCGCCGGGGGCGCCGCTGCGAGGGGCGGGCGTGGCGCGAGCGGGGACTCCGGGATCACCGGCGGCGGGGGGATGGGCGGCGCCTCGGGGACGCGCGGGCCCTCGCCGGCGAGCGGAGCGAACGGCGGCACCTCGACGTCGGGGATGGCCGGCATGGGCGGCACCTCGACCCTGGGGATCGCGGGGAGGGGGACCGGGTTTGCCTTCGTCTCCTGCGGTTTTGCGTCGCTCATGACGCTTTCGACTTTGTCACGAGGCGTGCTCGGGGGCGAGCGGGGCCTTGGGGCTTGGGGCCTTTTTCTCGCGCTCCGCGCCTCGCGCGTGGGCGAGCGGCCGCGCGGCCCGCACGAGCGCGTCGCGGAGCCAGCGCGCGCCGGGATCCTCGTGCGTCCTTTCGTGCCACATCATCGTCATCGTGACCGGCGTGAGGTCGAGCTCGGGGGGCGGCTCGAACGTGGCGAGCGGCAGGAGCGCGGTGAACGTCGCGGCCACGTGGGCGAGCATCGTCGTCACGTGATTGGAGGTCGCCACGATGTGGGGCACGACCAGAAAATGCGGGACGGTGAGGGCGACGCGGCGGACGAGCCCCTGTTTCGCGAGCGCGCCGTCCACGATCCCGCCCGGCGTCCCGCGCGGGGAGACGAGCACGTGCGAGAGCTCCGCGTACGTCGCGAGATCGAGCTTTCCGCGCGCCCGCGGGTGATCGGCGCGCGCCACGCCGACGAAGGTGTCCTGGAAGAGCGGCACGCGGCGCACGTCGAGGGGCAACGATTCGTGCTCGAAGCGCCCGACCGCCACATCCATTTCGCCCTCGCAGAGCGAATCGGCGGCCGGAGGGACGCCGATGGGCAGGATGTGCAACGTGAGGTTCGGCGCCTCGCGGGAGAGGATTTCTTCGAGCGCGGGCAAAAGGACGAACTGCACGTAGTCCGTGGCGCCGAGCTTGAGGGTACGCCGGCTTGTCTTCGGGTCGAACGAGGGGAGCGGCGCGAGCAGGGTTTCGAGCTCCTCGACGACGGCCCGGGCGCGGGGCACGAGGGCCTCGGCGCGGGGCGTGAGCGCCATGGCGCGGCCCACGCGCACGAGCAGCGGATCCCCGAGCGTCTCGCGGAGCCGGGCGAGCGCGTGGCTCATCGCCGGCTGGCTGAGCCCGATCCGCTTGGCGGCCTCCGTGACGCTGCGCTCCTGGAGAAGGGCGTCCAGGGCGACGACGAGGTTCACGTCGATGCCTGCAAGGTTCATCGCCCGAACCAGGGCTACACGATCCCCGCAGAGGCGCCAATCCTGTACAGCTTATGTAAATGCATCCATAGTCGATCCGGGCTCAGGTCCCCGGCGTCGGCTCTGGCGCGTAAAACTTGGTCGTGTTCTCGACGGCCTTCTGCGCATCGGCGGCCGATGCGCCGGCGGCCTGGTTCGCGGCGCCCCAGGCAACGCTGCTGCCGGTGATGAACACCCGTGCCTCCGGCGTCAGCCCCCAGGCGTCCTTGTCTTCGATGAACATGGAACGGAGCTCGTAACACAGGCCGAGGATCGTGAGATCCCAGCCGACGCCGACAGCGCCGGGCCCGTATTCGGGCCACATGCCGGGCGGCGCGATGGCGGCGTGCTCCAGCTCGAGGACCGTCTCCTCCTTTTCACCGACCGACAGCCGCACCTCGACCTTGCTGTTCCCGTCGTCCTCCGGGGCCACCGTCCACGTCACTTCGAGCAGGCGGGGAGGCTCGCAGCGCAGGATCTTGCCGCGGGCATTCCCTTTGAGCTGGTAATGACCGCCGACGCGCAGGTCACCCGTGAGGGGGAGAAACCAGCGCTGGACGCGGGCCGGGGTCGTGATCGCATCCCAGACGTCCTCGATCGCCGCATCGTAGCTCCGTCGTAACTTCACCGTGTGGCCTTCGCCCCCGGGCATGGTCTTGGGGCCGGTCGAGCGATGGACGGCGTTGAGCTCCTTCACGAGGTCGATCATGGTTTGTCCTTCTCCTTCGATGTCGTGTCGTCGTTCGTGGACGAACGCGTTTCGGCCTTCAAGCGACGCTCGCGTTTGCCGCGCGCGAGTTCCGTGGCCAGCGCGTCCAGGCGCTGCTCCCAGAATTGGCGGAAGCGATCGAGCCACAGGTCGACCTCCTGCAAAGGCCGGACGTCGACCGCATACAGCCGGCGGGTTCCCTCCGCCCGGACCGTGGCAAATCCATTGTCCCGCAGCACCTTCAGGTGCAGCGATACCGCCGGCTGCGAAATCCCGAACTCCCTCTGGATGACCTCGGAGATCGCCCCAGAAGTCTGCTCACCGTCGGCGAGCAGCTCGAGGATCCGGCGGCGAACCGGGTCCCCGAGGACGTCGAACGCTTGCACGGCGGATGAGTATCATCACCAGCTTATATTAGTCAAGGCTGATGTTCGTGTCAGGGGCCGCAGAGCGCGGTCATCTCGATCCGCTGCCCGCGCGAGAGCCCTTCCGCATCCGCGTACGCCGCGTCGAGCGCCGCGAGCACCGTGGAGAGGGTCGTTTGATCGAGCACGCTCGACGGATCGATCGATGCGAGGTCCTGCCCGACGAAGTTCTTCGGGCACGCGTCGACGACCGGGAGCGACCGCCCGTCCTTTCGCTCGGTAAAACGAATGGGCAAGCCGTGCGTCCGGCAGATCGTGGGGCGCGCCTCGTACACGGCGCAGCGGCCGTCCTCGCCGAGGGCCGGACAAACCGTCCCGCTGGGATCGGCCGCCCGCGCCGCCACCGTTTGCCGCTCCTCGGCGGGCAGGTGATCGAGCGCATCCAGCACCGCCGCCGCCTCGATCGTCGTGACCGAGAAGCGCCGCCGGCAGCAGTCGTCGCACCCCGCGCGGCACGTGAGGGCCTCGCCGTGCCGGCCCTGCGCGCGCGCGAAAAACGAGTCGACCTTGAGGAAGAGCTCGTGCAAGCGCTCGCGGGGAGAGGGCGTTCGGACCTCGGACATCCCGGCTCTCTAGCATCCGCCCGCGCCAAACACGAGCCGCGGCGCGCGCACGAGGCCCCCGTTTGCCTCACCCGAGCCCGCTCGGGTAGGCTCGCCGCATGTCCATGACGCCGCCGCCGGGCCCGAACGAGCCGATCGACATCACGGTGATCCTCCACGAACGCTCGCGCGCGGAGCTCCTGGACTTCGTGATCGAGGGCTCCGATCCCGCGAGCCCGCGCTTCGGCCATCACCTCTCGCGCGCCGAGCTCGCGGGCCTCGTCGCGCTTCACGACGTGCAGATCGACGCCGTGCACACGTGGCTCCGGCACGCCGGCCTCGAACCCCTGCCATCCGGGCCCGTCGGCCGACAGCTCATCGTCGTGCGCGCGCCCGAGGAGCCGATCCGCCGCGCCTTCGGCCGCCACCTCGCCGATTGGCTCCGCGAGCCCACGGGCCACCGCGCCCCGCGCGTCGACACGGCCGTGCCCCGGGATCTCGCCGGCTTCATCCAGGCCGTCCACGGCCTGCGCAACGCCCCCGAGGCCCGCAGCTCCATGGTCTCCCGCGCCCGGCAAGAGGAAGTCCCGGTCGAGCTCCGCGAGGGATTTCCTTTTTCGGTCCGCAGTGAACCGGGCAAACCCCCGCCGAACCTCGCCGGCGTCACGCCCGCCGACATCCGCCGCATTTATTCGTTCCCGGACCACCTCACGGGCGAGGGCGAGACCATTGCGCTGCTCATGCTCGGCGGCTCCATCGACATCGGCGACCTGCACCTCTTCTGGCGCGCGCACGGCGTCACGCCGCCCGCGGTGGAGATGATCGATCTCGGGCCCACGCGCGGCGGCCGGCTCGTCGATCCGCTGCACCGGCTGGAGGCCACGATGACCGTCGCCTGGGCCGGCGCAATGGCGCCCGGGGCGCGGCTCGTCGTGTATTTCGTCGACCCCGAGGTCATCGCCGATCCCTGGTCGATGTTCCTGCTCGCCGTCATCGGCGACGAGGCCCGCGACGTCACGGTGGCCTCGACGAGCTGGATCACCCCCGAGCGGAAGTATTATCGCATTTTCGGATCGAGCGTCGTCACGGGTCTGCTCGATCAAGCCGCGGCGCTCGGGATCACCGTGGTCAGCGCGGCGGGCGATTGGGGCGCGCTCGACGGCATTCCGCGCCGCATGGTCGACGGATATGCCGTGAGCGACGCGCCCTGGCCGCACGGCGTATTTCCTGCGGTCGAGGAGCGCGTGCTCGGCGTCGGCGGGACCATGATCACGTGCCTCGATCCGCTCACCGAGCTCGCCTGGAGCGGCCCGCCGCCGGTCGCCGTGGCCAAGATGGTCCAGTTCACGCAGCTCGCTTCGAGCGGCGGCTTCAGCCAGGACGTGCCCACGCCGGCGTGGCAACACGACAGCTTGCGCAAATGGTACGCGCGCGGCGCGAATTCGCCTGCGGTCGTCCCGTATGGCCGCGGTTTTCCCGACGTCGCCTTGATGGCCTCGGGCCCCTCGGTGCAGCGGGGGGAGGTGCTCTCCGCGCTCGGGTACCAGGCGGTGATCGGCCGCAACTGGATCGATTACGCGGGCGGCACGAGCATGGCCGCGCCGATCTGGGCGGCGATCATCGCGCTCGCCAATGAGGGGCGGCGCCGGGCGGGCAAGGGCCGGGTCGGCTTCGTCAACCCGGCGCTCTATTCGCTGCGCAAGGCCGAGCCCCCGGCGTTCCGCGACATCACGATCGGACAAACCGACGTCTGCGTGCGCGTCGCGAACAGCGTGGGCAAGGCTGTCGTCCAGCGCGTCGACGGCTACAGCGCGTGCACGGATTGGGATCCGGTGACGGGCCTCGGCGTACCGCACGTGACGAACCTCGTCGAGCACCTCGTCGCGCTCGGCACGCCCCTCGAAGGGGCAAGGAAGGGCGGCTGATCGCCGGGGCTACCGTCCTGCCCGGCGCGTGTCATGATCGTGGCATGAGCAAGTCCCGGAAAGAGGTCCTCGAGGAGTCCAAGAAGAACGCGGTCAAGGCGGGCGTCGTGACGGCCGGCACGGTGGCTCTGGCCGTGGCGGGCATGCCCGTCCTCGCGACCGTCGCCGCGGTCCCGGCGGCCGTGCTCGGCTGGAAGTGGTGGAAACACCGGGCGCAGAACGGGATCCGCTTCTGAGCCTGGAAGCTCCTCTCAGCGCCTCTTGGGCAGCCGCGCCGTGCTCGTGTCGATAGGCGCCGCGTTGTTCGCGCCGCCCGGCGCGTACCGATGCAGCTCGGTGATGCCGATCGACGACTCCCCGACAAAAGCCCACAGCGCCGCGCCGTCGGACACCACCGTGACACGGGCGCTGCCGCCTGCGAGCTGCCAGGGCGCCCATGCCTCGCCGCGGAGGGCGAAATTCTCCCGGCCGCGCGCGACGATCGTGCCGTCGGGCGCGCGGAGGACGTCCCACGTATCCTTGGGAAGGTTTGCCGCGATGCGCCGGAACGCCCCCTTTTCGAAGAGGAACACGCCGGCCGCGCCCTTCCAGAGGATCCCGAGCTGCGTGTGCATGAGCTCGTCGGAAGGCTCGATGGCGATCATCTGGGATTTGTCCTGGGAGAGGACCTGAATCTTGGGTTTTCCGTCGCACGACGTCCCGATGAAGAAGCGCGCGTCGTCGAGCCTCGGCCAGCCATAGAGATCCCGCATCGGCGCGAGCTTCGTGGCCGGCGGGGGCGCGGCTTCGCACGAGGGGGGCATGTTCGGGCCGGTCGGATCCTCCCATTCGCCGTCGTACCCGGCCAGTTGCTTCCCCGCGCCGAGCGGCTCGTAATAATGCGCCTCGCCCCGCGCGTCGGGGTTCCGCACCACGAGGTAAAGCTTTCCGTTTTTCTCGGTCACCCGCTCGGCGACGAGGTGGCCTTCGACCCGGTGCTTCTTGATCGGTTGGAACTTCGTCCCGCGCAATTCGAGGACGTGAATCCAGTACGGGGACGGGGCATCCTCGTCGTTGCGCGGCTTCGGGCCGTAATCTTGGAGCAACACGAAGACCTTGCCGCCGGCGAACGAGACCGTCGTCGGCTCCGCAAAGTCGCCCGCGAGGACGAACGGCCGCTCGGGCGCGGCGAACGTGGGCGCGGGCGGCGCGGGGGGCGGCGTGGGCGCGGCCGTCGGAATCGCTGTCGTCGCGGCCGGGACGATGGGCGGCTCGGGATCCTCGTACAGCTTGCGCCGGGCGATCCGCGGGGGTTTGGCGTCGAGCTCCATCCAGTACACGTACGAGCCCGCCACCGCCACCCAGTCCGGCTTTTCGCGGTTCGTGGCAATTTCGTACGGCGCGCAGGCGCCATTCCTGGGGACACGAAGGACCGCGCCGCGCAGGGGAGACGCCCAATACACGAATTGCGCGTCGGTGACGAGCGGCCCTGCGGGGAGCGTCGCTCCGCTCGGATGCGCGGGGACCGCGGGGCCGAGGAGCTGCGCGTCCTTGCCGTCCTTCGTGAGCCGCGCGATCTTCATGCCGCCGAGGTTCGGGTGCCCGTGCAAGGCGAAGATGTCGTTTCCGGCGAGCGTGAAGCGGCGCCCGTCGTACCCGCCGAACGCATCGCCGATCTTGCCGTCCGACACCGCCTGGCCGCCGCCACCGCCCAGGGGCATGCGGTCGAGCGTGTCGTAGCCGCCCTGAAAATAAACGAATTCGCCGTCCGTCGCGACGCGGTTGCCTCCGCTGAACGGGCGCAGGAGGGTCTTTCCGGGCCCTCCTTTTCGTGGCGCCGCGTAAAGCCCGCTCGAAATGCCCGATTGCGTCGGGACCGACTCTTCCCGCGTGAACACGACCCGATCGGGCGTCAGGGCAAACCCCGAGATGCACCCTTCCGGCGTCACCGACGTGACCGGCCCGCCGTTTTGCCCGACGAACCCGAGGAGCCCCGCGCAGCCCTGATCGTAGCGCTCCTCCGCCCGGAACCAGACCTCTCCCTGGGAAAGGGCGAGCCCCCGGACCACCGCCTGTTTCGTCACGTCCGCGACGAGCGTCTTGCGATCGCCCCCGTTCATCGCGGCGCGCACCACGGCGTTGCCGTCGGACCAGACGAGATAGGCGCCGTCGGTCGTGAACACCGTGGCGCCCTCGGCCGTCGTGAGCTCCTCGATCGGCGCCGTCGGCAGCGCGCACGGATCCGCGACCGGCTTCGGGGGCTTCGGCGGCTTCGGCGCCCCGGTCGGCGCCGCCGGGGCCGTCGCCACGGCGCTCCGCGCGGGCGGCGCGCTCGTCACCGCCGGTTCAGCGCCTCCACACGACACGATCGACGCGGAGGCGAGGAGGAGAGCCGTGGGCCGCAGCGTGCACATTGCCTTTCGCTACGTGGGCGGCCGTGCACCGTCAAGCCGATTCGGAGAGCAGCCGCGCGACGAAGGCCCGCACCGCGTCGATCACCGCCTGCGGCTGATCCTTGTGGGGGGAATGGCGGCACGCGTCGAGCGCGACGAGCGCGACGTCGTTTGCCTGCGCGGCGATGCGGTGAATCTGGTCCATCGTGCCGTATTCGTCGTCCACGCCCTGGATCGCGAGGATCGGGCAGCGAATGCGCGGCAGGTATTCCTCGATGTTCCAGGCGCGGAAATCCGGGTGCAGCCAGATGTCCTTCCAGCCCCAGAACGCGGCGTCCACGTCGTCGTGGTATTTGCCGAGCCGCGCCGGCAGATCGGTGGTCGTATACGCGTCCTTGGCCTTTTCGATGCTGCGGATCGAGATGTCTTCCACCCGCACATGCGGCGCCATCAGGACGAGGCCCGCGAGCGGCGTGTCGGTGCCCCCGGCGCAGATCAACGCGATCGATCCGCCGTCCGAATGGCCGATCAGGATCGGCCGCTCGATTCCGAGCGTATCGAGCAGCGCGGGGAGCACGCGCAGCCCCTCGTCGTGCATGTACGTCGGCCGGCGCGGCAGCCTCGCCGGATCAGACCCGCCATACCCGGCGCGGTCGTACACCACGGCCTCGCATCCGGTGGCATCGGCCACCTTTTGCGGAAAATCTCGCCACATCGTGATCGAGCCAATCCCTTCGTGCAGGAACACGAGGGAAGGCGCCCCCGCGCGCGGCGCGGCCGCGGGCAGACGGACGTATTCGAGGCGGGCGCCGTAAAGGGGTGGGGTTTTTGACGCAGACATCCGAGGGCGTGAGGATATCCGACGTCCCCCCGTTGTCGAGGTCGGCTCGGGGAGCGTCGCGAGGTCGTTGTAGCTCAAATCAATTTTCTGATCTTCGGGCTTGAGTTTCTGGACGATCCGAGGGAGAAGGATCGTCCCCACGAGCTTTCATGACGCGCCCTCCGATGGCATACGACCCGACAGGGCGCCGAGACCCGAGGCCACACGAAGGCCGCGCTCTCCCGCTTGGTGTCGTCGCCGGCCTGCTCGCGCTCGTCTCGCTGGTGTTCAGCTCGATCGGGCTCGTGCAGGTGCGCGGGAGCGGCGCGGGCACGTTCTCCACGACGCGGACCGTGGGCGCGGTCGTCGAGCTCCTGCAGCAGGTCGCGGCCCCCGCTCCCGTGCAGGCGCGGGTGCGTCCGGTGCCCGAGGGCGCGGGAGATCAAGCGGATCGTCCCTCCCGGCAACCGCCCCCACCGTCCTGGGCGCGGCCCCGCGGCCCGATGGATACGCCGCTGGATCCCGGCGCGATCGGCTGGCCCGTCGCAATGGTCCGCGCCGCGGCCGCGCGTGCGCTTGCGGGTTCGCCGGTCGAGCGGCGCCGATTCCAAGAGCTCCCCGAACGGGCGCTCCGATCTCCCGATTATCTGGCCGTCAACCCGGCCCGTGGTCCTCCCCAGCCCGAAGGCCGGAGCTGAACGGCGAATGCGCGCGTTTGGCGCGACGTAACGCTCCGCCTTCTTCGTTCGTCGCCACGGAACCAAGGTCCTTCGCGCCCTCCCAAACGGGGATCGGGCGCTGTTTTGGCTTTGGTCCTTCGATGACGCATGCCCTCGGGACGCATGATTCCGGGGGTGCGCTGGCTCGTATGCCCATGGGCTTGGGTTCGAGGAAAAGATGTCAACGTTGTATGCGGTCGTTTTGCGCTCGGAGCTCCTGCTCCTCCTGCTCGCGTCGGTCCCCGTGTTCCTTGGTGTGGGGATCCGGCTCGTCGCCGGCAATGTTTGTCGCGTGCTCATGGACAATCGTGGGGCCGAGCCCCCGGCGGGGGCTTGAGCCATGGAGTTCATCAAGCCCGGACGTCAGTTCGATTTCATGAGCAAGCGCCGATACTTCATCGGCGGCAGCGTCCTCTTGCTCCTCCTCTCCATCGTCACCTATTTCGTCCCGGGCCTCCGGCTGGGCACGGATTTCCGAGGAGGCACCGAGATCGAGGTCGCGCTCAAGCAGAGCGTCCCCACGACCGAGATCCGGCACGCCGTGGAGCGCGCGGGATTCGAGTCCCCGGAGGTGATTGAGGTCACGAGCCCCGGGACGCCGAACCGGGTGATGATTCGTGTCCTCGAAGTCAATACGCTCACCGAGGGGCAAAAGCAGGCCGTGCGGCATCGGCTTTGCCTCGCGGAGGAAGGCGAGACCGCAGCGGATCCGCATTGCGCGAGCGTGCTCGTCCCCACGGAGATTCGCTTCAGCCCCGGCGGCGACAAGATCTCGCTCCGTTACGAGAGCAATCCCGACCTCGCCGCGATCGAAAAGCAGATCGAGGGCATCGAGGGCATCACGCTGCAATCACGCGAGCGAGGCGTGGTCCTGGCGAACGATCGGGATCACAAGGTCGACATCCACCTCCGATCGAAGGGCGATCTGCTCCTCGACGGGCTCCGCCAAGAGCTCGGCGCCGACAAGGTCCCCGAGCAGGCCTTGCGCGTCGAGTGGATCGGCCCGAAGGCGGGCGCGCAGCTCCGGGACGCGGCGATCAAGAGCGTCCTCATCGCGCTCATCTTCATCATGGGCTACATCGCCCTCCGCTTCGATCTGCGCTTCGCGCCGGGCGGGATCGTCGCCCTCGTCCACGACGTCGGCATCGCGCTCGGGGCCATGGCGATCACCCAGCGCGAGATCACGATCTCCACGGTCGCCGCGATGCTCACGATCGTCGGCTACTCCATCAACGACACGGTCATCGTCTACGACCGCATCCGCGAGAACCTGCCGCGGCACCGCGGGCTCTCGTTCGCGGCGATCATCAACCTCTCCATTTCGGAGATGCTCGGCCGCACGATCATCACCTCCGGCGTGACGGCCCTCTCGATGTTTGCGTTCCTCTGGTGGGGCACGGGCATGATCAAAGATTTTGCCTTTGCGCTGCTCGTTGGCATCGCGGTCGGCACGTATTCGTCCATCTACATCGCCGCTCCGCTCACGGAGTGGATCGACAAGCGGTTCTTCGGCGGGAGCGCGGTCCAGCGTCGGGCGCCCAAGCGCACGAAGCAGGAGAAGCGCGCGCACGCGGTCGTGTGAAACAGAGGCGGTCCCATGGGTGAAATCCCTCTCCTCGATGAAATTGCCGTCATTGCCGCGCTCGGGGTGCTCGTCACGGTCATCCTCTCGCGCCTGCGCCTGCCGACCGTGGCGGGGCTGCTCTTCTCGGGCGCACTCGTGGGGCCGTTCGGCTTCAAGCTCGTCCATTCGATTCACTCGATCGAGATCCTCGCCGAGGTCGGCGTCGTCCTCTTGCTCTTCACCATTGGCCTCGAGTTCTCGCTCGCGCGCCTGAAGAGCATCTTCCGGCAGGTCGCGCTCGGCGGGATCCTCCAGGTCGGTTTGACCACGGCCGTCGTGGCCGGCGTCGCCATGGCGCTCGGACAACCGGCGGGGCGGAGCGTGTTTTATGGGTTCGTCTTCGCGCTCTCCAGCACCGCGATCGTCCTCCGGGCGCTCGCGGAGCGGCGCGAGCTCGACGCGCCGCACGGCCGCTTCATCGTCGGCACCCTGATCTTCCAGGACCTCTGCGTCGTGCCGATGGTTCTCATCGTGCCGATGCTAGGGACGGCCGCGCAGGGCGGCGACATGGCCCGCGCGATTGGCCTGGCGCTCGGCAAAGCCGCGGCCCTCGTGATTGCGACCGTCCTCGTCGCGCGCCTCGTCGTCCCGCGCGCGCTCCGTTGGGTCGCGGCGGCGCGGAGCCGCGAGGTCTTCCTCCTGGCCGTCCTCGCGCTCTGCGTGGGCACGGCATGGCTCACGGCAAAGGCGGGGCTTTCCCTTGCGCTCGGCGCCTTCCTCGGCGGCATGGTCGTCGCCGACACCGAATACGGGCACCGGGCCATGGGGGACATGTTGCCGCTCCGAGACGCCTTCGTGAGCGTCTTTTTCGTCTCGCTCGGCATGCTCTTCGACGCGCGGGTGGTGCTGGAGCAGCCGCTCCTCGTGCTGCTCTTGCTCGCGGGCTTCCTCGGGGCGAAGGGCTTCCTCGCGACGCTCGCGGCCTTCGCCATGCGGTTCCCGGCGCGTGTCGCGTGGCTCGCGGGCGTCGGGCTCGCGCAGTTCGGCGAGTTCGGGTTCGTGCTCGCGCGGCTCGGCGAGAGCACGGGCGTCGTGGATGCGAGCGCGACGCGCCCGCTGCTCGCGGCCGGCATCACGAGCATGTTCCTCACGCCCGTCGTCGTGCGCGTGGCGCCGCATTTGACGGCCGGCGAGCGCCTGCTCTTGCCGCTCGAACGGCTCATCGGGGTGCGCAGCATCGACGAGGCCGACGGGGGCGACGAGCACGCGCTCTCTGGGCACGTGGTGATCGTGGGGTACGGCGTCGCGGGCAAGCTCGTCGCGCGCGCGCTCGCGGCGTGCGGCGCGAGGTACGTCGTGCTGGAGCTCAACTCCGAGACGGTGCGCGTCGCGCGCGCGGCGGGCGAGCCGGTCTATTACGGCGACGCGACGAGCGAGGAGGCGCTCGGGCACGCACACCTCGAAAAGGCCCGCGCGCTCCTGCTCCTCATGAACGACCCGCAAGCCGCCCAGCGCGTGGTGGACACGGCCAAGCGCGTCGCCAAGGACGTGCCGATCCTCATGCGGGCGCGGTACATGCTCGAAAAGGAGCCGCTCCTCTCGATGGGCGCGACCGACGTGGTCGCCGAGGAGGTCGAGGGCGGCGTGGAGATCCTCGCGCGGCTGCTCCGCTGGCTCGAGATCCCTCGCAACGTCATCGAGGAGCGGATCGACGAGGTCCGCGCCTCGACGCAGACGACCGAGCGGGCCCAGACCCTTCCGCGGCGCGTCCTCGGCGAGCATGGGGATCTCGCCGAGCTGAAAATCGAGAGCGCGCTCCTCACCGAGACGAGCGCGGCCGTCGGCCGATCTGCGGCTGCGCTCGGGGTCCGTGGGCAAACGGGGGCCCTCATCGTGGCCATGCGGCGCGGGGGAAAGCTCCTCGAACAGACGGACCCGAACGACCCGTTCATGGCCGGCGACATCGTGTACCTCGCCGGGGCGGTGGGCTCGGTGAAAAAGGCGCTCGATATGCTGACGCGCCCGTCCTCTCCCTCGGCGCAGCCGGTCGCCGGAGGCGAGCTCTCGACCTGAGGGACCGGTGCGAGCCCTCGGTGTGCTGGGGCGTGCCGAGGCTCCCCCCAATCCGCTACTCTCCGTGTGGTTTTCCTGGTAGGGTCTAGGCCCCCGCGAGCCTTCGTGCGGGCGTCCCGGACGGGCCTCGCGGGACGGGGGGGTCTTGCCCAGATCCATCGAACACCTGTCTTCCCTCGGCGCCACGCTCGCGCCCATCGCCGATGGGGTGCTGGTGGTCGACGCCGCGTGTCGCGTCGCGTTCGCCAAGGATCCCCTGCGAGCGCTCGTGCGGCGCCCGCTCCAGGCCGGGGAGGACATCCGGCTCGTGATCGCGGAGGCGACCGTGCGCCGGAAGGACGGTCGAATCCTCGCCTGGGGGGAGACACCCCTGGCGCAGGCGCTCGAGGGCGCGTCGGTCGTGGACGAGATCCTCTCGTTCGACGTCCCGGGCGCGGCCGATCGGCTGATCGCCGTGACCGCGAGCCCGATCCGGGACGATGCAGGCGCGCTCTCCGGCGCGTATGCCCTCCTCCGCGACGTCACGGCCCGCGTGCGCGCCGAGGACACGCTGCGCGAGAGCGAAGTGCGATTTCGTCACCTCGTGGACGCGCTGCCGGACATCGTCTTTTATCAGGACCTCAACCTCCGTTATACCGAGGTCTACAACCTCTGCCCGCCCCTTCGTCGGGAGGACTTGATCGACCGGACCGACGCCGAGGTTTTTCCGCGGGCGTCGGCCGAGGAGCTCACGGCCATCAAGCAGGAGGTCTTCGCGACGGGGAAGGGCGTGCAGCGCGAGTCCTGGCTCCCGATCGGCGACGAGCGCCGCTGCTTCGACGCCTTTTATGCGCCGCAGCGCGACGCCGAGGGGCGGATCGTCGGGATCGCGGCCTTCGCCCGGGATGTCACGGAGCGCAAGAAGATGGAGGACGCGCTCTGGCGGAAAACGAAGGAGCTCGAGGCGGTCTTTTCGGCGCTGCCCGATCTGTATTTCCGGTTCGACGCCGCGGGCACCTACCTCGATTGCAGGGCAGGTCGCCTGGCCGATCTCTATATGCCTCGCGACGAGATCCTCGGCAAACGGGTCGGTGAGGTCTTGCCGCCCGAGGTCGCCCGCCGGTGCGAGGCCGCGATCCACGAGGTGCTCGCGACCCGCGTCCCCTTCACGCTGGAATACGAGCTCACGTGGGACGAGCGAACGCTCTTTTTCGAGGCGCGCATGTTGCCCCTCCTCGACGATCAGGTCGTCGCGGTCGTCCGCAACGTCACGGCCGAACGGCAGGCCGCGGTGGAGCGCGAACGGCTGCTCACGCGGATCGAGACCGAGCGCGGGCTGCTCGAAGCGGTGCTGCGGCAGATGCCCTCGGGCGTGAACATCGTCGACGCGAAGGGCAGGTTTCTCCTCACGAATGAACAGAGCGCGCGCATCGCCGGCGCCCCGCAGCAGGCCTCGACCCTCGCCGAATGCGAGGGCGCCGCTTTTTTCCACGAGGGCAACCAGTGCTCTGTCGAGGAATTTCCGCTCACGCGCGCGCTCCGGGGCGAGACCATCCGGGACGAGGAGTACACGTACGTGCGGAGCCCCGACGAGCGCGTCGAGGTCAGCATGAGCGTGGCGCCGGTCGTGGATCGCGAAGGGCGTATCGTCGCGGCCGTGGGGGTGTTCTCGGACATCACCGAGCGAAAACGAATGGAGCACGCGCTCGCGACCGCGCGCGCGGAGGCCGAGCGCAAGGCCGCCGAGCTACGCGCGCTCCTCCGGAGCATGGCCGAGGCCGTGCTCGTCATGGACGGCCAGGGCCACGTGATTTTGCAGAACCAGGCGAGCCGCGCGCTCAGCGGCGTCCTGGTCTCCCACGTCCGCGAGGCGCTGACGCACATGCGGCTGCTTTCGCCCGGCGGAGCGCTCTTGCCCTGGGAAGAATACCCCTCCCAGCGGCTCTTGCGGGGCGAGACCATCACGGACGTCGAATACGTGATCGAACTTCAGGATGGCTCCCGCCGCCACAACCTCGTGAGCACGAGCGCGGTGCAGGACGGGGAGGGGCCGATCTCCCTCGGCGTCGTCGTCGCGCGCGACATCACCGAGCTGCGGCGGCTGGAGAAAGCGCGGGAGGACGTGCTGCACGCCATTTCGCACGACCTGCGCCAGCCCATCACGGTGATGATGTCGGCCGCGCAGATGCTTCGGCGCATGCTCTCGCGCGCCCGGATGGACCACGAGGTGTCCGTCGTCGACCGCGTCGTCGGCAGCGCCAGGCGCATGGCCTCGATGATCGACGACCTCGTCGACTCGGCGCGGCTCGACTCGGGCCAGCTCCTGCTCCACACCGAGGCCTTCGATTTCCTGCCCCTGATTCAGGACATCGTCTCGCGCGCGTGGACGATGCAGGATCAGGCGCGCTTGCGGCTCGAGCGCCCGCCCGAGGAGCTGCCCCCCGTGATCCTCGACGCGGCGCGCTTCGAGCGGATCCTCGTCAACCTCGTCAGCAATGCGCTCAAATACTCCCCGCCCGAGGAGATCGTGACGATCGGCATCGAGGCGAAGGACGTGGAGATCGTCATTGCCGTGCGGGATCGCGGCTGTGGCGTGCCGGCCGAGGAGCTCCCCCACCTCTTCGAGCGGTATTACCGGGCGAGGACGGGCACGAAGATCGAGGGGCTCGGGCTCGGGCTCTTCATTGCCCGCCAGCTCGTCGAGGCCCACGGCGGGCGTATCTGGGTCGAGAGCGAAATCGGCAGGGGCAGCACGTTCGCATTCACGCTGCCCCTCGCGCAGGAGGGCCGCGGGGGAGGGCCGTCCGCGCAGATCCTCCGCGATCAGGACGCGTAGCCCGTCTCGCCGTGCTCGGTCGCGTCGAGGCCCTCGCGCTCCTCGTCCTCGGCGACACGCAGGCCGATCACCTTGTCGATGGCCTTGAGCAGGAGCCACGTGACGATCGCCGCATACAGGCCCACGACCACGATGCCGGCGAGCTGCGGCCCGAGCTGCGCGACGTTGCCCGCGAGCGCGCCGTCCCGGCCGGCATCATTCAAGGCCTTCTGCGCGAAGACGCCCGTCAGGAGCGCGCCGATCGCGCCGCCCACGCCGTGCACGCCGAAGGCGTCGAGGGCGTCGTCATACCCGAACCGCTCTTTTCCTACGACCGCGAAATAACAAGCCGCGCCCGCGACGAACCCGATGACCGCGGCTGCGGCCGGCGAGACGAACCCGGCGGCGGGCGTGATGCCGACGAGCCCCGCGACGAGGCCCGAGGCGACGCCGAGCGCTGTGGGTTTGCCGCGTTGCCACCATTCCACCGCGATCCACCCGAGCGCGCCCGCGGCCGCGCCGACGTGCGTCGTGACGATCGAGAGCGCGGCGAGCGCGCCGGAGCCGAGGGCGCTGCCCGCATTGAAGCCGAACCAGCCGAACCAGAGGATCCCCGCGCCCGTGAGCGTCATCGTGAGGTTGTGCGGCTGGTGGCGCTCGTGCGGGTATCCGACGCGTTTGCCGAGGACCACGGCGCAGACGAGCGCCGAGGCGCCGGCCGAGAGATGCACGACGGTGCCGCCCGCGAAATCGAGCGCGCCCATTTTGAAGAGCCAGCCGCTCTCGCTCCAGACCCAGTGCGCGACCGGATCGTACACGAGCGTCGACCAGAGCAGGACGAACACGGCATACGCCGGAAACCGCATGCGCTCCGCGAAGGCGCCGGCGACGAGGGCCGGGGTGATGACGGCGAACATCATCTGAAACGCGCAAAACGCGAGGTGCGGCACGGTCCCGCGCGCCTCGGTCGCGAGCGGGGCGAGCCCGGCATAGCCGAGTCCGCCCACGAGCCCGCCGATCGAGGGCCCGAACGCGAGCGAATAACCGAAGAGCACCCACTGGAGCGTCACGATCGGCAGCGCGGCGAAGGCGTGCATCAGCGTCGACAGCACGTTCTTGCGCCGCACCATCCCGCCGTAGAAGAGGGCGAGGCCCGGCGTCATGAAGAGCACGAGGGCCGTGGAGACGAGGAGCCAGGCGGTGTCGCCCGTATCGACCTTCATGCTCGATCGATACACCCCCGCATGTTTCGTGAAGGTTTCCGCAGTGCGTCAAGACACGCGCGCTCCGGCCCGAACGGAGGAAACGCGCGGCTCGTGTGTGACGCTGTAGGACGTCGCGCCGTCCCCGTGGAGCGGCCCGTCCTTTTGCGGCCGCCTTTGCGGCCTGTTGTTGCCAGACCTCTTCGAGGCCGACGTCCAGGAAAACGTCGTAATCGATCCCGGGGTCCACGTTCCTCCTACGCTCGAGCGGGGGACGCCGTGCAAGACGGAACGTTTTTTTCGGGGATCTCGCAATCGTATTCCCGTTGACCTCGCCCGCGCACGATCCTTTCATGACACCGGGGCAAACGGGGGGAGGTGGCTCATGGATGGGTCCGAGATCGCTGCGCGAGCGGACGTGTCACGGCTCGAAGCGCGCGTCGCGGAGCTCGAGCGCGAGATCGCGGAGGGAAACGAGCGCGCGCGGATGCTCGCCGAGAGCGAGCAGCGTTTTCGCTGGATGGTGGATGGCAGCGACGACGGCGGCTGGGACTGGGATCTCCGGACCAACGAGGCTTTCATGAGCCCGACGTGGTTCGAGATGCTCGGCCTCGCGCCCGGCGAGATGCCCTGCAACGCCGAGACGTGGAGCTCGCTCATGCATCCCGACGACGCCGGGGAGGTGTGGAAGACGCTGCAAAGCTTCCTCGAAGGCCGCCTCCGGACCTACCACCTCGAGTATCGCATGCGGCACAAATCGAACGGCTGGGTCTGGGTCATGAGCCGCGCCAAGGTGTTCGTCCGCGACGCGGACGGCAAACCCATCCGCATGGCAGGCACGCTGCGCGACATCACCGAGCGCAAGCAAATGGAGGAGGAGCGCGCGCGCCTGTCGCAGTGCCTCATCGAGGCGCAACGCGCGACGCTGCTCGAGCTCTCCACGCCGCTCATCCCCCTCGCGGAGGGCGTGGTCCTCCTGCCGCTCATCGGCGCCATGGATCCCGCGCGCGCCGAGCACCTGCTCTGCACGCTGCTCGCCGGCGTGGAGCAGCACGGCGCGACCACCGTGATCCTCGACGTGACCGGCGTGCGCGTCGTCGACGTCGCCGTGGCCGAGGCGCTCGTCCGCGCCTCCCGTGCGATCGGGCTCCTCGGCGCCAGGGCCGTGATCACCGGCATGCGGCCCGAGGTCGCGCGGACGCTCGTGGATCTCGGCGCGAATCTCGGCGCGATCGTGCTCCTCGGCAGCTTGCGCAGCGGCGTCGCGTACGCGCTCGGCCGCGCTGCGCCACGCGCGAGCGCATCGTCCGGCGTTCACCGCCGCGTGAAGGTCATGCCTTGAAATCGGCGCCCGAGAGCCCGTGCTTGCGGAGCAGATCGTGGAAGTCGGTGCGGTTGCGCCCCGCGAGCTTGGCCGCGGCGCTCACGTTGCCGCTGGCGCGGCGCAAGGCCTCGACCAGATAAGCGCGCTCGAACGAGTCCCGCGCGGCGCGCAGCGGCGGCAGCGGCGCCTCGGGATCGAGGTTCGCGAGCCCGGACGGCGGCTCCTCCTCGCTCGTCTCGGCCGGCGTCTCCCCGGGGAGCGGCGCGGGCGCGCGGGCGGGCGTCGCCAGCGTCGCCAGGATGTGCTGCGGGCGAATGCGTTCTTCCTGGCAAAGCAGGATGGCGCCCTCCATGACGTTCGCGAGCTCGCGGACGTTGCCCGGCCAGGAATGGGCGAGCAGCACGCGCATCGCGTCGGGCGAGAGGTAGGGCTCGGGCAGGCCGTACCGCGCGGCTGCGCGGCGCAGGAAGAGCTCGGCGAGCAGCGGGATGTCGTCCGTGCGCTCGCGGAGCGGCGGCATGACGATCGGCACCACGTGCAGCCGGTAGAAGAGATCCTCCCGGAAGCGCCCGGCGGCGACCTCGGCGCGCAGATCGCGGTTCGTCGCGGCCACGATGCGCACGTCCGCGTCCTCCTCGGTTGCGGATCCGACCTTCGAAAAACGCTTCTCCTGGAGCACGCGCAGGAGCTTCACCTGCACCGGCGCCGGGGCCTCGCCGATCTCGTCGAGCAAGAGCGTTCCCCCGCGCGCCGCCGCGAAGAGGCCGTCCTTGTCGCGGCTCGCGCCCGTGAACGCGCCGCGCACGTGCCCGAAGAGCTCGCTCTCCAGCAGCTCCGCCGGCAGCGCCCCGCAGTTCACGGCGACGAACGGCCGCGCCTTGCGCGCCGAGAGCGCGTGGAGCGAGCGCGCCGCGAGCTCCTTGCCCGTCCCGGACTCGCCGAGCAGCAGCACGGTCGCGTCCGCGGGCGCCACGCGGGCGATCCGCTCGCGCACGGCCGCGATGTTGTCGCTCGTGCCGAGCAGCCGGATGTCGCTCGACGTGTCCCCCACGATGCGCCGCAGGCCCGCCACCTCGCGCTTGAGCCGCCCGCTCTCGATGGCCTGCGCGAGCTTCTGGAGCAGCTCGTAGTCCTGGAACGGCTTCGTCAGAAATCCGTACGCGCCCCGCTGGATCGCGAGCACCGCGGTCTCGATCGTCCCGTGGGCCGTCAGGATGATGACCGGCAGATCGGGCGAGCGTTTTTGCACCTCGCTGAGCACCTCGATGCCGTCGGCGTCTTCGAGGCGCAGGTCGAGGATGATCGCGTCGATGTTCGCTTGCTCCAGCGCTTCGAGCCCGCCGCGGGCCGACAGCTCCGTGCTGACGCGGTAGCCGTGGTGCTCCAGGCGGTAGGCGAGCAGCTCGCAGAGGTGTGGCTCGTCATCGATGACGAGGATGTGCGGGCGCGGGGTGGTGTCGAGCTCGTCCTTCCGCATGGGATTCCCCCTCGGGCGGGGTTTTATCACACGTGCGGGGGCAGGGCGCGCGACGTCGGCTCGGCGTCTTCGAGGGGCAGCCACATGCGGAACACCGCGCCGCCCGCCGGGTCGTCCGCCGCCTCGATGTCGCCGCCGTGCGCCCGCGCGATTTCCCGTGCGAGCGCAAGTCCGAGCCCGATGCCCACCCGCTTCGGCGAGCTGTCCACGCTGTGCGTCACGAACGCGTCGAAGATGACCGAGCGGATCTCGGGCGGAATGCCCGGCCCTTGATCGACGACGCTGATCTGTGCCCAGGTGCCGGCGGCCTTGCCGGGGCCCTCGGGCACGAGGTCGCGACGAACCCGCACGTGCTGGCCTTTCTTCGACACGGCGACGGCGTTGCGCACGATGTTCGCGATGGCGCGCTCGACGAGCACCATGTCGAGCAGGGCCTTGGCCGCCTCGCCGGGCGTCTCGACGTCGACCGTGACGCCACGCTCGCGGGCCTCGATGTCCTCGTCGCGCACCGCGGCCCAGAGGACCTCGTCGACGGAGGCGCCGGGCTTGCGTTGCAGGGGCGCGCCGGCGCGGAGCCGCGAGAGATCGAGGAGCGTGGTCACGGTGCGGATCTCGCGCTCGCAGGCCACCTGCGCGATTTCCACGATACGCGCCTGCCGCTCGTTCAGCTTGCCGCCCGCGCCGTCGGCGAGGAGCGCGAGCGCCTCGCGGATCTTCGTGAGCGGCGTGCGCATCTCGTGCGAGACGGACGCGAGAAACCCTTGTTTGAGGGATTCGAGTTCGGCGAGGCGGCGGCGCATGACCTCCATCTCCTCGGCGAGCTCGTACACCTCGAGCGGGCCCTTTGCTTCGACCGTGACGGTGAAGTCGCCGCGCCCCACGCTGCGCGCGCTCGACGAGAGCGAGGCGAGGGGCTGCGTCACCGTGCGGGCGAGCCGCTGCGCCAGAAGGACGGACGCGACGCACGCCACGAGCGCGAGCACGATGCCACTCGACAGCGCCGACCCGGCGGCGCGGCCCGACTCCTCGTCCTTGCGGAGGAGCGCGGAGTGCAGCTCGAACATGCGCGAAATCCAGGCGTCCGTGAGCTTCTCGTCGAGCCGCTCGCGCTCGAGCCGCGTGGTGGTCGTGAGCAGGTGGCCGCAGGTATCGCCGGTCGAGACGCGGGTGGCGAGCGCCTGGTAGCCGCGGACGGGCTCGAGCATGGACTCGCGCACGGGTTTGCCCGCGGCCTCGAGCACGGAGGCGAGCTCGTCGGCGCGCTGCCGGATGACACGCGCGGCGTCCTCGGACGATCGCCCGTGCTCGCAGTCCACGGCGCCGTGCCGCACGGCGATCTCGACGGCCCACGCGGCGCGGTGAACGGCCTCTTCCGTGTTCAGCGACCCGAGCTCGGCGTCACGCACCTCCTTGAGGGACGAGCTGATCCGGGCGAGGGAGCCGAGCATGACGACGAGCGCGCAGACCATGAGTCCGACGGGGAGCGCGTGCGAGAGGACGAGCCGCGAGACGAGCCGCATCAATGAGCTCCGAAAGAGGACAAAAGCCGGGAATACGTGGATCGTGGATCGTGCCGGACATGAGCTGACACGGAGCTCGGCCCGGCGCCATTGTCGCTGATCCCCGACACTGTCGGTGAGGGCCGTCGATCCGGCGTCGGTGGGACCCGACGAAGGACCCGGATCCTGCGCGGCGCCCCCCGTGTTCGTGCGGGATCCGTCGCTGGCATGTTCCGTGAAAAAGCGCTGGTGGCTCCGCGGGGTGGATTTTCCATCGAACACCACACGAAGGGATGTTGATGTCCGTCGCGCTCCATACGCCTCCCACGATTTTCTCGATGCGCCACGCGCCGAGCTGGCTTCTGCTCGCGTTCGCCGCGGGGAGCGTAAATGCGGGCGCGTTTCTGGCCTGCCAGCGGTTCGTCACGCATATCACGGGACTGACCACCCAGCTCGGCATCGACGCCGGGATGTGGGGGCTCATGGCCGAATATGGCCTCGTGGTGCTCTGCTTCATCGTGGGCGCCATGTCTTCGGTGATCGTGCTCCAGAGGCGCCACCAGCGTGGCAAGCAGCCGCTCCATGCGGCGCCGCTGATCTTCGTGACGTTGATGCTCGGGGGCGTCGCGATCGCGGGCCATGTGGGGCTCTTCGGGCCTTTCGGCGCCTCCGTCGAGCAGCCGAAGGACTTCGTGCTTCTCTCGCTCCTGAGCTTCGCCATGGGGCTGCAAAACGCGACCGTCTCCACGGCCACGGGGCTCGCTGTCCGCACGACCCACATGACGGGGCCGGCGACCGAGCTCGGCGTCCAGCTCGCGAGCTCGTTTTTCTCGCGCGGCGAGGCCCGTCGCACGGCGCTGCAGGGCGCGATGCTGCGCGGCGGAAAGATCATCGCCTTCGCGTCGGGCGCGGCCTTGATGGTGCCGGCCGTGCGTGTCGGCGGGTATCTCGCGTTCCTGGCCCCAGGCGCGTTCATCCTGACGGCGACCGTGCTGAGCTTCATTCCCGGCCTCAGCGTCGAGCCTCCCTCCACGCGGCAGCCGACGCTCAGCCGAGGCCACCGCATCGCTTAGAAACGACCATCGATTGATGACGGCCCACGACATGACGAACGAGGATGCCATGACGACGTTGCCGAATGTCCAGACGCGGGGCGATTTGACGCTTGCGCGTCCGGAGCGAGCGGTGAAGAGCGAGAAGGCGGCCACGCTCGCGAATGCCGAGCTCGTGGTGGCGCGCGCCCAGGGCGTTTACTCCCAGACCATCCAGCAATCGCGCCTCCTCTCGGCCGTGTGCTTCTTCGCCGCGACGGGGCTCGCCGTGTGGAACATCTCGACGACCTTCATGATCGTCTTCCTCGCGCTCGCCGTGCTCGTGTCCGTCACGAGCCGGATCCTCGCGCTGCGCGCGTTCCGCCAGGAGATCGAACGCACGGGGCGCGCGCAGGGTTTGGCGGAGGATGCCGCGCAAAGCGTGGCGGCTGCGAAGACCGCGGCGTTCCGCGCGCGCGCCGCACGTGGCGACGCGGACGCGTTCGACGTCTGATCCGCTCGGAGCGCCCCGCCCGCCTGCGCGCTCCTTTCGCGCCGCGCGTCCTGACCGTTCCCGCGGGTTCGCCCTACATGCAGGGCGGGGCTTCGTGACCAAACACGAGCGAGCGGAGAGGAGGGCGTGGGAAGGCGAGATGTTCCGGCTCTTCGCCGAGAACGTCCTCGATTACGCCCTTTTCATCACCGACCCGGACGGCGTCGTCCTGAGCTGGAGCAAGGGCGCGGAGCGGCTCCTCGGGTATCGCGAGGACGAGGTCCTCGGCCGGTCCTCCGACCTCTTCTTCACGCCGGAGGACGTGCGGAGCGGCAAACCGCAGCACGAGCGCGACGAGGCCCTGGCGAGCGGGCGCGGGGACGACGATCGCTGGCACGTCCGCAAGGACGGCACGCGCTTCTGGTCGGCCGGCGTCGCCACGCCCCTCCGGGACGAGGCTGGGCTCCTCCGCGGCTTCGCCAAGATCATGCGGGACCGCTCCGACATCAAGCGGGTCGAGGAGGCGGAGCACGACCGCGAGCGGCAGCTCCACCTCCTCACCGACCGCATCCCCGTCCTGATCGCCCATTGCGACGCCGACCGCCGTTACAAATACGTCAACAAGCCCTACGCCGCCCGCTTCGGCCGCCGGCAGAGCGAATTCGTCGGCAGGCGCATCCGCGACATGCTCGGCGAGCTCGCGTATGCGGCCATCGAGTCGCACGTTTCGGCCGCCCTCCGCGGCGAGCGTGTCGAGTTCGAGATCGAGATCCCTTATGAGGACCTGGGCCCGCAGGTCATGCGGTGCGCGTACGATCCCGAGGTCGACGACGAGGGCCGGATCACGGGCTTCGTGGCGACCATCGTCAACGTGACCGAGTCCAGGCAGGCGAGGAAGGCGCTGCGCGAGACCGAGGAGCGGCTCCGGACCCTCAGCGACAACCTGCCGCGGGGCGCGATCTACCAGCTCCTCGCCGACGCCCAGGGGCACCGGCGATTTCTTTATGTCAGCGCCGGCGTCGAGCCGCTCGTAGGCTTCACGCCTGCCGAGATTCTCGCGGACGCCTCCGTCCTTTATGGCCTCGTGCACGTGGACGACCGCGCTCGCGTGGCCGCGCAGGAGATCGCCGCCGTCCGTGGCGTCGCCCCGTTCGATTGCGAATATCGGTTGTGGACGCGCTGGGGCAGCCTCGTGTGGATTCATTGCCGTTCGGGCCTCCGCCGCTTGTCTTCGGGCCAGACCATGTGGGAGGGCATTTTCATGGACGTGACGGCCCGCAAGGAGGCCGAGCAGGCGCTCCGCGAGGCCGACCGCCGCAAAGACGAGTTTCTGGCCATGCTCGCCCACGAGCTGCGCAATCCCCTGGCGCCGATCCGCAGCGCCGCGCAGATCCTGCGAATCGTGGGGATGGCCGATCCGCGGGTCGAGCGGTCCACGGCGATGATCGAGCGTCAGGTCCAGCACATGACCCGGCTCGTCGACGATCTCCTCGACGTCAGTCGCATCACGAGCGGGAAGATCAAGCTCAAGAAGGGCCACGTGGACGTCGCGGTGGCCGTGGGGCGTGCCCTCGAGACGGCGCGGCCGCTGCTCGACGCCCGCAAGCACGAGGTCTCCGTCGAAATGCCGACCGAGCCTGTCTGGGTCCACGCCGATCCGACGCGGCTCACGCAGATGGTCGAGAACCTCCTGACGAACGCGGCCAAGTACACCGAGGAGCGCGGGCGCATCACGCTCGCCGTCGAGCGCGCGGAGGACATCGCCTCGATCCGGGTGCGGGACACCGGCGTCGGCATTCCCAAGGAAATGCTGACCCGGGTCTTCGACCTCTTCACGCAGGTCGATCGCTCGCTGGCCCGATCGGAGGGCGGCCTCGGAATCGGCCTGACGCTCGTGAAAAACATCGCCGAAATGCACGGAGGCACGGTCGAGGCCTGCAGCGAGGGGCGAGGGAAGGGGAGCGAATTCATCGTCCGCCTGCCGGCCTTGCCGGTGACGGACCTGCCGTCGGGCCCGAGGCCTCCGGCGGGGGGCTGCCCCGCGGGGCCGCGCCGCATTTTGGTCGTGGACGACCATGCCGACGTCGCGGAGAGCCTCTCGATGCTCCTGCGAATCGCGGGGCACGAGGTCCACACGGCCCTCGATGGCTGCGCCGCGCTGGAAGCCGCGCGCACCTTCCGGCCCGAGGTCGTCTTGCTCGACATTGGTTTGCCCGGGATGAACGGATACGAGGTCGCCTCCGTGCTCCGGCGTGACCCCGCGCAGGCCGAGACCATTCTCATCGCGCTGACAGGCTACGGCCACGAGGAAGATCGCAGGCGCGCGAGGGAGGCTGGTTTTACCGCGCACCTGGTGAAGCCCGTCGACCTCGCCACGCTGGAGCGGGTCCTCGGGTCGATCGACACATCCCCTGCGCGCGCCTCCTAAAAGGCTAGGCGGGACGTATCTTTCGAGCTACCTTGGTTCGGCCCACGATGAAGCTCGACTTCGATGCGATGAGCCTGACGGAAATCATCCGGCTCCAGACCCAGCTCTCGCAGGTCCTCACGCGGCGCTTCGAGAAGCCGCTTGCCCTCGGCTTCACCGACATCGTCGGCTCGACGGCCTATTTCGCGCGTTTCGGGGACAAGGCAGGCCGGGCGCTGCAGCAGCTCCATCACGATCTCCTGGGCGAGTCGATCCACGGGTTCGGCGGGCGTATCGTCGACGTCGCGGGCGACGGCGCGTTCACCTGTTTTCCCGACGTCGAAAAGGCCGTCTCCGGGCTCGTCACGTTCCTCGAGCGCGCCTCGCAGGAAAACGGGACCCGGTCGCGTGATCATCAGCTCGTGGTGCGGCTCGGCGTGCACGCCGGGCCGGTGCTGACCGACGGCGTCATCGTATCGGGCGACTCCGTGAACCTGTGCGCGCGTATCGCCTCGACGGCGGAGCCCGGCGAGTTGCGCCTCTCGGCGGCGGCCCTGCGCGAGTCGCCGCCCGGCATGCGCGTGCGTGCCTGGCCCGTTCCCCCCGTGGTCGTCCGGGGGCACGCCGAGGCGCTCGTGCTCTTCCGCTTCGATTGGCGCGACGAACACCGCTTGCCCGGCAGCGTCGTCCTCCGCGAAACCGGCGACACCTTCGTTTTGCCGCGGCAGGACATCATCAGCTTCGGCCGGCTCCGCGGGGAGGAGGGGACGCGGGCGAATGACGTGGTCCTCGCGCTGCAAGACAAGCAGCTCGAACAGCTCGTGAGCCGTTTTCATTTCGAGCTTCGGCGCAAACCCGAAGGGTATGTGCTGCGCCCCGTCTCGCGCCAGCCGACGGAGGTGGATGGGCAGATGGTCGCGCCGGACCAAGAAGCGCCGATCCGGCCCGGCTCCGTCGTGCGACTCTCGAAGGCCGTGACCCTCGAATTCAAGGCCCGCCCGGAGGCGAGCCTGGGGAACGCCTCTCCGACGATCGAACCGAAGTCGAGCTGAAGGGGAGGACGCTCCTCGCCGAGGTGGCCTCGTCGCGAGCGCTCCGCAAAACGCTTGTGTTTTGCTCGTGCCCCGGCGCATGATCCCGCCCCGACATGGCGGGTGATTCGAACCTTTCGCGTCGGGGTTTCCTCAAGTTGTCGGCCGCGACGAGCGCCACGGCGGGGATCGTGGCGGGGTGTGAGGCCACGGCGCCTCCGCCTCCGCCCGAGCCTGCGCGCGGGGCCTTCGACCTTACCCGGAACTCCGGGGCGCTCCAGCCCGACGAGGTCGTGAGTGCTGCTTGCCAGTTCTGCAACTCCCTTTGCGGCCTGAAGGTCCATAAAAAGGGCGGGCGTATCATCGACATCCAGGGCGAGACGGCCGATCCGGTCCAGGACGGCAACCTCTGCGTCAAGGGCCCGATGATGGCGCAGATCGTCTACAACCCGCACCGCATTCGGACGCCGCTCCGGCGTGTCTCCGGCGCGAAAGGCTCCCCGGATTCGCGGTTCGAGCCCATCGGCTGGGATCAGGCCCTCGCCGAGATCGCCAAAAAGCTCGTCGAGATCCGCGATTCCACCGGCGCCGCCGGCGTCGCGAGCAAGACCTCGGGGCGGCTCGTGCGCGGGGTCGGATCCATCATCGGCCGGTTCTTTGACCTTTATGGATCGCCCAACGCGACCGACGTCGGGCCCGTCTGCAACGATGCGGGCGGCGACGCGCTCGCCTGGACCTTCGGCCTCGGCAATTTCACGAACGGCTACGGCAAGGACGGCATCACCGGGCAGGAGGACCTCGGCAGCTCGAAGTTTTTCCTCTTCTTTGGCACGAACCAGGCCGAGACCCACCCCGTCACGTTCGAGCACCTCCTCCGGGCGCGCGCGCGCACCGGCGCGAAGCTCGTCGTCGTCGATCCGCGGCAAACGCCGACGTCCGCCTTTGCGGACCAGCACATCGCCATCCGCCCGCATACCGACATGGCGCTCGTGTATGCCATGCTCGCGCATGTCCTCCGGCAAAAGCTCTACGACGCGGCGTTCGTCGACAAGTGGGTCGTCGGGTTCGACGCGCTCGTCAAGCACGTAGAGGCGCAAGGGTTTTCCCCGGAGTGGGGCGAACGGATGACGACCGTCCCCGCGAGCACGATCCGCGCCCTCGCCGAGGCGTATGCGAAGGCCCGCCCCGCGGCGATCTTCTGCAATGCGGGCATCTCGCATCAGATGAATGCGTTCCACACCTACCGGGCGATGGCGTTCCTCGCGGCCATCACCGGCAATGTCGGCCGGCCCGGCGGCGGCTGCAATTTCATGCACAACACCTGGCCGGGGGATCTGCGGTTGCCGAAGATCCAAGGCGAGGTCCCGGAGAAAAAGGGCCCCGGCCTGCTCGGGCCGGACGTGTTCCCGCGGGCGATCCTCGACGAGGATCCTTACCGCCTGCGCGCCGTGTTCCTGATGGGAAACCCGCTCGTCGACGGCGCGAATGCGGCGCGGGTGCGCGCGGCCTATGAAAAGCTCGAGCTGCTCGTGTATCCGGGCCTCTTCCTGGAGGAGCCCGCGCTCTACGCCGATTACGTGCTCCCGGTCCCGAGCGTGCTCGAACAGGAATGCATCTACATGCGCCGCGACGACCGCGCCATTCGCTGGTCGGACAAGGTCATCGACCCGATCGGCGAGGCGCGGCCCGACATTCACTTCTGGATCGACCTCGCCCACGCGATGGCCGCGATCGATCCAAAGCACCCGCCTTCGTACTGGAAAGACAACCTCCCGGCGGCGTGGAAGGAGTACCGCACGTTGTGGGACGAGGTCTTCGTCAAGAACACGCCGGGCATGGCGGGGATGACCTCGAAGCGCCTCCGCGAGCGCGCCGAGCCGCTCCGGTGGCCTTGCCCCGCCGAGGATCACCCGGGCACGAGCACGCTCTACCTCGACCACCCCTCGTGGGCCTCCGTGGCGAGCGCCCTCGGGCACGCAGGGAAACGATTCTTCACGCCGAGCGGCAAAATCGAGATCCACACGCCGGAGATCCACGATAAGCTCGCCCGCGCGGGGCACGCCGCGCTCCCGCCTTTTTATTCGCACCCCGAGGTCGGCGCCGGGGTCCCGACCGTCGTGCACCTGCCGGAAAAGGTCCCGAATCCGCTGCACCCGGGCTCGTCCACGCCGCGGGTCAAGCTCGGCGTGCCGCCGAACGAGGCCGCGCGCGCCGGGTTCCCGCTCCTCGGGATGATCGGCCGGCCGAGCGTCGTCCACTTCGCGACGATGACGCAATGGACGAACACCGGGAAGATGATGAACGGCCTCCGGCTCGTCCAGATCCACCCGCGCGCGGCGGCACGCGCGGGGATCCGCGACGGGGACGTGATCCGCGTGGAGAGCTCGCGGGGCGTGATCACGGCGACCGCGCTCCTCTTCGACGGCATTCGCGAGGACACGATCTTCGTGCCGAACTTCTTCGGCCCTGCGCAAAAAGTGGGCGACGATCTCGGGCTCCCGCGGTACGAGCCCGCGAACCTGCTCGTCGACGACGGGCATTTCGACGCGCTCTCCGGACAGCAGGCGTACAAGTGTTTTGCGTGCCGCGTCGTCCGGGCCTGAGCCTCCTCCCTATAGACCACGACCTCGGCCCCGCGGTAGGGTGAGGGCATGGACATCGGGCACCTCGTCGATTCGTATCAGCGCGACGGCTACCTCGTGCTGCGTGGCCTCTTCTCCCCCTCCGAAGTGCAGGAGGTCGCCGAGGAGACGGCGGCGCTCCTCGAACGCAAGGAGCTGATGGCGAAGAACAACCTGCGCGTGCGGTGGCAATACCATTACGAGACCTGCGAGCCCGTCTTCGAGCTCTTCGACCCGGTCACCGACATCGCGCCCAGGTGTTCCGCCTGGTTTCACGACCGCCGCATCGCCCACGTCCTCGAACAGCTCTTCCAGGACCACGCGCATCCCTTCAAGGACAAGCTGATCTACAAGCCCGCCGGCGCGGGCGGTTATCCGCTGCATCAGGACTTCATCGCCTGGCCCGGCTTCCCCGAGAGCTTTACCACGGTGGTCCTCGCCATCGACGCGGCGAACGCCGAAAATGGCTGCATCGAGGTCTTCCCCGGCGCGCACGCCCGCGGCTGCCTCGCCGAGCGGGACGGCAACTTCCACATGCTCTCCGATTCGGTCGTCGAGGGCTTTTCGCCCGTCAAGCTCACGCTCGACCCCGGGGACGCGGTCGTCTTCGGCGCGTTCATGCCCCACCGCTCGGACATCAACCGCTCCGGCTCGATGCGGCGGCACCTGCTCTACAGCTACAACGCCGAGCGCGATGGCAAGGCCCTCCGGGACGAGCACTACCAGGCGTTTCACCATTACCTGCGGACCATCTACGGCATGATGGGGCTCGCCGACCTTCATTTCCGCTGATCCCGAGGCCCGATGCGCTCCGAGAAGACCCACGTCTCGCTCAACGTCGGCGACCTTGGCAAGGCGGTCGCGTTTTATCGCGCCTTCTTCGGCCAGGAGCCGGCGAAGCATTACAAGGATTACGCCAAGTTCGAGCTCGACGATCCGCCGCTCGTGCTCTCCTTGGAGCCCGTGTATCACCGCAGCGCGGATTCGTTCAACCACCTCGGCCTGCGCCTCGCGGCCCCGGACTCCGTGGCGGGCATGCAGGAGCGCCTGAAGGAGGCGGGGCTCCTGACCGAGCGCGAGGACGACGTCGAGTGTTGTTATGCCCGACAGACGAAGTTCTGGCTCCTCGATCCGGACAAGAACCTCTGGGAGGTTTATGCCCTCACGGGCGAGATCACGCATCGCGGGAGCCTGAGCGCGTCGGACGCGCTCGCCGCGCGGGATCGCAGCGGCGTCGGCGCGACGTGGGAGCACCGGCTCGGCGACGCGCTCGTCTTTCCCTTGCCGCTCGCGGATGCCTCGATCGAGGACGTCAGGCTCCGGGGGACGTTCAACGTCGTCATGCCCGAGGAGACACGCCGGACGCTCCTCGCCGAGGTGCGGCGGATCCTGGTGCCTGGCGGGCGTGTCATGATTCACGGGCTCGCGAGTGATCGAGCGCTGCCGGGCGGGTTTCCTCGGCTCCCCGGGCCCGCGGCCCTGGTGCGCCATACCCCGCTCGAATCGGAGCCGCTGGCCTGGCTCGTGGACGCCGGTTTCGTCGGCCTCTACGTGCAGAAGCTCGGGGCGCGCCCGAATTTCGAGCATGCGGGGGCACGCATGCGCGAGCTCATGCTCGTGGGCTTTGCGCCGGCCGCGCCCGCCGAAGACGCGCCGCCGGGCATCGTCGTCTACAAGGGACCCTTTCGTTCGGTCACCGACGACGCGGGCCGCGTGTATCCCCGCGGCGAACGGGTCCCGGTCGACGCGGCCACCCTCGCGTCTTTCGAGCGGGGCCCGCTCGCCGATCAATTCGTGGTGTTGCGGGGCTGAAGGCGCGCGGAGGCAGCGCGCGCGTTCACCCGAACGTCGCCTCCGGATCGATTCCATCCGCTTTCAGGAGCGCCTCTTCCGCGCGCTCCGCCTGGGTCCCTTTCGGATGCGTATACCAGCCCTTGGGATCCGCCGTCTCGGGATTGTCGCGGACCTTCAGGATCGTGAACATCCCGCCCATGTCGATCGACCCGAAGGGCCCGGGCCCGCCGCCCATGGGGATCGAGTTCTTCGGCACCGGCATGCCCATCTCGGCCATGTCGCCCATGCCGCTTTGCCCCATCGTCATATAACTCGGTACGAGGCTTTGCACCCGCGGGTCGATCTTCCGCGCATTCGCGCCGACCATGACGGGCATCCCGTGGCCCATCTGGTTCATCACGTGGTGGGTCATGTGGCAATGAAACGCCCAGTCGCCGAGCTCGTCGGGGACGAACTCGATGACGCGCGTGCTGCCGACGGGCACGAGGACCGTGGTCTCGGGGTGCCGCGCGGCCGCTGGGATCTCGCCGCCGTCGGTCCACGTGGTCTCGAAGGTCAGGCCGTGGAAATGGATCGGGTGGTGATCCATCGCCGAGAGATTGCCGAAGCGGATGCGCACGCGCTCGCCGCGGCCCACGACGAGCGGCTCCGTCCCGGGGAACGCCTTCGAATTGAAGGTCAGCACGTTGAAATCGGTCATCTCGTTCGGGTCGGGCCGGCGTGAGCCCGGCGTGATTTTCCACTCGTGTGTCATCAACACAAAATCCCGATCGACCGCCGGTCCCTTCGGCCGCTTCGGGTGCACCACGATCATCCCCATCATCCCGAGCGCCATCTGCGTCATCTCGTCGAAATGGGGGTGATACATGTACGTCCCCGCGTGCCGGAACGTGAACTCGTAGACGAACGTCTCGCCGGGCTTGATGGGGCGCTGGTTGAGGCCGGACACGCCGTCCATCCCGTTCGGCAGAATCACGCCGTGCCAGTGCACCGTGGTCGGCTCGGGGAGCTTGTTCGTCACGTAGATCCGCACGCGATCGCCCTCGACGACCTCGATCGTGGGCCCCGGCGTCCGGCCATTGTAGCCCCAGCAATCGCCCTCCAGTCCCGGCGCGAACGTGTGCTTCACGGGCATCGCGACGAGGTGACCGATCTTCAAGCCGTCCTTTTCTTTGAGCGGGAGCGTCACGCCGTTCGGCGTGGTGACGGCGACCTGTCCGCCCGGGAACACGGCGCGCTTCGGCGCGGGGCGCGCAGGCGCGGCGCCGGGCTTTGCGTTTTGGCCGAACGCTTGCGAGGCGAGCAAGGCGCCCCCGGCGGCGACCCCGAATTGAACGAATTTGCGGCGATCCATGGTGCTTCTTCCTTGCCGTCAGTGCCCGGCCGCGGCGCTGTCGCCGCCCGTGGGGAGGTTGTTTCGCGTCGCGCCGGCGGGGCCGAGCGCGAGGCCGCGGTGGCGGCCGGCGAGGATCTGATCGAGCGCGGCGCGCGCATTCCAATAATCGAGGAGCGTCTCGACGTAGGTCAGGCCGGTTTGCGTGACCTGCCGCTGGCTGTCGAGGACCTGAAAGACGCTGACCTGCATCGCGTTGTACTGGAGCACCGTCTCCGCGAGGGCTTTTTCCCGCGCGGGCAGGACGACCTCGCGGTAATGGCGTGCGCGCCGCCCCGTGGACTCGACGCGGTTCAGGGCGGTCCGCACGGTCGCGCGGAGCGCCGTGGCGGTCGCCAGGTATCGCTCGCGCTGCGCGCCGAACTCCGAGCGCGCGCTGAGGACCGTGCCCTGGTTGCGATCGAAAATCGGTAACCCCACGGTGACGTGGCCGCCGATCTCCCACACGGAAGCATCCCGCTCGCCGTGGAAGCCGCCCGAGATATGCGGGAGGTTGCCCTCGGTCCGCGCGAGCCCGGCGCGCTTCGAGGCGGCGCGCATGCGCGCGTCGAGCTCTTGTAGCTCGAAGCTCGACGCGACGGCGCGCTCCTCGACCCGCTCGAACACGAGCGCCTCGGCCGGCGGATCCGCGAGCCTCGCTTCGATGCTCCACTGGGTCTGCTCGCCGGAGAGCCCCAGCGCCACATGCAGGGTTTCCCGCGCGTCGAGCAGCCGGTTCTCCGCCTCCGCGACGTCGACGCGCGCCGCCTCCACCGCGGCCCGCTGATTGGCGAGATCCACCTCGGGGAGATTGCCGACGTGATGCAACTCCTCGGCGGCGGCAAACCCTGCCTGAAACGCCTTGAGCGCGCGGACGCGGAGATCGAGCTCCTGCTGGCGCGCCTGCACCGCATAAAACGCCGTCCGGGCGGCGTAGGCCATGTCGAGGACTTGCCCTGCGACGCGGAGCCGTTCGGCGGCGAGCTCGGCTTCGGCGACGCCCTTGCGGAGCGGGAGGATCAAAAGCCCGCTGAGGTTGTATTCGATGCCGATGTCGAGCTGGAGCGGCTGCGTGGGATCGTCCGGGCGCCGGACGCTGAGATCGATTTCGGGGTTCGGCGGCAGGCCGGCCTGCACGAAGCGGCCGCGGGCGATGCCGATCTCGTAAAACGCCGCGCGCAGCTCGCGGTTCTGCGCGAGCGCGATCCGCACGGCGCCGTCGGCGTCGAGTGGCTTCGCGAGGAGCTTCGGCACCTCCGCCGCGGTTTTCTCCCAGTCTTCGTCCTCGCCGGGCACGGAGACGGCGAGATCCCGCCGGTTTCGCGCCGCGAAAATGTCGTTCACCTCGCCCACGTGCTGGGGGAGCGAGCCGCTCGCGCAGCCGGCGGACAGGCCCAGGGCGAGCGCCAGCGCGGAGAACGAGAAAAAAGGCCTCGTCGTCATGGAAGGTTCACCCGGTCAATGCTTGTGGCCGTTATGGCCGCCGTGGTCCCCGTGGCCGCCGTGATGCCCGTGGTCGTGGCCCCCGTGGTTTCCGTGCGGGTGGCCGCCCTTGTCCTCCGCGGCGCCCTGGGCGTCGGGAAGGACGCAGGGTTTTCCGGGCACGCAGACGCCGGCCTCCAGCGGATCCGCGGACGCGAGGACGGCCGCGACGGGGGGACGGGGCGCCGGGGGCGCTGCGGGAGATGCGGGAGAAGTGGGCTGGTAGGCCGAAGGGACCTCCGGCCCGCTGCAAGCGGACGCGAAGAGCAGGACGAGCAGGCCCAGCGTGGTCTTCATGCGGTGACTCCGAGCTCCTTTCCATGCGATCTCGCAGGGATGCGGGGCCCCGATCCATCACGCGGCCGCCGCAGGGTCGCAACCCTCGCCCCTGCTGACGCAGACCGGGTCCGAGGATTACACCGCGGTCATGCAGGGGCAGCGCCGGGCTCGGCGGGGTGCGTTGCGCACGAGGAGGGTCATCGCGACCTCGGTGCGGCCGACGACGAGAGCGCCGAACAGTTCGGCTCTCTGGCACGTCACCGATGCGCGCGTAGAGCGGAGCTTTTTACGGCCGAATCCCGAGGAGGGCGAGCGCCTCCGACCAGAGGGGCCAGAGGTGGCGGTAGCAGTGGGTCGCAATCATGACTCCGCCCGTCTCCAGGCGGCGGACATGATAAGGGGCGTGTCGCTCCATGAAGCACCGATGCGCGTAGGTATCGACGTTGACGACGACCTTCTGCTCGGCGTGTTTCTCCGCTTCCAGGGCCTCCAGGGCGCGGCGCTCCGCCTCCACCCATTGCGCATCCGGTACGGCGGCGGCGGTCTCGAGCGCCTGCAGCAACACCTCCGGCGGGGTCTGGAGAATGGCAAGGACTTGCTCCCGGGAGAGCTCCTCGTCTTCCGGCAATCGCGCGCGGGGGACGCGGCGGATGGATCCGGCGTGCAGGCCGCGGGTTTCTTCGTGGTCGGAGGCATCGGAGTCCTCCCCCAGGTGGTCGATGAGGAGCTTCGTCGTCGGTGCCAGGCCGACCGTGGTTCCCTTCGGCGCGGCCTCCACCCGCGCCGCCAGCGCGTCGAGGGAGAGGCCCGCGACGTATTCGACCCGATCGCCGTCGTGGAGGTGAAGCCAAGAGAGCGCCACGTCTCGCGCCACGTGGAGGTCGACGTTGTATGTCGCCGACAATTCGAGCGGCGCATTCCACCAGAAGCCCTCCATCCTGCGGTCCTTGTCCCGTACGGTGACGCCGCCGGCCTTGACGCGCCCGCTCGCGTCGGGCGCGCAAAACCGGCGGAGAATGTTCTCGATGTCCTGCTGAGCGAACCGCGCGAGCATCGCCGCGCCGACGGGGACCGACAACACCTCGTGCGACGCGGCGACCTCCACTTCGTTCAGAAACATGTAAGTGCGACCGTAGTTGACCGTGAGCGGCTGGACGGCGAACTCCTCGCTGCCATACCTTGCCGCCTGGCAAAGAACCGACAGATTGGCGAACCAATCCTGGCCGGGCATGTGGACGGTCACGTGCGCGGTCGCCTCCGATGTCGGCGTGAGATGCGCACGGATCAGTTTGATCATCTCTTCTAGCGAAATGGGATCGCGGTAGATCTCCTCCTCCACCCCTAGCGTCGATATGTGGATGTTCTGTGTTTGCCAAGTGTGTACGTAGCTCGGTGGCCGCGTGTGCAGGGCGGACAGCGCAGCTACATAGGCATCGATTTTGTTTGCCTCGTCGGCATAGGCATAGACATCGGGTTCGGAAACTACGCTCATGGTTCGAGGCTCCTTGCGTGGAGGCAGGCCGCCCATACCACGCTCGACGTCGTGGGCAAACGTCTTTCTGAAACCGGGCGCCCCTCGGCTCGGTCACAGCTCCAACACGTGAACGACGAGGTCGGGCCTCGCGGACATTGCCACGAACTTTTGGGTTTTGAAGTTGAACAGCTTCCCGTCCTTCGGGATGTAGTCGTTCTTGTACCCCGCGCCCTTGGGTGCGATGATCTGCACCCTCTCCACGAGACCGTCGAGGTTTTTACCCTTGAGCGTCGTCACGGCGCTGTTGAGCTGCTTGAGCACCTTCGTCACATCGACGCTGCCCGAGGTGACGGCCTTGACCTCGCTGAGGACGAGCCCGTCGGTTTTCGAGATCGTGGCGAAGTCCGGTACCGGCGAGGTTTTCGCGATCCCGAGCGCGTCCCGCACGCTACCCCCCACCCCGAGCACCTTGTGCCCCTTGTCCTTCATCAAGTGGAGGATGGCCTTGCGCTCGAATTCGTTCGCGAAGTCCGTGATGAGCTCGACGCTCCCGTGTTGTACCCCGAGCCCCTTCCATTTCGTGATAAAGCGGTTTTGGAGCGCCAAGCCGAGGTCGTCCCCCAGGTTCACGACCTGCTGCGCGATCTCCTTGGCCCCCGGGGTCACCCCCGCGTTTTTCACGCCCTTCATGGGCACGATGACGCTGCCGATCCCGAACCCGATCGCCGAGAAGACGCGCTCTCCCGTCGTGAGGTCCTTCCCCCCGGGCAAACAGAACAACTTGCCCGTCACCGCCTCACACAAATCGAGTGCCGGCCCCGCATACGGCACGAACCCGATCGCAATCCGCGACGACGCATGCACCAGCGTCTGCATCACCTCCGCATACGCCGCCGCCCCTTCCCCGACGAACGACATCGCTCCGGCAAATGCACGTACCGTCTCCACGAAGGAGCCCTGCTCCGGCCCGAGCGCGATCGCCTCCCACACATTCAGGCTCTCCTTCATCTGCTCCGCCATATCAGCGAAAGCATTCTTCAGAACCCCATCCACCTGCGCCCGGACATCCGCGGGGATCGGCGAATCCAGGAACCAGTCCGACGCATCCATGAACTGCCGCACGTACTCCGTGACGCGAATCTGCGCCTGCAAGAACGCGCTCGTCTCCGCCTGGGAAATACTCACCCGCGCGGCCAGCGCCTTCTCGATCGCCGCCGTATTCGACCTCCACGCCCGCACATTCGTCACGAAGTCCCCGCGCAGGATCACCTTGCCGCCCTGCACGTCCTGCGAAAGCGCTTCAATCACCGCATCCGCATACGCCGCATAAGGATCCTTCCCCGGATCGAACGCCCCCGCCGCGCCCGAGACATCGGGCACCTCCACCCACGGCACCTCCGACGACGTCAGCGAATACTCCCACGGATCCTCCGGCGAAAACCCCGCCGCCCGCGCCTCGCCCGTCACCAGATCCGCCACCGCGTCCGCCTGCGCGCCGAAATGTTCGAGCAGGCTCGCGAGTTCGTCCTTCAATTCCTGCACGCTCTTCTTCAAATCCGCGAGGAGCTGCTTCAGCGCTTCCCGCGTGGCCTCGTCGACCACGTCTCCATACCGCTCCAGAATCGCGTCGAGGTCCACCTCGCTGATCTCGTCGAGCGGCCGCGACACGAGGTCGTGCAATTCCGTGTCGATCTGCTGGAGCAGATCGAGCCTCTCCGCGAGGTTCGCGGCCTTCGACGCGTTTTCGATGAGCCATTTCCGCTCCGCCGCGATCTCGACCTCCAGGTTCGCGATGGCCTGCGCGAGCGGTGGATTGATCTCCGACAGCGAGAGCCCGACCTGCGTGCTGCCGCTGAAAGCCGTCCCGTCGCGCCGGACGTGGAAGAGCGGTTTTTGGATCCCGAGCGGGATCGAGACGAGCGTCACGAAGTTCTGCGCACGGACGCAGGTATCGTTGCCCTTGGCGTTCTGGACGCCGAAGGTGAATTCGTTTGTGCCCATCCGAAGCAGCACCGAGTCGAACGGCGCCTCCGCGACGTTGCTCCGCGGGCCGTTCGGGATCGCCGCGTAGGCCCCCGGGACCTCGAACGTCGCGAGCGGCATCCGGTTCGCGTGGAAATACGCACCACCGGGGATGTTCAGCCGGGCATCCTCGCAAGAGTTGCTCTCCTGGAGCATCTCCCAGTGAACGCTGTACGGCGTCCCCGCCCGCGCATGTGCAGGCACGAGAAGCGCGAACACCACGATCCAGCAAACAAGCAAGCGATTCATGTCCCCTCCGCGCCACGCAATGCGGCATCATGCAAAACGGCAGCCCCCTTCACATCCCCCGCCGCGAGCTTCGCCGCCGCCGCGTCGAGGAGCGCGCCTCCTACCCCTTGCGCCTTCATCGTCGAAAGCCCGGTCTGCACGAGCCCCGGCAACGTCGTCGCGCGGTACGTCGCCGCCGCCTTGAAATGCGGGCGCATCGCGGTGCAGCCGGCTTCACGCCACGACGACGAAGGCAACTCGCAGAGCGGGCGCATCTGCAAGAGGGCCGTGACCTCGTCGTACCGCTTCGCGAGGTACGGGATCCACAGTTTCACCCCCAGCGGAGGGGCCTTCTCGAACGCGAGCACCTGCGCCTCCGCGCTCTCCTGGAACGTCGCCTCCGCCTTCGCGATCTTCGCTTCCGCCACCTGCGCCCGCACGTCTTGGCTCTCGTCGAGCAACACAAGCGCTTGCCTCCGCATCGTGATCCCGAGGAGGAGGGACATCGCCGCCCGATCACTCCGGCGCACGCGCCGATCGACATACCCGAGCATCGCGTGGATCGATCGCTGCGCGCTCGATGTCATGTCCGGGCTCTGCGTGGCATGCGTGACCATGAAATCCACATGCGGCGCGAGCACCTCCTGCGACGTGACCTCGAATTGGGTGATCTCCGCCGAGAGCTTCATCGCCCGCAGCACCATCTCTTGCGGCCCCGCGCTCGCGTCATGGGCCGCTTCGAGGATCACCGCCTCGATCGCGTCGAGTTCGGTCACGGTCGCCATCGACGCCTTCGCCGCGAGCTTTGTATACGTGTCCATCTCCCCGGACTCCGTCTTCCGATACGCCGTGAAGTCCGCGGCGAGAGCCGCATAGGCCGCCGACAGCGGCCCGACATCGAGCGTCACCTCGTCGAGGACCCCCTGCACGGCGCCCATGGAAAGCTTGTCCGCGGCGATCTCCGCGACGAGCGGGGCCTTTTCGCTGTTCGCCTTCGCCACGAGCGCCGCCTCGAAGCCTCCCACGGCGTCGATCGGCTCTTCGGCGAGCAGCTCCTTTTGCTGGATGCGAGCCGACGCGAGCAGGTTCCGGAGCCGGCCCTCCATGCTCGCCTTGTACGACTCCGCGCTCCGCTGCTCGTCGCGTACATACCCGAGGGCTCGATCCATATCCACGAGCCACCGCGCCATGTCGCCCGGGCTCGTCACGAGCGTATCGAGCGTCATCCCCTCCGGCCGCTCGGCCCACATCTCGATGGGCAGGGTGCCGCGCGCCGCCGCTTGGTTCCACGCGCGCGCGGGCCCCTCGCCCGACGAGACGCAATGCTCGTTTCCCCCCACCGGCGCCGCGCAAATGCGACTCTGTCCTTCCTCCTCCCCGAACGACCACAAACATCCAGGCAACACGGCGCCCGGCGCCGCGACGACGAGCGCCGCGACGAGAAGACCCCCTCGTCTCATCTGGAAACCCCTCCTGCGATGATCTGTTGCCTATCTATCTGGGGGACGAACGAGTCGGGCAAGACAAATCACGAGATGAGCGGACGTTGTACGTCCGGGGTCGGGCCCCACGCTGCATGGCCTGCCCTCGAACCCTCGGGGCGCATCCCCTCCGACGCAGACCGGGGGTCAAGGATGGATCCCGTCGGGTCCGTGGAGGCGCTTGTCGAGCGCGCGCTTTCCCCGGCGAGGGTGTGATAGGGGTCCGTGAGGAGATGAATTCATGAGCCAAATCGTATTGATCACGGGCACGTCCTCGGGAATTGGCCTCGCGACGGCGGTCGTCTTCGCCAAGGCCGGCTTTCGCGTCGTGGCCACGATGCGGGACCTCGGCAAGGCGACGGCGCTGCGCGAGCGAGCGGCGCGCGAGGGCGTCGAGCTCGACATTCGCCAGCTCGACGTCGTCGACCCGGCGTCGGTCGACGCCTGTGTGAGCGGCGTGCTCCGGGACCACGGGCGGATCGACATCCTGGTCAACAATGCGGGCGCGGGGTACCTCGGGACGCTCGAGCACACGCCGATCGCGGCGGCGCAGCGCGCCATGGACCTCAACTACTTCGGCGTCTGGCGTGTCTCGCAGGCGGTGTTCCCGGGCATGCGCGAGCGCGGCGCGGGGCGCATCATCACGGTGTCGAGCCTGGGCGGCGTCATCGGCACGCCGTTCAACGATGTCTACTGCGCGGCCAAGTTCGCGGTCGAGGGGCTGGTCGAGTCGGCGGCGCCCGCGGCGAAGGTGCTGGGGATCCACATGTCGCTCATCCAGCCGGGGCCGGTCGCCACCGAGTTTGCAAACGCGGCCGCCCCGCCTCCGGGGGAGGACTCGCTGCCCGCGGACGGCCCTTATGCCGAGATGTACAAGACGTACCGCCAGAACTTCGGACAGGCCACGAGCACGCCGCAGACCGGCGATGACGTGGCGCAGACGATCCTGGCCGCGGCCACGGACGAGAAGCCGCACCTGCGCTACCAGACCTCGGCGCTCATGCGCACGCTCGCCAGCCGCAAGCTCGTGGATCCCTCGGGCGACGCGTACCTCGACCTGATGGTCGGCATGATGGCGACGCCGCCGAAGGCGTAGCGGGAGGCGCCCGCGTTCCTCGGCGTGTTCTCGTGCGCAGGTTTTCGGCGCGCGAGGGTGTTTGAACGTTCCAAGGGGGGCGAGAGAACGTGACGCGCGGGTGTTCGAACGTCACGAGACCCACGTGCGACGGTGACGCGCAGGGGATCGAACGCTTGGAGAGGCAGAAGCAAGCGTGACGCGCGGGTCTCCAAACGTTCGGAGACCCGCAAGCGACGGTGACGCGAGGGGGGCCGCGCGTTTCGAACCGGCACGCGCAACCGTGACGCGAGGGTGTTCGAACGTTTGGAGACCCGCGCGCGACGGTGACGCGAGGGGCCTAGGACGTTTGGAGACGCGCAGGCGACGACGCCGTCCCCCTGCGCGCCGCCACCGCGGCCCTCAAGGGCATTCGAACGCGTGCGTCGCGCCGGCCACGTCATCCGTGAAGAGCCGTATCTGCGCCTGGACGGGCCCTTTCTCCGCGGCCGGCGCCTTGCAGCAGACCGTCGCCGAGACCTCGTCCTCGGCGCTGACCCGGAGTCCCTTCGCGCCTTCGGGCAACCGAACCTTCGTGAGGGCCGGGCTCGTCAAAAGCCACACGGGCTCGCCCCGGTCGAGCTCGGCGCAACGCAGGGTCAGCGTCACGCAACGGTTGCCGCCGTCGTTCGCCGCCGCCGCGCTCGTGCTCGCACACGGAGGCTTCAGGTGAACCGGCGGATGCTTGATGAAATCGGGCTGCGGCTCCGCGTCGTTTGCCGCCGGGGCCTTTTCGTGGTTCCCCGGCGCCGCCGTCACCTGCGGCGCCGCCGAGGCGACCGACTTTGGCCCCGGCTCCGGGGCCCCCTCGTCGCGACGTGAACAGCCCGTGATCCCAAGCACGAGCACGAGCGTGGCGAACGCATAACGATCCACCTTGAAAGTCCGAGATCGATCAAGCACGGCGCCCCTCGTAGAACAAGAGGCGGGAGGCGTCCATGCGACATCGTGACGCACCGTCGCCCTACGCCCGTCATGCTAGTCCTCGGCCTCCGTTATCGAAGGAGACCATGAAAATGAAGAACAAGGTTCTCGGCTCGCTGGCCATTGCGGGCGTGCTCGCTGTGAGCGCCTCGGCGCAGGCCCATATCGCCGCGGTGGCCCCGACGGCCATCGCCGGAAAGACCCTCATCGTCGAGCTCGGCGTCGGCCACGGCTGCGAGGGGGCGGACACCTATGCGATCACCGTCGACATCCCCAAAGGCATGACCTCCGTGCGCCCCATGGAGAGCGATTTCGGCAAGACCTCGCTCACCTATGACGCCGTCGACACCGCGCTCGTGACGAGCGTGACGTGGCAGAAGGACGAAGCGGACGCCCTCCCCAAGGACACGAACTATTACAAGATCGCCTTCCGCGCGAAGCTGCCCGCCGCGCCGTTCACCTCGATCTATTACAAGGTTCATCAGGTCTGCCGCGCCGCCGACGCGACCCTCTCGTACGCCGAATGGGTCGCCCTGCCCGGCGAGACGGGCGAGCCCGCCGCCACGCAAGCCCTCGTCCCGGATCACCTCCCGGGCTGGAACAAGTTCACCGTGCCCGCCGACGTCCCCGACTTGAGCCTCTATTTCAAGGATGCGCTCATCGTCTGGCGTGGCTCCGATGCCTACAGCTTCAATGACGCCACCGTCGAGCTCATCAAGGGCACGCAAGGCGTCAACCTGCTGTCCGCGGACGGCGTGAAGGCGAATGACGAAATCTGGGTTCGTTACTAGCCGGAAGGGGGCCGTGATGAAACGTTGGCTCTTCTTGGCCACCACGGTGGCCTGTCTGTGGGGCTGCTCCGACGAGCCCGCGCAGAATACGAGCACTTCCTCTTCGAGTGGCGCCGGCGGCAGCTCGTCTGCAAGCTCCTCCAGCGGGAGCGGCGGCGCGGGCGGCGGGGAGCCCACGGCGATCGTCTCGTGCATCGACGAGGTGGATGCATTGCCGAGGCCGCCGAGCGGGAAGTTGCCCTGCGAGTACATTCCGCCTGGCCTCGCGCTTCCTCAATGACACGGTCTGCCGCGCGCCATGCGACAATCCGCCGCATGGCCGAGCGGCGCGTCGTCGGTGATACTCCCGCGCATGCGCGCCCGAGAAACGGCTTTCTCCTTTTTTTCTCTCCTCATGGTGTCCGCCCTCGGTTGCTCGTCGAGCGGCCCTCCTTCGGGTGAGGACCCCCAGGGCGCGTCCTCGACGGGGCAAGCGCCGGACGCCGGCGTCGACCTGGGACCCAACGAGCTTCCCTGCGACGTGCGTGAGGTCCTCGAAGAAATCTGCGTGAGCTGCCACGCGTCCCCTGTCGCGGCCGGGGCGCCCATGCCCCTCGTCACGCGGCACGATTTCCTCGCGCTCGCGGGCGACACTGGCAAGACCGTCGGGGAACGGAGCCTCGAACGAATGCACCTGGCGGCGGCGCCGATGCCGCCTTTGTCCGAACCCCCCGCGTCGACGAAGCAGGTGGAAGTCTTCGAGCAATGGGTGGCCGCGGGCATGCCGGCGGGGTCGTGCGGGGCCATTCCCGACAAGCCGGCGGAGACGACGTGCACGAGCGGCAAGACCTGGGATCCGGCCGCAACGTCGACGGCCCAGATGAACCCGGGCCTCGCGTGCCGCGCATGTCACAAGACCCAGGCCTCGGATTTCAATTACTTCTTCATGGGCACGGTCTTTCCCGCGTTCCACGAGAAGGATCTTTGCCTGAGCCCGCCGCCGCCCGGCGCGAAGGTGGAGATCCTCGACACGACGGGCAAGGTGACGATGACGCTCCTGCCGAACGCCGCAGGCAACTTCATGTCGAGCGCGGTCGTGGCGGGCGTGCCGGTCCCTTATTCGGCGCGGCTCGTCGCGAATGGAGTCACGCGCTCCATGACCGGGCCGCAGACCGACGGCGATTGCAACAAATGCCACACCGAGCAGGGCACCGAGGGCGCGCCGGGTCGCTTGGTGTGGCCCCGCGTGTACGACGCGCCCCCGATGCCGTCGCCTCCCGTGCTCGACCAGGTCATCCCGATGGGAGACGCGCTCCACGTCACGTGGACCGCGACGGGCTGCGACAAGATCCTCCTTTATCGCAACGAGAACGGCGGGGCCTTCTCGCTCGTCTACACGCTCGGAGGCAGCACGATCGAGCAACACGACGACGGCGCTTATTCGTCGGTGACGGTCTACTGCTATCGCGCGCAATGCAAGGCAGGCGGGGTGGACAGCGTGGACTCGAACGAGGTCTGCGGGAGTCCCTGAGGCGTCTCCTCACGAGCCGCCGTGCCGGGGCGCCGCCCTGGGCCCCGCGGGGTCTGATCAATCGGAAATCAAAATCTGCTCGCTCACGGATCCCACCTCGCCCGTCACCGGGTCCGTGGACTGCCACGAGAGCACCGCCGAGCTCACGCGCGCGAGCGAGGAGCGCTGGATCCCCGTCACGCGGAACGGCCCGGTCAGGCCGTTCATCTGCGCCGGCCCGAGCGGGCCCACCGTCACCCGCGCGAGCGTCCCCGCGGGGGTCACGCCGGAGAGGATCAAGCTCATGTCCGTGAGCTCCCGGCCATAACGAGAATCAAGCTCCACCACGAGCCAGGCCGGGTCGTGGACGGAGCCAAAGTGAATCACACACGAGCCACAAGGTGGGCTGTCGGGTTGCGGGCGCACCCAGGGAGGGATGGCGAGGCTCGGAACCTGCTCGCTCGGCGCCGGGTCGTCGCTCGGCGGAGGCGCCACGAACGCGGGCGCGTCCTCGAACGCCGCGTCGAGGAGCGCGAGCCCACCCGGGAACAAAGGCGGATTCTGGTCGGATCGAGGCGGGATGGGCGCGCAGACGAGGCCCGGCGGGCACGCGGCGTTGTTCCCGAGCGAGCAGACCGCCACGAGCGCGGCGCAGAGCGAGGGGCGTTTCACCTCCGCCGGCGAGGGCACGTCCGCGACGAGGTTGGTTCGTTCGCCCGATGCGTATACGAGCTCCAGGAGCTCCCCCGCGGTGAGGCTCGGCCGGTAGGCCCACGCCGCCGCGGCAATCGCCGACACCGCCGCCGCGCCGAGCGAAGTGCCCGTGCGCGGCGCGGGGAAGGGCCACGACGGCCCCGCGGCGACGCCCTGGAGCGCGAGCGCGGCGAGGGGCGGCATGCCCTCCGGCCTCGTCCGTGCAATGGGTCGATCCGCATACTCCAGCCCGCCGACGGCATGCAGCAGCGGAGGCTCGCGGCCCGGCGGAAACAGGGGCAGGCCACCGGCGAAGGCATTCGTGTAACCCGTTCCTTCGAGGGACGTGCAGGTCCCGGAGGCCGGCCCAGCATCGACCGTCCAGGCGGCTGGACAGACCAATCCGTGGGGAGGGCTCGGGCCGCCCCTGTCGTTGCCCGCGGCGGCGATGACGGCCGCGCCATGGCAATGGGCGTGGACCAGGGCATCGTAGACCGACGCCGAGACCGCATTCGACGCGGGATTGCTGTCGCAGCCGAGCGCGGGCTCCCAGCCGACGCTGAGGTTGACGACGAGGCGCGGATGATCGACGCCGGCGCCGAGGAGGAGGTGATCGGCGCGGTCTTTTTTCCACCGCTCGACGGCCATGACGATCGCGCGGGCCAGGTCGAGCCGGGTGCCGACCAGGCCCCCCTTCGTGAAATCCGCCTTCTCGGCGTCGATCCGCGGGAGGGCGAGCTCGGTCGTGACGCGCGCCGCGCAATGGCCCCCCGCGGGGCAGGCGAGGTCTTTCGCGAGCCAGCCGAGCAGATAACCATGGTCGAGCGTGCCGAGCGGGAGGGTCCCCGCCACGTCGTCGGGCGAGGAGTCGGCCAGCGCGATGCGCACTTCGGCCGGCCGCTTGCTCCCGAACGTGAGCGGGCCGAAGCTGCCCATCCGCGACAGGTATTCGGCGTGCAGCCATTCGCGCGACGCGTCGGAGAAACCGTCCGCGAGCGGCCCGACCACGACACAATCCTCCGCCAGGCCGAGGACACCCGCGCCCGCGAGCTGGACGCCGAGGTTGTTCACGTCCGCCGCCGCAGGCAACCCGGGCGCGGTCCATGAATAGAGGCAATAATCCGCGAGGTACGGCGGCAAGGGGGGGCTGCCCGCGGGGACGCCGAAGGCCGGCCCGCCGATCCAGCCCGGGGGTGGCATCGGGCACGCGCCAGTCGTGGACAGGCCCACCCAGCGCAGGCCCGCGCATCCCGCCGTGGGCGTCGAGGTCCCGCCCGCCATGGGGGAGAGCCCTGGGGACACGTCGTGCAGCGGCGGGGGCTCCGGAGTGCAGCTCGTCGAAAGAACGAGAGCGGTCGCGAAAGATGCGAAGGCTGAGAGGACGCCGGGCCCTCGGCCCGGGCGGAGAAGCGTGCGTCGGGAGACCATAAGCATGGGGATGCGCTTCGGGCGCATCCTGGGTCTTCGCCGCGGGGAGCGGCCATCTGACGCGGCTTCGGAAAAAAGATCGTTCAAGGCGAGAGGACTCGGAAGCTCGCCACGTCGCTCGGCCAATCCCCCTCGTGCGCCGCGCGCCGGGCGTGGTGGAGCGCCGCGACCAGGTCGAGCGGCCCCGCGCTGTCGCCGTACAAGGCGCGCACGAACGGCAGCGTCTTCTTGTCCTCGATGGGGCGCGTCGAGGCGACGACGGCCCGCGCCCCGGCGACGACAAAGGCCTGCCCGAGCCCGAGGCCCTCGGCGGCGGCGCTCGTCCCCGCCCGGCCCGTATCGCAGCCCGAGAGCACGACGTCGGCCGGCACCCGCGCGAGCGCGAGGACGTCCGCCACGGCGAGCGCGCCCGTGGCGAGCGGCAAGGCGCTCTCCCAGCCGTCACGGCCCTCGTAGATCCCGTGACCCGCGAAGTGAAACAGGTGCGTCGCCGGATCCGTCAATGCCGCGACCACGGCGGCGTGCGTGGCGGCCTCTCCTTCGAGCAAGAGGACCGAGGCGCCCCGCGCGCGGAGCGCGGCGGCGACCACGCGGGCCTCCTCGCGCGCGCCGGGAAGGTTGCCGCGTGGATCGGCGACGACGAGCGCCTTGAGTGGGCCCTCCGAAGGCGGCCTCAGCGGGCGCTCGAACCCCGCGCCGTGCACGACGGGCAGGCGCGCGCCGAGCGGAGCGCCCTCGAACGGCAGCGTGTGCAGATCGAGCCGATCCAGCGACGGATGCGTGATCAGCCGCAGCCGCGACGCGCCGCGAAGGGCGCCTGCGAAGGGCTCGAGCAGCGCCTCGGCGAGGCGGGACGGCGAAAGGTCGGGCCGAGCGCCCACGGCGTCGTGAACGACGATTGCGTCGGATGTGATTGCAAAGCCGGTCCACCCGCGGCGCGTGGGCAGGTGGACGAGCGTGACCTCGGAAGGGGCCGGGACGAAGGGCCCTTGCGTGGAATCGGGGTCGTGCGGGCAAAGGTGCGCGAGCGCGTCGTCGAGGAGGGCGCGCAGGTCCTTGATGCGCGCATCGTGCGCGCGGAGCGCCGCGTCGAGGCGGTCGGCCGGCAGCCGCCACGATGCAGCGAGCTCCGCTTCGAGGGCGGCGCGCCCTTGTTGGTATCGGGTGAGGGCGCGATCGAGCGCCTCGCGGCGGGTCGGCGAGGCAGGCGCGGCGCACCCGAGCGCCCGCAAGAGCCTCGATTTGCCGTGTTTGGCCGCGAGCGCCGCTTCCCGCAGCCACGCGTCGCGCGCGCCGCGATCCGCCTTTTCGGCCCGCCCGAGGAGGAACTCGACCCGCAGACGCGTGACCTGCTCGGCGCCGTGCAGGAAGGTCTCGCGGCCCTCGCCGAGCGGGACCGCCCGGAGCACGACGTCGAGCAACGCGTCGGCCTCGGCATACGCGCGCGCGGCGTCGTCCGTCCGGCCGAGCGCCTCGAGCGCCCGCGCGCGGCCGAGCGCACCCTCGAGTTCCACGTCCGAGAGGAGCGCGGCCCGTCCGATGGCGCGTGTTCGCTCGTGCGGCGCGAGGGCCGTGCGTGTCTCCGGCTTGGCAAGGGCAATGCGCCCGTCCAGCACCGCGGCCCAGGCCTCGAAACGCGCATCCACGCGGGGGGCGGCGCGCCGGGCTTCTTCGAGGTGGGCCCGCGCCTCCTCGGGGTGGTCTCGATGCATCGCGTGCAGGCCGAGGTTCAGGAGGACGTTCGCGACCTCCGCCGGTCGCGGGCATTCCTTGCGGAAGGCTTCGAGCGCCGCGCGGAGCGGAGGCTCCGGCGCGCGTGGCCCTTGCCCGTCCGCGTCCGCGCGCAGGGCGACCCAGCCCAGGTTGTTGTCGGATTCGGCGCGCCGGCACGGGCTCGCGTCTCTGGGCAAAGCGCCACGCGCCGCGTCCATGGCGGCGAGCGCATCGTGGTGGCGGCCGAGCTGCGAGAGGACGCTCGCTTCGACTTCGAGCGCGTCGACGCGCTGGGCCTCGAAGCCGAGCCGGGCCGCGGCCTCTTGCGAGGCGCGCAGGTGGCCGAGCGCGCCGCGCAGGTCGCCGGTCTCCCGCGCGAGCAGGCCCTCGTAATACGAAGCCATCACGCGGCCCTCGGGGAAATCACGCGCGAGGCGCTCGACGTCGGAGAGCGCGGCGCGCGCGTCGGCGAAGCGGCGGCCCGTATACAGGTGCATGTGGAAGAGGGCGAAGCGGTCGTGCAGCTCGTCGGAGACACGGCCGAGCGCGCGATCCTCCGTGAGCGCTTCGGCGAACAGGCGGGCGGCGAGCTCCAGAGCGCCGCGCTTGCTCTCGATGCGCGCGCGCTTGCGGAGCGCTCCCAGGCGGAGGACGCGGGAGGGATCCGATGGCAGCGCGGCGAGCTTCGCCTCGGCCTCGTCGAGCTTTCCGCGGCGGCGCAGGGCCTCGGCCTCGTCGAGGGCCGGCGAGGTGATGAGCGGATCGAGGCGGAGCCGAAAGACCGCGGCCGCGCCGCCGCGCGCAGCGCGAAGGGCGACCTCTCGGCTGCCCGCGGGCGCGTCGACGGTCACGCGGCGGCCTCCCGGCGCGCTCGTCGTGGGGAAGGATTGCGTGGTGCCGTCGATCTCGGCGGAGAGATGGGCGTCCTCGGGGGTCTCGACCCAGAAGGTCAGCGCGCTCGGGGCGAGGACCTCGCAGACCGGGCCTTCGCGCACGGCCGCGCAGCCGGCGAACTCGACGCGAAGCGGGGGCGGGGCGGGCGGGGCGGGCGCGTCCTCGCAGGCAACGCAGCACAGAAGGGCCGCGAGCCAACGGGAAACGCGCGCGCTCATCGTTCGTTCGGGTCCGTGAGCCAAACGGCGGCGCGCAGGACCTGAAAGGCCCGCGGAGGGCCCGCGGGGGCGAGCTCGGCAGCGGCGGGCGTGTGTGCGGGCAGCGTCCCCGGCCGGCCCACGAGGATCACGATCTGAAGCCGGCCCGGCCCGACATCGGGGAAGAGCTCCTCGCGCGTGCCCGTGACGAGCATTGCGCCGCTCGTTGCGATCTCGATGCGCGGGCGAGAAGGAGCGACGACGCCGTCTCGTATCGAATAGGCGCGCGCCTCGACGGCGCCGAGCACGTCCGCGGCGGGCCGGATCGAGAGGGACAGCCGGGACCCGGGGGCGAGGCGAGGTTCGTCGGGGGAGGGTGTATCCGCGCGGAACGGTCGATCCCCGCCTTCGACGGCGAGGGCGTACGCCGGGAGCGGGGGCCCTGCGTCGTTTCGTGCGAGCCACACGAACGCGACGAGGGCGGCCAGGCAAGCGGCGAGCAGAACGAGGAGCGCGCGTCGCGGGCGGTTGCGCCGGACGACCTCGGCGGGGGCCGCGGTGGGGTTTTGCGCGCCGATCGCGGCGAGGGCCTGCTCGGTGAGGCGCGCGCGTGTCGGCTCGCCGAGCGGACGAAAGGCCTCGACCGCGTCGCGCGCGGCGTCCGAGCCTTCGGCGAGCGTTTTGATTTCCTCGTCGGATAGCTCGCCGCGGGCGAGCGCATCCCAGCGTGGATCGGCGAGGCGATCGTCTTTTCGTGCAGCGCGCCCGAGGGCGTCGAGGAGGTCGTCGTCCTTCATGGCTTGACCTTGGACGAGGGGATTCGCGGCGAAAGGCCCGGGTCTGACGCGAGATCCTCGGCGACCTCGCGAACGAGCTTGGCGAGGCGGCTCTTCCAGGCATACACGGCGTCCGGGGTCATGCCCAGCGCGGCGCAGATCTCCTCGACGGGCCGGCCTTCGACGACGAGCCATTGAAAGAGGAGCATTCCGCGGTCGCCGAGCCGCGCGTGGATGGCCGCGAGCAGGGCCGCGACGGCCTCCCGGTCCTCGAAGAGCCGCTCCGTCGAGGGCTGTTCGTCGTGTTTCGGGTCGAGCTCCTCGTCGAGCATCGGCTCTTCGGTCCAGGGGTTGCGCCGTTTGCTGCGCAGGATGGAGATGACCTCGCGCTCCGCGACGAGGCCGACGAAATTGGGGAGGCTCATTCCTCGCGCAGGATCCCATTGGCGCAAGGCGCGGGCGGAGTCGGCGAAAAGAACGACGAACACCTCCTGGACGAGGTCCTCCGTCTCCTGGCGGATATCACGCTGGGGGGCGCGGCGCCGGAGCAAGATGCGGGCGACGCGGGCCTGCACGACGGGCGCGAGCGCATCGATCAACGCGCGGACCGCGGCCCGCTCGCCCGCGAGGGCTCTCCGTAAAAGCGCGGCGATGTCCTCCGGCACCCGAGGCTCCTCTGCTCGTCCGGGGGGAAGGTACCCGCACCCGGGCGGGGCGGGCAAGCTCCCTCCACGGGCGCTCGTGCGCCTCGTGGCTTCGACGAGAAAGCCAAACGGCAGCGGATTCTCCCGCAAAACCGGCCCATCCGTGGCACGCTGCGGCGAGACAACCCCCAGGAGATCGACCTCGCATGATTCGAGTCGCCATCGTCATCGGCAGCACGCGCCCCGGTCGGAAAGCGGAGGCCGTCGCCCGCTGGGTGCACGACCTCGCCCAAAAGCGCACGGACGCGAGCTTCGAGCTCGTCGACCTCGCGGACTACAACCTCCCGCTGCTCGACGAGCCTTTCCCTCCGTCGACGGGCAAATACACGAAGGACCACACGAAGGCCTGGAGCGCGACGATCGCCTCCTTCGACGCGTACGTGTTCGTCACGCCCGAATACAACCACGGCCCCTCCGGCGCCCTGAAGAACGCGCTCGATTTCCTTTATCGTGAATGGAACGACAAGGCCGCCGGGTTCGTCGCGTATGGCAGCGCCGGCGGCACCCGCGCCGTCGAGCAGCTCCGCCTCGTCCTGTCCGAGCTCCAGGTCGCCCACGTCCGGAACCAGGTCGCGCTCTCGCTTCGCACCGATTTCGAGAATTTTACGGTTTTCAAGCCGGCGGACCACCACGAGAAGACCGTACACGGCATGCTGGACCAGCTTGTTGCCTGGGGCGGGGCCCTCGCGCACCTCCGCGCCGCCCGCGCCGCCAAGCCGGCCCCTTGATCCACGCCGGGTGGAAGCAGGCCGCTCGCTGATCTATATCGCCGGCCTGCCCATGCCTCCCCACGCAACCATCCTCCTCTCGCGCTCCGATGTCCAAAAGCTCCTCTCGATGGAGGCCGCGATCGCCGCCGTCGAGGCCGCCTTCACCGCGCACGGCGAGGGCCGCGCGCTCATGCCGCCGAAGGTCTACCTGGAGCTCGACGCCTACCACGGCGATCTACGCGCCATGCCCGCGTACGTGGACGGGGCCGCGGGCGTGAAGTGGGTGAACTCCCACCCGGAGAACCCCGCGCGCTTCGATCTGCCCTCCGTGATGGGCATGTACATCCTCTCCGATCCCGCGACCGCGCTGCCGCTCGCCGTCATGGATGCGACGCTGCTCACGGCGGTGCGCACCGGGGCCGCCGCCGCGATCGCCTCGAAGCACCTTTCCGCGCGCGCGCCGCGGACCGTGGGGTTCGTCGGGTGCGGCGTGCAGGCGCGCACGCTGCTCGAAGCGCATCGCGCGGTCTACGGCGATACGTTCGAGGTGCTCTGCGCCGACGTTTCGGAGCACGCCGCGCGCGTGTTCGCAGAAGAGGCGCGCGGGCGTGTCGTGTCGCTCGAAGAGGCCTCGGGCGCGGACGTGGTGAACGCCTCGACGCCGGCGCGCGCGCCCGTCGTGAAGCGCGCCTGGGTGAAGGACGGCGCCCACGTCAACGCGATCGGCGCGGATGCCCACGGCAAACAGGAGCTCGAGCCCGCGATCCTCGTCGACGGCCGCGTCGTCATCGACGACTGGGAGCAGGCGACGCACAGCGGGGAGGTGAACGTCCCGCTGGAAACGGGCGAGCTCCGCCGCGAGCAGATCCACGCGACGCTCGGCGAGGTCCTCGCGGGCAAGCGCCCGGGACGCGAGGGCGCGCGGATCACGGTGTTCGATTCGACGGGGCTCGCCGTGCAAGACGTCGCGCTCGCGCGGGTCGTGCATGCGGCCGCGCGTGAACAGGGGCTCGGGACGAGCTTCGACTTTTTCCGCTGATACGATGCGGGTGGCGCCCCCGGGGGGGTCGCCGTCTTTCTTGAAGGAGCGCCACGCCATGAAGGTGTTCATCGTTCACGCGCACCCCGAGCCGAAGAGCTTCAACGCCGCCCTGACGCGCCTCGCCGTCGAGACGTTCGAGGGCCGCGGGCACGACGTCGTCGTGTCGGACCTCTACACGATGGGCTGGGATCCCGTTTCGGGGCCGCACAACTTCACGGGCCGCAAGGATCCCGCCGTCTACAAGCAGCAGGTCGAGGAGGCCCACGCGGTCGAGACGAACGGTTTTGCCCCCGAGGTGCAGGCCGAGATGGAAAAACTCTTCGCCTGCGACGCCTTGATCTTCCAGTTCCCGATGTGGTGGTTCTCGATGCCCGCGATCCTGAAGGGCTGGGTGGATCGGGTGTTCGCGTTCCAGCGCGTCTACGGCGGGGGCCGGTGGTACGACCACGGCACGATGCGCGGCAAGCGGGCCATGGCCTCCGTCACCACGGGCGGGCCCGCGACGATGTACGAGGAGAACGGCCTCGCGGGTGACATGAACATGCTGCTCGCGCCCGTGAACCAGGGCGTCTTCCGGTACGTCGGCTTCGACGTGCTGCCGTCCTTCGTCGCCTGGGCGCCCGCGCGCGCCACGGAGGCCGATCGCGCCCACATGCTCGCCGCCTACCGCGAGCGCCTGCTCGCCTGGGACACGACGGCGCCGCTCGTGTACCCCTCGCTCTCCGCGTACGATCCCTCGTTCCGGCTCGCGCGGCCCTGACCTTCCCGCGCGTCGCGTCCGCGCAAGAACGGCCGTGATTTCTGCCGAAGGGCAAGAGATACTCGCCTCCGAGGCGCTCCGAGCGTGACGACGGACAAGGGCGAGGACGATCGAAAGCCGGCGGACAGCGACAGCGGCGCGGTGGTGAGCCCTTCGCCGAGCCTCCCCACGCCCACGGTGCGCGCCCGGTCGCTCTCGCCCCGCGCCCCGTCGTCGCCTTTTTTCCGCAACGAGGCGCTCCCCGGCGTCGGCCACCTCTACGACGGTCCGCCGCCCTCCGTGACCGCGACCCCGGCCGCCGCCGCGCCGCTGCTTTTTGTCTGCGACGAGTGCTGGCGGACCTTCACCGACGGCTCGCAGCTCTCCTGCGCCTGCGAGCGTCCGCGCCCCGTCGAGGGCTGGGCCGCGATGCCCTACGTCCTGCGCGGGCGCTTCCTCTTCGTCGAGCTGCTCGGCCGCGGGGGCATGGGCGCCGTGTTCCGGGCCTACGATCAGGCCTCGAAGGATCGGCCCTGGGTCGCGGTGAAGGTCATCCAGAAGGGCCTGCCGGAGCTCGAGGCGTCGCTCAAGGAGATGTTCCGCCGCGAGGTGGCCGCGGCGCAGATGCTCGCGCAGCACAAGCAGTTTTTCGTGGACGTCCTCGGCTTCGACGACGTCGCGCCGGCCTACCTCGCGCTGGAGCACGTCCCCTGGCAGACGCTCGCGGAGGTCGTGGCCTCGCTGCCCGCGATCGAGCGCCGGTTGCCACCGGCGCAGGTGGCCCGCATCGGCATCGCCATCCTGCGCGGCGCGGCGAAGATGCACTTCCACCGCATCGTCCACCGCGATCTCACGCCTGCGAACATCTTCGTCCGGCACGTGCCCGATCGCGAGGGCTACGACGTCAAGATCACCGATCTCGGCCTGTGGGCCTTTGATCAGGTGCAAGGCGAGAGCGACTCGCTCTCGCTCGTGGGCATGCCCGGCACGGCGGGCACGGCCGCGTACATGAGCCCGGAGCAGTCGACGGGCGAGAAGGTGGGCGCCGCGTCGGATCTGCACGCGATCGGCTCGGTTTTGTGGGAGCTCGCGACGGGCTCGGTGCCGTACCCCGCGACGACCGACGGGCGCGTGCACGAGATCATCGAGCGGCGCGCCAAGACGTTGTACGACCCGCCCGCGCGGCCGGCGTTCATGCCGGAGGGGCTCTACCACGTGCTCGTCAAGGCGCTCGCGTTCGAGGCCGAGGCGCGGTTCTCGGCGGCGAACGACATGCGCAAGGCGCTGGAGGCGTTCGTCGCGTCCTACCAGCAGGAGCGGCTGCGCGATCTGGAGGACGCGCTCGGCCGGATCGACGGCCTCGCCCGCAAGGTGACGAGCTTGCGCGACAAGATGACGCCGATGCGCGAGGTGCTGGAGCGGCTCTCGCTGCTGGGCGCGATCCTGCGCGAGGCGCAGGAGCAGCGGGGCGAGGCCGAGCCGGCCGTGCTGCGCACGATCGCGGACAACACGGAGACGCAGCTCGCGCAGATCACGCGGGAGATCGGCGCGCTCGCCGAGTGGCTGCGGGTGCTCGGGGAGAAAAAGGACGTGCCGCCGGGGGCGGGGGACAAACCGGGGCGGCGGGAGATCGAGGTGCTCGCCCCGCGCGAGGGCCGGGCAACGTCGCCCAAGGCGAAGCCGCGCGGGGAGAGCCGAGCGCTGCTCGTCTGGGGGATCGTGGCGGCGCTCGTCGTGATCGTGGTGGGGCTGTTTTTCTTGCGGGCGTGGGGCTAACGCCGCGGGATCACGGCGTGCAGTACTCTTCCTGGCTCTTCACGTCCGCCACGGCGAGCATCGTCCCCTTGCTGATGACGAACTCGCTCAGGCCGACCTCGGACGCGCCGCCCGGGAGCCAGTCGTACGTGTAGCCGAGCTGGGTCCAGGGGTACCCGGGGTCCCCGTACGAGGTCATGCGCAGGTTGGTGATCCAGTCGATGTGCGTCTGCGGCGTGCCGGCGGGGAAGTCGAGCTGGGCAACGTTGTCGTCGATCTCCATGTCGGGCGAGGGCCGGAACATGCTGTTCATCGGGACCCAGAGCTCGACGACGCGGGTCTTGCCGTTTCCGGGCGGCAGGCCGAGGAGCTGCTCCAGCCGGAGGTCGAGCGCGGCGCCCTTGAGGCCCGTCGCCTTGCAGAACTCCGCGAGCTTCGGCGCCGCCGTGACCCAGACCTCCACGGGCACGGTCGTCTCCATGCCGACGAGCGCGTCGTAGCCCGCGTACGAGGTCCAGGTGACCATCTTCACCCGGCCATTCGCGTCGAGGACGAGCTCGGCGTTGTCCGGGCGGATCTCCGTCAGCTTGTCGGAGATCTCGTCCGCCTCCGGGGTCGAGGCGTCGGTGACGGCGGCCTCGTAAAGGGCCTGCAGATCGTCGCCGCCCGCGCCACCCGCGCCGCCTTGGCCCCCTTCGCCGCCTGCGCCGCCTTGGCCGCCCGCGGCGCCGCTGCCGCCGTCGCCGCCTGCGCCGCCCGTGTTCTCGTTGCCGCCGTCGCTGCAGCCGGCCAAGAACGCCACGAGCCCCAAAGCGACCAGGATTTGCTTCATGTTCCTCATGTCTTCTCCTCAAACAAGCGCTGCACCGGAATGTGGTGCCAAAGGACGCGCGGGATTCTCCGCGAGCGCGGCGCGCTAGGCAACCGACATGCCAGGTTTTCGGCAACCGCATGCCAGGTTTTCGACACCGTATCTGGGTGGGAAGGCTGAGGGCTCGGGGCCTCGATCGAGGACAGGAGGCCGATGCGGACGAGCCTCGGAGGGCGCTACCTACGACGTGTGCTCCACGATCCGCCAGATCCCTTCGAGCGCCTCGACGGCGCCCATCGGCAGGCGGAGCGCGACGGCGTGCGAGATGACCGTCGGCTCGGGGTTGACCTCGATCGTGGGGATGCCGTGCCTCGCGGCGTCGAGGACGGGCTCGGCGATGTACGGGAAGAGGCTCGACGTGCCGACCGAGACGACGACATCGAAGCCTCGATCGAGCTCACGTTGCAGCACTTCGAGCTTGGTCATCGGCAGCATCTCGCCGAAGAGCACGACGTCGGGCCGGAGCACCTTTTCGCAGGAGGTGCAGCGGGGGCAGGGGGCGAGGTGGGCGTAGTCTTGGACGACCTCGGTGAACGTGCAGCCGGTGCAGTGGAGCCGGTGGATGTCGCCGTGGATGTCGATCACGTTGCGCGAGCCGGCGGCGCGGTGGAAGCCGTCGACGTTTTGCGTGAGCACCCAGCTCCGGGGCAGGCGCGCTTCGAGGCGCGAGAGCGCGACGTGCGCGGCGTTCGGCGCGGCGCCGCGGCAGGCTTGCTCGATCTGGTGGATGTACTTCCACGTGAGCTCGGGGGAGCGCCGGAACATCGGGCCGGAGAGGGCCTTTTCGATGGGCATCCCTTCGTCGGTCACCCGATCTCCGTAGAGCCCGCCCACGCCGCGGTACGTCGGGATTCCCGACGCGGCCGAGATGCCCGCGCCCGTGATGAACAGGGCCGACTGCGCTCCGGCGATGAGCTTTCCGGCCTGCTCGATGCTCATGGCGGGCCAGGGTAGCACGGCCCTTCCTGCCCGAGGGCCCGCCGTGGTATCGAGCCTCTCATGACGACCGAGCGCGAATACGACGTGGTCCTCTTCGGCGCGACCGGCTTCACCGGCCGCCTCGTCGCCCATTACCTCGCCGAGACGTCGAGGAAGACGCCCCTCCGCTGGGCCCTCGCCGGCCGCAGCAAGGGAAAACTCGAAGGCGTCCAGCGCGAGGTCGCGTCCGTCCTGCCCCCGGGTTCCTCCCTCCCGCTCCTCGAAGCGAGCTCCGACGACGCCGCCTCGCTCGCGCGGTTGGCCCGATCCGCCCGGGTCGTGCTCACCACCGTCGGGCCTTATGCCGTCCATGGCGAGCCGCTCGTCGAGGCCTGCATCCGCGAGGGCGCCGATTACGTCGACCTGACGGGCGAGCCGAGCTTCGTGAATCGCCTGATCGAGCGGCACCACGAGGACGCGCGCAAGGCGGGCGTTCGTATCGTGAATTGCTGCGGGTTCGACAGCATCCCGCACGACCTCGGCGCGCTTTATACGGTGCAGAAGCTCCCCAAGGGCGAGCCCATCACGCTCGAAGGGTTCGTCCGCACGACCGGGTCGTTCTCGGGCGGCACGTGGCAATCGCTGCTCAACGAAATGGGCGGCGTGGGCTTCGCTGCCGGGAACGCGCGCCCCTGGGCCAAGGATCCGTTGCCCGACGGCCGTATCGTCGAGGAGCTGCGCCCGCGCGTGCGCAAGGAGCCGGAGCTCGGCGGCTGGGCTTGCCCGATGCCGTCGATCGATCCGCAGATCGTCCTGCGCAGCGCCCGCGCGCTCGACGTGTACGGCCCCGATTTCCGGTATGGCCACAACCTCGTCTTTTCGTCGCCCCTGGTGCTCGCGGGCGTCACGCTCGGGATGGGCACGATCGTGGGGCTCTCGCAGATCGGGCCGGCGCGCAAGCTGCTCTCGCGGCTCCGCCCTTCGGGGGAGGGCCCGAGCGCGGAAAAGCGCGCGCGGAGCTGGTTCGAGGTCACGTTCCGCGGGCGGAGCTCGAGCCGCCGCGTGCTCACGCGGGTGAGCGGCGGAGATCCCGGGTATGGCGAGACCTCGAAGATGATCGCGGAGAGCGCGTTGTGCCTGGCGTTTGATCGGGACCGGCTCGCGCCGCACGTCGGCGTCGTGACGCCGGCCGCGGGCATGGGCGAGGTGCTGATCGAGCGGCTCCAGGCAGCGGGGATCCGGTTCGAGGTGCTGGAAGGCTGAACCCTCCGGCGCTTTTTGCGTGTACCCTCGGGGGATGCGCTGCCTCCGCAGGCTCGTCCTCCTCCCGCTGGCCTTTGGCGCCTTGGGCTGCGGGGGGCCCGCCGCAGCCGATTCCGTGCCTGTGGTGGACGAGGACGAGGACGTGGTCCCCGGGGCGGTCTGCACGAACCGGATCGAGTATCAGCTCGACGAAGCGCTTCGTTTGACGGCCGTTTACCATTACGACGAGGGCGGCCGCGTCATCCAGTATGCCGAGCGGACGGCGGAGGGCAAGCGGGTCTTCCTCGTGAAACGCGGCTACGACGCGCTTGGCCGACGGATCACACAGACGGTCGAGGATAGCCGCTTCAGCACGCCGCACCGCGAGATGACCTGGGAATGGGACGACCAGGATCGCGTGGTGCGTACGACGTACGTCTCCTCGAAGCCCGAGGGCGACTCGTCGAGCGAATCGCGCTTCTTCTTCGACGCTGCGGGCAACCACGAGCGGGACGAGAATTTTGAGGAAGGGGTCCTCTCCCGCGTGATGCGGTACCGGTATCTCGGAGGCGAGCCGTTCGTCCTCGAAACGGGGTGGGACGACGACGGCGACGGCACGGAGGAGAACGTCTTACGCCAGTTCTATGCGGCGGGACAGTGGCTCGTGAAGGCCGAACATGTGTACATGAACGGCGAGCAGGTCGTCACCGAGGATTTTTGGTATGAAGACCTCGCGGCGGAGCGGCTCTCGCGGCGGGACTTCGACGCCGACGGCGACGGACAGCCCGACTACGTCGACCGCTTCTTCTGGAACGAGAGCGGGGGCATCACGCGCGTCGAGTACGACACGAAGGGGGACGGCGTGCTCGATCAATCGATCGATTTCGAGTACGACGCGGGGCGGCTCGTCCGGCGCACGTGGGACGTCTTTGATCAGGGCACGCAGAAGTTCATCACCGACGTCGCCTGGTCCGGATCGAGGATCGAGCGCGTCGCGCGGCGGGACGCCCCGACGGGGCAGGTCATCGAGACCTGGATCTTTTCGTATGGCTGCGTGGAGGATCTGCCGATGGACGTGCCGATCGCGCCCATCCAGGGCTTTCGTTACGAGCTCATGACGAACCCGTTCGTCTTGCATTTCGGGGAGCGTTTCAGCCGCTTCCCCGAGATGCTTTGACGCCGATCACGGCGGGTTCAGCACGCAGTCCCCGCTCCATTGAATCGGGTCGCCCATGTCGACGACCTCGAAGTCCCCGGGCTGGATGTCCGTGAGCGAGAACGAGTCCACGCCGACCTCGTCCCATTTGTGCGTCGTGAACCTGTCGCTCTGCGCCGTGAGCGCGATGTTGCCGGCGTCGGCCAGGAACATGCCGTATTTCTGGAGGCCTCGCGCGACCACGCGAGCGCCCTCGGTCGGCAACGTCTCGAGCGGGTAATCTGCGCGCAGGCGGAAGCGCACGCCGTAGGGCGGCGCGTTCGGGCCGCCGGACGTCGGGCCCGTGCTGTGCGTGCCCGGATGCACGTACACGTTGTCGCGAATGCGCGCGTTCGGCAGGATGAACCGGATCGCGTGATCGATCGATCCGGCCGCCACCTCGTCGGCCGAGAAGAGCATCGCCGAGATGGGGAAGCCGCCCGCGTCCGCGGAGGTGCAGCCCTCGCCGCGCAGGTTCGGCGGGTACGACTTCGTCAGGTCCCACGTCACCGCGCAGCCGCCGTAGAACGTGTTGCCCACGATGTTCGCCCGCCACATCTCGTAGAGCGTCTTCGTCGGCTCGTGCACGACGAGCAGGTGGCAATCGCCGTCGTTCGTGCACGCATACCCCTGCTCGCCTTCGAGCGCGCCGCCGGCCGGGACGGGGTAGGGGACGTGCTCGCAATCGGGCGAGTAGAACTCGTCCGTGGTCTCGAACGTGCGCATCTCGGTGTTCGCGTCGGCGTGGAGCAGCTCGATGCTGAAATCGATCCGGAACGAGCCCGCGCCCCAGCCGCCATTGTCCTCGAGCCAGCCCGTGATCGCGTCCGACTCCGCGTTTTTCGGCAAGGCCGAGACGTCCTTGTTCCAGGGGTTCGGCGCCTCGAAGAGCCCCGCCGGTGTGCCCGACCCGCCCGCGCCGCCGCCCCCGCCGATTCCGCCGCTGCCGCCGTTGCCGCCCCCGCCGTTGCCGCCGCCGTTGCCGCCGCTGCCGCCGTTGCCGCCGGCGGCCCCACTCCCGCCTGCGCCGTTGCCGCCGCTCCCGGTCGTGCCATTGCCCGACCCGCAAGCCGCAAGCAAAGAAAGGGCGCCCATCACGCCCAGGACACGCCCCCATCGCCCCACCGAGCCAAATTCGTTTCGAAGCATGTCTCCTTGTACACGCGGGACGAAGGCGCGGGAAGAACCATGAGGGTCGCGGCGCACGTATTCGAGGCGCCTGTCCGTGGGCGAATTCCGTCCTCGTCTCGCGAACGTCTCTTCACGCATTCCATTTGGTGACCCCCACTACGTGCTTTGGATCATCGTAGGGGGCCGGATGGCTTGGCGCGGGCGGCCGATGAGGTGGTTCGCCCGCGTCGACGTGGGGGAGGGTGCGTGATGGGCGAGCGGTATCTCGTGGGATGGGCGGTGATGGTTTCGGCGGGGCTCCTCGTGGGGGCCGCCGGTTGCGCGCGGGGGACGACACGTCCCGTCGTGGAGGAAAACGTCACCGGCAGTGGAGGCGGAGGCGGAGGCGGCGGTGGAGGCGGGAGCGTGGGCAGCGGCGGCAGCGGTGGCGCAGGCGGCAGCGGCGGCAGCGCGTGCATCCCCGAGGTTTGCAACGGCGTCGACGACGATTGCGACGGCGTGGTCGACGAGGAGAGCCCGGGCGTCGGCGACGAATGCAACACGAGCGCGCCGGGTGTGTGCAGCGCGGGCGCGCTCGTTTGCCATGGCAAAACGGGGCTCGTTTGTGTCCAGACGGCCTCGCCTTCCGTCGAGATCTGCGACGGCCTCGACAACGACTGCAACGGCGTGATCGACGAGGACAACCCCGGCGGCGGCGAGACGTGCGATACGGGCGAACCCGGCGCGTGCGCGGAGGGCATCCGCACGTGCGCCGCGGGCGCGCTCTCGTGTGCGCCCCTGGCCTCTCCGCAGGACGAGATGTGCGGCAACCTCGTCGACGACAACTGCGACGGCGTGGTGGACGAGGGGTGCAGCGTGGGCCCGCCGGCTTGCGCGCACGACCCGTGTACGCCCGGCGGCGAGCTCGATCCGCTCTGCGACCCCTGCGTGAACGCCGTTTGCCTGATCGACAAGACGTGCTGCAAGTTGTCGTGGGACGTCTTCTGCGTGGGCACGGCCCAGGTGCATTGCAGTTGCCCCTGAGGCGTGTTCGATTCGCGGACGTCGGCCGTCAGGGCGGCGGCAGGGCGCAGGCGCCGGCCTCGGCGTGGCAGAGGCCATTGACGCAAAAGCCGCTGCACTCCGCGTCCGCGCTGCAAGCCTTTCGCGCGCACGTCAGCACCTGCGGGGCACACGCGAAATTCGCCGGACAATCGCCGTCCATGGCGCACGGATCCGGCTCGCACCGGTGCCCCGGCGAGCAGTGCTCCGCGGGCAGGCACGCCGCGTCCGAGGTGCAGCCGGGCAAACACTCGGGTTCACCGCAGCTACACGGCGCCTTCGCGCAGATCGTCATGGGATCCTGCGCGGCGCACGCCGCGTCCGTCGTGCAGGGGTTCGGCGGGTCGTAACAGATCCCGCACGGGAGCTGCTCGCCCGGCGACAAGCAGAACTCGCCTCCCTGGTTGCAATCGGCGCTCGTGCGGCATTCCCCAGGCCCGAGCACGTTCCCACCGCCCGCGCCGCCGCTGCCGCCGCTGCCGCCGCTGCCGCCCGCGCCGCTTGTGCCACCGCTCCCGCCTGTGCCAATCATGCCGCCGCTGCCACCCGTGCCGCCTGCACCGCCGCTGCCGCCTGCGCCGCCGCTGCCGCCTGCGCCGCCGTCTCCGCCGCCACCGCTCCCGTCACACGCGTTCGCCACGACCGCGGCGAGCATGAACATGGCCAGGGTCATCGTTCGTCCCATCGTGTCTCCTCCGCCTTTCGATTGGGTTTGGGCCCGCATCCGGGGCGCAGCCCATCGCACGGGCCGTGCCGTGGGGAAGGGACGAGCATCCAGGGTGCGCGATGCGTCCCGTCCGGCTAGGATGGCGCCGCCTTGGACACCCGCGTCCCGTCTCGCCGCTCCGACGCCCTCTTGCAGCTCGCCGCCTTCGTGGTCGTCGTCGCGGCCCTCCACGCGGCCACGAGCGTGCTCGTGCCGATCATGATGGCGCTCCTGCTCGCCGTCGTCAGCGCCCCGCCGCTCGCGTGGCTCGAGAAGCGGCGCGTCCCCGAGCCCGTCGCCGCCACCCTCGTCCTGCTCGCGAACATCGCGGTCCTCAGCGCCGGCGCGTCCGTCGTCGCGAGCTCGGCGACCGAGTTCGGCGAGGCCGTGCCCCGGTACCAGACCCGCCTCGACATCGTCGCCGCGGAGCTCACGACCTGGCTGCGCGCGCACAACGTCCACGTCCCCAAGGGCGCCATCACGCAGATGGTCTCGCCGGGCACGGTGCTCTCGTTCGGCGCCGGGATGATCCGGGATCTCGCGGGGCTCGTCTCGAACATCTTCATCGTCCTCTTGATCCTCGGCTTCATGCTCTTCGAGTCGCGCACGTTCTCGCGCAAGCTCCGCGTCCTCGCGGGCGCGCGCGGCGGCTACGTGGGGCTCTTCCCCGGGATCGTGGGCGACGTGCAGAACTACCTGTTCATCAAGACCGTCGTCAGCATCGCGGTCGGCCTCCTCGCGGGCCTCATCGTTTACGTCCTCGGCGTGGATTTCGCGCTGCTCTGGGGCCTCGTCGCGTTTCTCCTGAACTACATCCCGAACGTGGGCGCGCTCATCGCCGGGGCGCCGCCGGTCTTTTTCGCGCTCCTCTCGCACGGCCCGGGGCGGGCGCTGGCTGTCTCGGCCGGGTTTCTCGTGGTGCACACGGTGCTCGGCAACATCCTCGAACCTGCGTGGATGGGGCGCAGGCTCGGGCTCTCGGCGACCGTGGTCTTTCTCTCCCTCCTGTTCTGGGGGTGGTTATGGGGGCCGGCCGGCATGTTTCTCTCGGTGCCCCTCACGATGGTGGCGCGCATCCTCCTCGAAGGGAGCGACAAGACGCGCTGGATGGCCATGCTACTCGATTCGAACGCGCCCGCCGATCCGCCGGCCGGTCCGCCGAGCGCACCGGTGAGCGCCAAGGCCGCGCCTGTCGCGGAGGAGCCAAAGGACGATGAGCGAGCGTGAGCGGAGCCATTGGGCGTGGGGGTACACGGACGCTTTTCCGGACGAACCTGGGCGGCAGGCCCTCGCCGCGCAGGTCAGCGCCCTCCTGGGACGCGAGTTTTCCCTGCGGCCCTTGCCGACCCTCGAAGCCGCGCGCCTCCCGGAGCCCCGCGTCCTGCCGCCGACGTCCCTCGCGCCGATCTCCTCGGCCGCGCCGAAGGAACGGATCCTCCACACGTACGGCAAGGGGTATCGTGACCTCGTCCGGGCCTACCACGGTGATTTTTCGGTCGCCCCCGACTGGGTGAGCTTTCCCCAGTCCGAGGAGGACATCGAGCGGTTGCTCGCCCATTGCGCGGCCGAGGGCATCGCCGTGATCCCGTACGGCGGCGGCACGAGCGTCGTCGGGGGCGTCGAGGCGAGCGTGGGGGATCGCCCGCGCGGCGTGGTCTCGCTCGACCTGCGGCGGCTCGATCGGGTGCTCGAAATCGAGCCTGTCTCCCGATCGGCGCGCATTCAGGCCGGCGCGACGGGCCCCGTCCTCGAAGAGCAGCTCGCCCCGCACGGGCTCACGCTCCGCCATTTCCCGCAGAGCTTCGAATTCTCGACCCTCGGCGGCTGGATCGCGACGCGCGCGGGCGGCCATTTCGCGACGCTGTACACCCATATCGACGATCTCGTCTCCTCCGTCCGGATGATCACGCCCGCCGGCACCTGGGCGAGCCGCAGGCTGCCCGCCTCGGGCGCGGGGCCGAATCCGGACCGGCTCGCGCTCGGCTCCGAGGGGATCCTCGGCGTCATCACGGAGGCGTGGGTGCGCCTGCAGGCGCGGCCCCGGTACCGGGCCTCGGCGAGCGTGACGTTCCCGCACTTCGCGGACGGCGCCCGCGCGTGCCGCATGCTCGCGCAATCGGGCCTGTATCCCTCGAATTGTCGCTTGCTCGATCGCACGGACGCCCTGCTCGGCGGCGTGTTCGTCGACGGCGGGGCCGTGCTGCTCCTCGCCTTCGAATCAGCGGATCACCCGCTCGGGCCCTCGATGAACCGGGCCCTCGAGATCACGGCCGAGGCAGGCGGCGTGTGCCCCGAGGGACCGGTGTTTCGCGAGGAGCGCGGCGAAGGGGCGCGGGCGCAGGCGACGTACAAGCAATCGTTTTTCCGCGCGCCGTATCTGCAGAGCGCGCTCGTCTCCCTCGGCGTCCTCGCGGACACGTTCGAGACGGCGTGCACGTGGGACAGGTTCGAGGCGCTCGACGTCGCCGTGCATGAGGCCGTGCTCCCGGCATTGCAGCGTACTCTGGGCGGCGGCATCCTCGCGCGACGTTTCACCCACGTGTATCCGGACGGCCCCGCGCCGTATTACACGTTCCTCGGCCCCGCGCGGGAAGGCCACGAGCTGGAGACGTGGGCGGCCATCAAGGACGCCGCGAGCCACGCGATTCTCGCCTCGGGCGGCACCATCACGCACCATCACGCCGTCGGCCGCGTGCACCGCCCCTACTTTCGCGCCGAGCGGCCCGAGCCATTCGAACTCGCGCTCCGCGCCGCGAAGCGCGCCGTCGATCCTGCCGGCATCATGAACCCCGGCGCGCTCTTCGAGCCCGACGAACGCTGACTTTTCATTGTTCTCGGCATTGGAATCGGTGAGCGCGCGGACGTAGGCCGCGCGAGCGCGCCGCGCCGCGAGCATTTGCTCGTACGACCCCCACGCGGGTGCTAGAGATTGCATTGATATGGGGGGAACGATGCATTCTCGTGAGAACGCGAGGGGTTCTTCGCGCGTGGTCGTGCGGGGCATTCTATCGCTCCTGGTCCTCTCGGGCGGGCTCTTCCAATCGGCAAACGGCCTCTGCCGCGAGCCCTGGGAGGTCACGGTCCCGCCGCCCATCACGCCCGATCGGGGCGCGGAGGAGGTGGTCGAAGGCGGCGTGGCGGCGACCGTGCTCTTCGCCTCGATCGGCATTGGCCTCGGCGCCGCGGCGGCGACGCTCGACGCCGAGAGCGAGCGGCTGCGGGCCGATCCCTGCCGGAGCTGTCCCGGCGGTTTCAATGACATGCAGCGCGACATGGCGTTCCTCGCGAACGCCTCGATCCTGTCGTTCGTCGGCGCCGGCGTCGCCGGCCTTGGGACGGCCCTGTATGCCATTCAAATCGAGGACGACGCGAGGACCGCGAAGAAAAAAGAAATCGTCCCGCAGGCGGTCGTGCGCTTCCAAGGCGGGCTCCTCGGCGTCCAGCTCCTGTTCTGACCGAGGCGTACATCCGGTTCTGACTTTTGGGGGGTACGGTCGTCATGGCGCGTAAACACGTTGGACGGGATTGCTTGTGGATCGTGGCTTGCGCACTTCTCGGCTACGGCTGCGTGGTCGAGGGCGAATACCTCGAGGATCTCGTGCCGTCCGGGCCCGACCTGGGCGCCAGCGCGCTCGCGTCGCGCTGCGGGGACGGCGTTCGCCACGACAAGGAGGCGTGCGACGACGGCAACACCGCGCCGGGCGACGGCTGCGACGCGGCGTGCGCGGTCGAGCCCTGCTGGGTATGCCAGGAGCCGCTCCCGGGCGCGCGCAGCACGTGCGGCCCGCAATGCGACGCGGCCGTCGGGCAATCCTGCGTCATGGGCGCGTGCGTGAGCTGCAGCGACGGCCTCCGCAACGGCCTCGAGACCGACGTCGATTGTGGCGGCTCCTGCGGCCCGTGCACCCAGGGCCTCGCCTGCGGGGCGGCCGGCGATTGCGCGACCGGCTACTGCACGGGCGGCGTATGCTGCAACGAGGCGTGTGGCGCCGCGTGCGTCCGGTGCGACCTCGAAGGCGCCGTGGGCATCTGCGCCTACGTCCCGGAGAACGAGACCCACGAGGCCCAGGCGTGTGGCGGCGGCACCTCCGTCTGCGACGGCAAGGGCGCGTGCAAGAGCGTCGCCAGCCAGACGTGCACGAAGGGCATCGAATGCCTGAGCGGCAAGTGCCTCCGCGGCGCTTGCCAGTAGAACGTCTTTGGGCAGGGCGCGCTCCCGAGGAAGGGGCGCGCCCTCGCGGTTATCCCCGCACGGGGAACGCGTCCCGAAATTCTTGCATCGCCCGGACCTCGTCCACCTGGTGGACGAAGCCCGTGGCCGCGCGAAATGCCTCGCTGTCGACCACGACCGGGTATTTGATGTGCGCGAGCGCGCCCGGCGGCAGCCGCGGCAGGCCGAAGCGGCCGAGCGCCGCGCGGAACGCGATTTCGGGGAGCGGAATGGGCGATCGCCCCGTCCCGCGAACGACCACGGAGAGCGGCACCGGCTGCGGCCCGGCGACGTTGTAGACGCCCTGCACCCGCTTCTCGAGCGCGAGGCAGATCGCCGTCGTCACGTCCTCCTCGTGCATGAAATGAAAGAGCGGATCGAATCCGAGGACCATGGGCACGTGCCGCCCGCGCAGGAACGTGGCGAGCGTCCCGTGCCCCGTGGGCCCGAGCGTGTACGCCATGCGCAGGACCGTCGTGCACAGATTGGGCAGCCGCCAGAGCGCCGTGCACGCATACAGATCGGCCGCGACGAGGTCCGACAGCTCCGGGAAGGTGGTCACCGCCATCGGCGGGTCCTCTTCCTTGTGGTAGAGCGGCGAATCGGCGGCCGCGCCGTAATAGGTGTGTCGCCCGACGAAGATCGCGTGCTCGACGCCCCAATCGCGGCAATGCTCGAAGACGGCGCGCGTGCCGCCGAGGTTGATCTTGTAGCGCTCCGCGGTCTTCTCCACGAGGTGCGTGACGGTGGCCATGTGAATGACCGCCTGGGGCCGCCTCTTGCGGAAGACGTCCTCGGCCGCGCGCTTGCGGATATCCACGTTGTGGAGCTCGATGCCGGGCGGCGCGTCGTGCCACGGCCGGCGATCGATCCCGATGACCTCGTGCCCCTGCTCGAGCAGGCGGCGCGCGACGCGCTGACCGAGCACGCCCCCGATGCCGGGAATGAGAACCCTCATCGCTGCTCCTCTTTTTTCGTGCTGCCCGGCTCACCCTCGATCCGGGCCTCGTCCTCTGCCCCGCGCGACCAGGCGAGCGCCTTGCGCCGCCTCTCCCGGCCCACCTCGATGAGGCCGGCGATCCGCTGCTTCACCTGCTCGACGTAGCCCTCGATGACCTCGTCCTCCTCGGTCCCCGACCCTTCGAATGTCATGGGCGCCGAATACGTGAGCTCGAGCCGCACGGGCGCCGGGAGCGCGACGCCCCAGGGCGTGATCGGGACGTAGGGCGCGCCGAAGAGCTTTCCGAGGGCATACGAATTCGCGATCGTGGGAATGGCCTCGCCGCCGCCGACGAACCCGAACGGAATGATGGGCGTGCGCGTCTTCATGGCGAGGCGCATGAAGCCCGATCCGAAATGGACGAGCGTGTTGCGCTCGGGATAAAGCTTGGCGGTGCCACGGGCGCCTTCGGGGAAGATCATGAGCAGCCGATCGTCGTGCAGCAGGTGCTCGGCCGTCTCCACGAGCCCGGTGAGCTGCCCGCTGCGCGTGGCGAGGAGCCCCATGAACGGCGTTTGGGCCATGAACTTCTCGGCCATGCCCTGGGCGAGCCGGGGAGGCTCGAGCTCGAAGAAGCAGGACGTGATCACCATGGCGCCGTCGATCGCGATGCCGCCCGAGTGGTTGCCGACGAGCATGGCGCGGCCGCGGGCGGGGACGTGCTCGACGCCCTCGACGCCGACGGTGAAGTAATGGCGGTAGAGGAACCGGAAGGCCGTGAACAGCCGAGCGAGGTGCTGCTTCGAGGCGCCGTAGGGATCGACACCGTAGGTGTTGAAGGGCAACTCGAGGCGGTCGACGCGGGCGGCGATCTCCGGATCGATGAGCAAGGACACAGGGTTTCTCCAGACGGAGGGGGCGAGGGAGAATAGGCGGAAGGCGAGGCGCGAGGCAAGGGAAGATCACGCTTCGCGAGGCGGGCCGGCGCACATGCGTCCTGTGACCGGCTCTTTCGACGGCGGCTTCGCGGGGAGGGACCTCCTTCGATTTCTGCTCGTGATAGACTCGCCCGATCGGAGCCACGGCAAAGGCAAAGGAGGCCTACAATGAAGGAGTTCATGAAGCTCAAGGCGGCGCGGTGGGAGCGCATCCTGTCGCACCCGTTCTTCGATTGGCTGCATTCCGACGCGGTGCCGCTCGAGGACAAGGTCCTGATCGCGCCGATCATGACCGTGTTCGTGATGAACTTCCGCGACGCGAGCCGGTATTTCATCCGCTTCCCGAAGCCGCGAAACCGCTTCGAGGAGGCGCTGAACGGCGGCACGCGCGAGGACGAGACCCACTCGCGGCTCTTCCTGGAGGACTGGAGCAAGATGAAGCTCGACGAGCGCCTCGGCTTTCGCGCGAGCGACATGCTCTGGTGGCTCTTCCTGTCGAAGGAGAACGAGCGATTTCGGTATTTCGTGCTGGAGTTCGGTCGGCTCGACGTCGAGGACGCGGGGGATCCGCTCGTCCGCTTCACGCACTCCGAGGCCGGCGAGGCCGCGGGGAACGCGTTTTTTCATCACATGGCGAAGGTCACGAGCGAGATCGAGGCGAAGACGGGGCTCCGGTACATCTACTACGGCAATCACCACCTCGACCGGGAGCCGGGGTTCGTCTGGGGATCCAAAGGCGTCTTCGACGACGAGGTCCTCGACGAGCAGCAACGGCCGCTGGCGATGCGCCTGTCGAACCGCATGTTCGACCTCTTCGAGGAGGTCCACGATTGCTTCCTGAACTACGGGCGCTCGTTCATGGAGCCGGGCGTGCTCCCGAAACGACCCCCCGCCGAAGGGATCGCGCGCCGCGCGGAAGCCGTGCCGAGGGAGCGGCCTTCGTACGAGGTCGAGCTCGAGCAGCCCATGGCGCTGTATCACGAGGATGTCCTTCGCGTCATCGAGGAGCGAAAGGCGCAGGCGGCGCGGCATCCTTTTTATGCGTGGCTGCGCGAGGAGACGAGCGTCTCCCCGCGGGAAAAGCTCATGCGGCTGCTCCCGCTATGGGTGCCCGACATCATGGGCTACCGCGATCTCAACCGATACGCGGTCCGTTATCCCGAGCCCCGGACGCCGAAGGAGCGGCGCATCAATGAATGGTGTGACGACCTGGAGACGCACAGCGCGCTCTTCCTGAACGACTGGCAGGCCCTCGGAATGGACGAGGTCCTCGGGTGGAAGGCGAAGGACACGTTGAAGTTCCTGTTCCTCGATCCGCAGGTCGAGACGCACCGGAAAAACCTCGCGACGTTCGCGAAGCTCGCGATGGGCCACCGGGATCCGGCGATGCTCTTCTGGTTCGTCGCGGCCCTGGAGGCGAGCGGGCACGCGTTCTTCGAGAACGTGAAGCGGCTCGCGGACGTGGTGGAGAAAGAGCACGGGATCAGGCTCGATTACCTCTGCGATCGGCACGACGTGGCGCATGGCGCGCGCGGCGAGCGCCTGCCGCGAAGCGCGTTCATCACGAGCGAGCGCATCACGACGGCCGAGCGCGACGTGGCCATTGGCATGGTCGATACCATCTTCGACGCGCTGGAGGAGCATCTCACGATTTCGCTCGACGCCGCGCGCTCGAACAAGCTCGGCATTCCGAGCGAGCGCGGCGCGGCCTGAGGCTGCGTTTCGAGCGACGGATCACTTCCCGAGCACCACGAGGAGCCCGAGCCTCCCGAACATCGTGACGTGCTGGCCTTGGTCCCAGTCATCGTGGCCGAATCGTTCGTATTCGTCTGCCGTGAGGCCGACGGCGGCGGTGACGGCCAGGCTGCGGAGGGGCCATACCCGCAGCCCCGGCGCGACCCGCCAGCGGAAGATACGTTCCCTCGTGAAGGCGCTGGTGACGCCGATGGGCACGCGCCCTACCGAGCCGAAGACGAAGAGCTCCGTACGCCGATCCTCGGAGCGAAGGAGGGTCCCCTGAAGCTCGGCATACGGAATGAAGAGCGGGTCGTCGTGCGGCTCGTCGAAGGCCCGCGAGAGGTCGACCCCGAGGCCGAGCACGAGACGAGGGAGGGCGGCGCCGAGGAGGAGGCTTCCATCGACGTGGCCACGCGGGGCGGTCGAGAATGACGGTTGGATCGCAAAGCCCCACTCTGGCGGACCGTTGCGCGCCTCGTCTTTCGGTTCAGCGCTCGCCGCGCTCGTGGCCACGAGGAGCACGAGGCCGGCGGCCCCAGGCAGGAGACATTTCGTTTTCATGGGGGTGCGTGCTCCTGCCTTTCAGAAAACGCCGATGGCGCCTGCTTGCAGAAACAGGGTGACGGGCGGCTCGCGAAAGGTGCCCTTCTGCAGGCGGTAATCGCCGAGGAGCCCTGCGCCGAGGTTCAATCCGAACGTGGGGTAGAACCAGGCGCGTCCGCCGGTTCCCACATACCAGCGCACGCGAGGGCCGTTGCCTGCGCTCACCGTGGGTTCCGGAGGGGCTTCATCTCCCCGCTGAAAGGAGGGAACCACCCTGTTCGATTGCCTCCACGTCCCCACGCCGGCACCGAGGAGGCCGAGGAGCTCGAACCGCGCGTTCTTGGTGCGACCCAGGACGAACTGGGCCCCAGGGGAGACCACGAATGTCTCTTCGTCCTCCTTCCTGGAGCCAACCTCCGGTTTATAGTCGCGTGTGTGGCTGGCGTAATACATGTTGACGCCGAGCAACAGTCCCTCGACCTTGAACCCGATCGTCAGCTCTTCGCGGAGGACGTCTTCGTCGAGGGGGGCGACCCATAGGCTCGCGCCGACGACGAACCCCGTCGCTTGCGCGCCCACGGCGGCGCGGGGCGGCTCTTCCGCGGCGGATACGGAGGTCGCGACGAGGGTCGAAATGCCGAGCGCCAGGACCGCCCTGGAGCAGCCCGCGTAAGGGTACGTAGCCATCATCCCCCGGGCACGTGCAACCGGAATGCCACCGGGGCGACACGGCGTGCGCCGGGGATCCGCCTCGCTTCCGAGCGCGTTCCTCCGCATTGCTTTGCTCGGGCCGAGCGCCTTTGCAACGTCGGACGGGAATCGGCGGCAATGCCGCTCCGCGTAGACGCCCTCCGCAAAGCGTCGATTTTTCGACGCCCGCCGCGTTCAGCCCTTCGCCGCCGCTTTCATGGCCTGGACGTCCGCGAGGACGACCTGCGCCTCTTCCTCGCTGAGGAACTTCGCCTTGCGGGCCACCCACAGGATGCCCTCTTCCGTGGTCGACGCGATGGTCCACGGGAAAATCACGCGCGTGAGCGACTGCAGCGTCTTCACGGTCGCGCGGATCGCGCCCGCCTTGAGCCCCTGACCCTCGATGATGAACGCGTGCGCCAGAATGTGCTTCTCGAGCGCGCGTGTCGCCTGGCCGAGCGCGTTCGCTGCGGCGCGCTCGGGCGCGCCATGATCGGCGCTGGTGACCACGATGAAGATGCTCCCGCCCGGGTGCGCCTGCATGATTTTCGACCCGCGCTCGTTCACCTGGATGGCCGCCGGCAACGTCGGCGCCTGCTTCCACAACACGACGAGGACGGGAGGACGCCACCCCATGGCGACGGCAGGTTGGTCGTAGACGATCTCCACGGCCCGGAAGGCTAGCAGGAGACGCGGCCCTGGAAAAGGATCGCGTACGACGCGTCGCCGGGGTTCGTCGATGGTCCTTACAAAACCTCGAGGGGCAGACCGGGCGAGGGGCCGAGCGCAACGTCGCCCCAGCGAACGATGGCCGAGCCCGAGCTCGACGCGCTGCCGACGGTGTGCAGGAGGACCAGATCCCCGCGCCGAATCGGCAGCTCCGCCGCGGCCGTATACAGGTTGACGGGCATCAGCGCAGGGCCGCAGTTCGCATAACGCGGAAACGTGTCGATGGTGCGCGCCCGATCGAATTCGAGGACGCGCGCGCAAAACGAGGCATACCACGCGGTCGGGGTGTTCACGACGAGCCAGTCGATGTCCGCCATCCGGAGCCCCGCCTTTTCGAGGGCCATGTCGGCCGTCTTTCGGAGATACGGCTCGGAGACCTGGCGCAGGACCTTGCTCGCGCTCCGATCCGAGCGGAGCCGGACCACCTGCTTGCCGCGCTTCGGATCGTCGACGACGTCGAGCAGGAAGGCCTTGCACGTCTCGGCGCTGTGCAGCATCGCCGAGGCGACGAGCCCTTCGCCCGCAGGCACCTCCGAGACCACGAACGCCCCGGCGCCGTCGCCCGAGAACCACGACATCGTATCGTGCTCCTCGACCGATCGCGAATACGTGCACGAGACGACGCCGAGCACGTTCCGGTATTGCCCCGCGCGCACGAGCGCGCACGCGGTCTCGAAGAGGGCGAACGCGCCCGAGCACGCGGTCTCCAGGTTCCACGCGGCCGAGCGGAGGCCGAGCTCGCCGGCGAGGAACGTGGCGTGGCCGATCCCCATCACGTCGTGAAAGAGCGAGCACGCGATCACGAGATCCACCTCCGCGCGCTCGATTCCGGCGGCCCCGAGGGCCATCGTCGCGGCGCGTGTCTCGAGCGACATCGCATTCTCGTGCGGCAGGAGCACGCGCCGCTCCCGGGCGCCGCGGAACGGGTCGTCGAGGTATTTCGCCATTTCGGCGTCGAACGCATCCGGATTCTCGCGTGGCTCCTCGGGCGCCGCCCACACGTTCCGTTTTTCCACGGCCGCGCCGAGCATCTGCGGATAATGGCGGCGCCAATAATCGTTCGTCTTCAGGCCACCGGGGAACGTGATGGCGAGGGATCGCATCCCTGCGGAGGTAGTCATGGGGAAAAGCTCTCCTTGGCGGTTTGCGCCTCCAGGCTTCGGACACGGCTCGTGATGGGCGGTCGTTCCTCCGGGTCCACCCGGACGTCCACCACGAAGGGTTTTCCCGCAGCGAGCGCTGCCCCGAGCGCCGCTTCGAGCTCCTCCTCCCGCTCGACCCTCGCCCCGAGCGCCCCGAGCCCCCTTGCTACCAGTGAAAAATCCGTATCGGGCAGCGTCGTCTCCACCGGATCATACCCCGACGCGCGCATGCCGTGCTCGACGATGCCGTATTGGCGATCGTTCAAGACCACCCATATCGCCGGGATGCCGTACCGCACGGCCGTGCTCACCTCCTCCAGCATGAGCATCGAGCCGTCGCCCACGAGCGCGACCGCCGCCTTGCCCCGCGCGCGCGCGGCCCCGAGCACGCCCGTCGTCGCGTGGCCCATCGATCCGAAATGGAGCCCCGAGCGATAGCGCCCCGGCTCCTGGAACCGGAGCACGTGGTTGCCCCACACGAATGCGCTGCCCGCCTCCGTGAGCACGGGCGCGTCGGAGGATTCGACCACGACGCGCTGCACCGCCTCGAAAAGAAAACGCGGCCGGACCGCCCCTTCCGCGAGCGGATCCAGCGGCGCGGGCCTCGCCATGGGGGGCAGCGCGGGCGGCGCGCCTTCACGCGCCGGCAGCCGCGGGAGCAATGCCGATAAAAAGGCTCCGATCTCGGCCTGCACGCCGAGCGTCTCCGCCGAGGGATAGGCCGCGCCGAACACCGCAGGATTGACGTCCACGTGAAGGAAGCCGCGCGGCGGCACGAGATCCTGCCGCCAGAACGACGTGCATTCCCATAGCCGTGTGCCGAGCACGAGGGTGCGGCGGATGCCCGCGGCCTTCAGGCACGACGCCACGCGCGCATGGCTCCCGACGCCCGTGGTCCCGATGGAGAGCGGATGATCCTCGGGGAAAATGCCCTTCGCGCGGGGGGAACACATCACGAGCATCGACCGCCGCTCGGCGAGGGCGCGGACGAGCGGAACGGATTTTCGCGCGCCATAACCCACCCATAACGCGCAGGGCTCTTCCGTGAGGATCTTCGCCACGGCGTCGAGGGCCTCGGCGGACGGGGCCGGGCCGGGCAGCGCATTCGTCTCGGCGAGGGCCGGGCCCTCGAACATCGCCGACTGCATGCTCAGCGGCAAATGGATGTGCGCGACGAACCCCTCCACGGCCTGCGCGCCGACGGCCAATCGTCGCAGGATGACCGGCAACTGGGCGGGATGCTCCAGGGTCGTCGCGTAGTGGAAGAGAGGGCCGTCGCAGAGCAGGCCCGCGGGGAGCGTCCGCGCGGTCGTCTCCTGGGCGGCGCCGCGGTCGCGCTGCGAGGGCGAGGTGCCGCCGGAGACGAGCACGACCTTCGCGCCCTCGATGCGAGCGGCGGCGAGCCCCGTGATCGCATTCGTGATCCCAGGGCCGGCCGTCGCGAAGACCACGGTCGGCTGGTCCTTGGCGAGGCTCTCCTCGAGCGCCGCGAACGCCGCGCCGGACTCGTGGCGGCAGTGCAGGACGCGCACCCGGCTCCGCGCGAGCGCGTGGCAGAACGGGACGATGGAGCCGCCGCCGAGACCGTACGCGACCTCCACGCCGAGGCTCGCGAGGAACGCGGCCAGGACCTCGGATACGGACGCGCGGGGCGCCCCGGGCCCGAAGGGAGGGATCGGTGGAGATGCGTGGTGCATGAGGGAGACCCGGACGGGCAATCATACGCCTCGGCCACGTACGGCTCAAACTTGCTCGAGGGTCCGGCAGACGCTCCGCGTGGCGAGGTGAGCGGGGATGCCCGCCTGCACGACATCCAAACCACGCTCCTCACGAACGGTGGAGTTTGCCGAATCGGCGCGCGTAAAAATCTTTCGCGGGGACCGATGAGTTTTTCGGGGGCGGGTGGTCCATGGGGTGTGTCGACGGCGCGGGGGACCGGGCCGCCGAACCCGAAACGGACTGGAAGCCGGAGGAGAACGAGATGGTGACGACTGCCCTTGTGTCCGAGCGCCCGATGGAACCCACGTCGACGAAGATGGCCTGGACCGGACGTATCCTCAGCGGCCTCGCGGTGGCGTTCCTGCTCTTCGACGTTTCCCTCAAGCTGATGGCACCGCCGGAGGTGCTCACGGCCCACGAACAGCTCGGTTTTCCCCCGGGCCTCGCCCGCAGCCTCGGGAGCCTGCTCCTCGCGTGCGTCGTGACCTACGTGATTCCGCGGACCTCGTTTCTCGGGGCGATCTTGTTGACGGGGTATCTCGGCGGCGCGATCGCGACGCACGTGCGGGTCGGCAATCCGCTCTTCAGCCACGTCCTGTTCCCGGTCTACGTCGCCGCATTCCTCTGGGGCGGGCTCTTTCTGCGGGACGCGCGCCTACGCGAGCTCTTCTTGCCGCGCCGGTAATCGATTGGGCTGCAATCGACCGTAGGTCATCGCGCGCCACACCCACTCCATCGGCCCGAAGCGGAAGCGCGCGAGCCATGCGTGCGCGAAGAGCACCTGCAGCGTGAAAATGCCGAGCGTGATCGGGAGCGTCCACCACACGTGGATGCGGCCCGCGAGCCCGAGCCCCCAGCCATAAAAGACGAACGTGCTCAGGAGGCTCTGACCGAGGTAGGTCGAGAGCGGCATCCGGCCGACGGGCGCGAAGAGCGAGAGGGCGCGACGCCACGCGGGCCGCTGCATCAAGAGGACCACGGCGGCCGCGTATCCGGCCGCGAGCAGCATGACCCCGAGCTCTGCGACAGGGCCGAGCGCGAGCCCGACGAGCTCCGGAATGACGACGCCGCGGCGATGGAGGAGCATGCGCACGGGATGGATCGCGGAGCCGAGAAGGCCGAGCCCGAGGCCCCAGCCGAGGAGCTTGCGGAAGAACGGGAGGCGCGCCTCGGCCTCTTGAAAGATCCTCGTCGTGCCGGCCCAGGCGCCCACGAGAAATCGCCCGACGAGCCACACGAAGTACCAGATCCAGATGAAGCCCACGTGATAGATGGCCTGCTTCACGTGCAGCACCGTGAGCAGGCGGCGATCGTGACCGAGGATCGCCGCGTACACGTCGGCACGGAACGCCATGAAATCGGGCGGCGCGGGCGTGTAGGCCCGGAGCGCCTTGAAGATGGGGGGAATGGAGCAGATGAACGCCGGGACGACCGTGAGGAAGAGGCCCCACGCGAGGAGCTTCCAGCCGCGCACGCGGCGGAAAAGCAGGAGGCCGAAGCCGGCGATCGCGTAGCTCCACAGGACATCGCCCCACCAGAGCAGGAGCACGTGCGAGACGCCGATCAGCGCCATCGCCGCGAGCCTGCGGACGTGGAGCGGCACCACGCTGCGCCCGCGCGCCTCGGCGCGCTCGAGCTGCACGGAGAAGCCCAGGCCGAAGAGCATGGTCAGGAGCGCCATGGCCTTTCCGTCGACGAAAAGGCCGAGCAAGAAGAGGAACACCTTGTCGACGGTGTCCGTCTGCGCGAGGGCCACGTCGCGCGGCATGAACGCGATCGCGCTGAACCACGGCACGGTGTTCGCGAGCAGCACGCCGTAGAGCGCGAAGGCGCGTACCACGTCGAGGACCACGACGCGCTCCACGGCGGCGATGGGCGCGAGCTCCGTGGTATTCGGTTTCGCTGGTTCGGGATCGCCCTGACCGGTCTCCGTCATCGGCGCAGCATACACGTTCGTGTTCGCGGCGAGCAAGGAGGCCGGCACCATTCCAGCGGGGGCCACATTAGGTTTGCCCCATGTCCCTCCAGCACCTCCTCGGCGCAGCGCTCGCAATCGCCCCGCATGGGAGTTCTTTGCCTATCTCCCCGGTCCTCTCCGAGCTCCTCACCTTTCATCCGGGGTGGATCACCCAGAGCGTGACCACGCACGATCCCGCGGGGGGAAACGACGATGGATTCCGCGCGGGCGTCGCCGTGGAGGGAGATTTTCGGGTTCTTTTTCATGCACGCGGGGAGGGGAGGATCACCCGGATCTGGATCACGGCGCCGCGGAAGGAGCTCGAAAAAGAAGGCCAGGAGCTCTGGATCGAGGTCGATGGGCAGACCACGTTCCGCGGAGACCCGCGTGATTTCTTCGAGGGACGAGGCCCGTGGAAATCCCCGCTCGTCCTCGGCGTCGACGCGAGCTCCGGGGCATTCACGAGTTACGTGCCGTTCGCGTATTCCCGCGAGGCCAAGGTGCGGTATCGCGGCGTCGCTCTTTATCATCAGATCACCTACCGCGAGGGGCCCGGATCCGCGGCAGGCCCGGACGCCGCGGCGCTCTCCCGGTTCTTGCGCGAGGACTGGACGGAAGAGCCGCCGGCGTGGAGCCCCGGGAGCACGCTCGGACCCGGGACGACGCGTATTGTCGCGACGGGCCCGACCACGGTCTCCCGGCTCTTCGTCGAGCTGCCGGCCGCGCGCCTCGGGGATCTCCGGGTGCGCATCGGGGAGCAGCCCCCCGTGCCGGCGTCCTTCTTTTTTGGGCTCGCCAGCGAGCGGGACGCGGTCGACGAAGGGTGGGTCACGTTCCGCAGCGCGCTTCATGCTGCGTGGAAGATGGGCGCTTTGGGGCGGGTCGCGACGCGCCTGCCCATTCCGCTCGCCGCGGGGGAGGCGCTCTCGCTCGAAGCGGCGTCCGAGGATCCGATCGAGGAAATCAAGGTCGCCGCGGATCTCGCGGAGGCCCGCCCCGGCGTGCGGCTCGCTGCGCAATACCGCGATCAGGCGGCGCCCGGGCGCGAGACCACCCTGCCCATGTTCGAAAGCGACGAACCCCTCCAGTTCGTGGCGCTGCTGGAGAACCTCGACGAAGGCCTGCGCGGCGATCGCCGGTACCTGGAGGGCGACGAGATGATCCGGACCGACGGCATGCGCTTCCCGGTGCAGCACGGGACCGGCACCGAGGACTATTACAATGGCGGCTGGTACTTCCTCGGGGCCCACGCGAACCCGTTGAGCGGCCAGCTCCGTTTCCTCGTCACGGATCCCGAGGACGAATGGAAGCGCGCGAAGTTCGAGCATTCCCTCTATCGCTTGCACGTGCCCGACCCCCTCGTGAGCCGCTCCGGCATGCGTTTTGGCTTCGAGGTCGGCCCCACGGGCGCCTACACGCCGCTGCGCGTGCGTTCGCTCGGGCTCGCGTACGTGTTCTCCGGGATCCGCGCGATCGGGGAGCAAAGGGCGTCGATCCGGGCGACGCGCCTCCGGACCTCGGCCGTCGACGCCGAGCGGGACACGCCCGTCCAAACCTTCCCGGTGCGGGAGCGCCGCGGCGTCACGCGGATCCTCTTGCATTGCCCCTCCGAGGACGCCCGCGCGCTCTTGCTCGTCCGCTCCTACGCGCAATCGCGAGGGCCGCAGGAGGCGCGCGTGCGGCTCGACGGAAAGGACGTCGGCACCTTCTTCGAATCCCAGCAAAACAAGGCCCGCGTGCTCGCGGAGGACGCGCTCTGGATCGAGCTTCCTCCCGGGGCCTGCGCGGCCGGCAAGGGGGCCGTCGTCGAGGTCGACGCGACGGAGTCCCCGGAGCCCTTCAGCGAGAGCAGCTACCTTTTGCGATATTTCACCAGCGCCGGCTTGCCCACGCTTTCGCAGGGGCGAAACGTGAAGATCCTGGACACCGGGTCCCTGCCCGAGGGGCCCCATTACGTCAATGATCACTCGTTGATCGAGCTCGCCGATGGGCGATGGTTGCTCACGGGCATCTTCCACAAGGAGCCTTACGAGGGCCTCGACGAGCGCGCGTTCATCCACGCCCTCGCGGACGGCCCGGGGCCCGCGCGCTGGTACGACGCCTCCGCGCCGAGTTTTTCGATCACCCCTCCGCGCTTCACGCTCCGCGCCCAGCACGACGAGCCCTGGATCTGGGCCCCCCACCTCGCCCGGGATCACGACGGCAGCCTGGTCATGATGTACCACGTGGGCGCGCGCGACCACGATCGCGCGGGTTTCCGCATCGCGCGCTCCACGAACGGGACGAGCTTCACGCGCGCCGGGGGGACGCTGTTCGAGGACCTCTGCATCGCCCGGGATCCGATGCTCGTTCGATTCGCGAATCTATGGGTCGCGTATTATACGCGCTGCGCGTCCAAGGACCGCCGCCTGAGCGGCGTCGCGTACCGCACGTCGCTCGATCTCGCGACATGGAGTGAGCCGCGTTTGGCCTTGACGCTCGGGCCGGAGACGATCCGGCACGACAGCGGCCATACCGAGTCGCCGTTCGTGTTCGAGCGAAAGGGTTGGTTTTACCTGACGGTGACCAGTTATCCCACGGCCTGGGACGCCACGTTCGTGTATCGCTCGCGCTCGCCGTTCGCGTTCCCGAGCGAGCCCGTCGCGCGGCTGTCGGCGCATGCGGCCGAGTGGATCGCGGAGGGAGGCGATTTCGACGCGGGGCGGCTGTTCTTTACGCACGCCGGTGCAGGGCAGGGGGGCGTCTTTTTGCAAGAGCTTTTGGGCCTTTGACTGCTGCTGCTGCTGCTGCTGCTGCTGCTGCTGCTGCTGCCGCTGCCGCTGCCGCTGCTGCTGCTGCTGCCGCTGCTGCTGCTGCTGCTGCTGCTGCCGCTGCTGCTGCTGCTGCCGCTGCTGCTGCCGCTGCTGCTGCTGCTGCTGCTGCTGCTGCTGCTGCTGCTGCTTCCGGAACGCTCGTGCTCTGTCCTCGTCCGGGGAGGGCGATTGTGCCCGCGTGCTCGGAAGGCGAAAGGCCAAGCCGTGCTCGCCGTGCTCGCCGTGCTCGCTTCGCTGCGCGCGGCTCCGCGCGGCTCCGCGCGGTGCGAGGCTTCGCCTCGCAGCCTTTCGCCTTCCTCCGCGCGCGGGCCGGGGGCGGGGGTCCCCGGTCGGGGATTCGGAGGAAACAATGGTTCTCAGGATTTATGACGTGGCGATCGAGATGCTCAGGATGTTGCGGCCGACGATGGAGCGCATCGGGTCGAAGGATCCAAACTTGGGGGATCAGTTGCGGCGGGCGGCGACGAGTGTCCCGTTGAACTTGAGCGAGGGCGCGTATTCACAAGGAAGGAACGAGCGGGCTCGGTGGCACACGGCCATGGGCTCGGCGGCAGAGGTCCGCGCGTGCCTCGATGTAGCGGAAGCACTCGGATACGTAGATAAAGTGGACGAGGAGCTGCGCAACAAGCTGGACCATCTCGTCGGTACCCTGCATCGCCTGACCAGGCGTTAATGGCCCAGGCGTGCCGCCTCCGCTTGGGCGGCACGCCCTCCCGCCGCCGCCGCCGCAGCGGCAGCAGCAGCGGCAGCAGCAGCAGCGGCAGCGGCAGCGGCAGCGGCAGCAGCGGCAGCGGCAGCAGCGGCAGCGGCAGCGCATGTCGACAACCTCCCCAGCCGTTGCCGACGAGCCCGGCGCGCACGTCGACAACCTCCCACCCATTGCCGACAAGCCCGGCGCGCACGTCGACAACCTCCCACCCGTTGCCGACAAGCCCGGCGCGGATGCCGGCAACCTCCCACCCATTGCCGACAAGCCCGGCGCGGATGCCGGCAACCTCCCACCCATTGCCGACAAGCCCGGCGCGGATGCCGACAACCTCCCACCCATTGCCGACAAGCCCGGCGCGCATGTCGACAACCTCCCACCCGTTGCCGACAAGCCCAGCGCGCACGTCGACAACCTCCCCACCCGTTGCCGACGAGCCCGGCGCGCGTGTCGACAACCTCCCAGCCGTTGTCAACAAGCCCGGCGAGCGTGCCTTCGACCTGTCGGCACTTCCCGTCGTCAGGCACCCCTTCCCCTCGGAAAGGGCGAAAGGCGCGTCAGAGCGCCGGCCTCAATCCCTGACGACCCGCCGCCGGACCAGAAACCCGGCGCCCACGACGAAATGCATCAGCACGAACGCGCCAACCCCCGCGGCGACCCCCGCGAGCAGCCCCTTGGAAGACAGCTCCAGCCGCATAATCAAGAACCCGAGCCCCATGAACCCGAGCCCCCCGAGGCCGGAGATCCAGGGGACACGGGCCGGCGCCTCGCTGTACGGACCGCTGCCGACGAGGTCGAGCCCGTCCCGCTCGCCGAGGGCCCGCGCGAAGCGGAGCGAGGCGACGTCGAGCCGTACGTGCCCCGCCACCTTCCGCAGCCGCACCGAAGGCTCGTGGCGCTCGCAATGGGGGATGGCGAGCGAGACACCCATCCGCGCATCCGCGTACGTCCGCGTCCGCGCGGCGGGCGCGCCGCAGGTGCAGCAGATCGCCGGCAATTCGCCCGGCGAGCCTCGCAGGACGACCCCGAACGAAGGCGTGTCGTCCACGCGATCCGGCGGCGTGAGCACGAGATCACCTCGCTCGACCTCGACGAACCGCTTGCAATGGCCGCATTGGTACCCCACGCAATCGCGCTGCGACAACCCCAGGACGAGCCCGCCGCACGCCGGGCACGCCGCGGCGTACGAATACATGAACGCCGCGACGATCAAGAAGACGACGCCGAGCGCGAGCAGCACGGCGACGATCCACGTGATCCACGAGGGAAAGAGGATCACCGGCAAGAAGGCGACCCCGAAGCGCGCGCCGGCCCAGCCGAGATCGTACACGAGGCCCGCGCGGGAGCGTCGCAGCGTCATTCGGGCAGCGGGATGAACTCGACGTCGTCGCCCGGGATCTTCGGGAAACGTTGCTCGCGCCAGTCGGCCTTCGCGCGGTCGAGGCGCTCCTTCGAGCTCGAAACGAAGTTCCAGAAGATGTGCCGCTCGCCGTCGATGCGCGCGCCGCCGACGAGCATGACGTTCGACGCCTCGAGCGCCTGGAGGCTCACGGACGCGCCCGGGCGCAGCACGAACATCGTGCCCTCCGTGAACGTCTTGCCGCTGCACGCGACGCTGCCGTCGACCACGTACACGGCGCGCTCCTCGTGCTCTTCATCCACGGGCAAGCTCGCGCCAGCATCGAGCCGCGCGTGGGCGTAGAGCGTCGGCGAGAGGACGCCCGTCGGCGCCTTCGCGCCGTACGCGGTCCCCGCGATGACGTGAAGCTCTGCGCCGGGGCGGTTCACGATCGGGATCGTGCTCCGCGGGTGATGCTCGAAGCGCGGCTCGATCTCCTCGTCCTTCTGCGGCAGCGCGACCCACGTCTGGATCCCGTGCATCCGCCCGCCGCTCGTCTTCACCTCGGGCGCCGTACGCTCCGAGTGCACCACGCCGCGTCCCGCCACCATCCAGTTCACGTCGCCAGGCCGGATCGTCTGCTCGGAGCCGAGGCTGTCGCGGTGCACGAACGCCCCTTCGAGCAGGTACGTGATCGTCGCCAGCGCGATGTGCGGATGTGGCCTCACGCTGAGCCCTTCGCCTGGCGGAAATGCCACGGGGCCCATGTGATCGAAGAAGATGAACGGTCCCACGAGACGCCGCATCATCGACGGCAGGACCCGTCGCACGACGAAGCCCCCGAGGTCCCGCGGGCGCCCCTCGATCACGAGATCGATCCCGCCGTCTCCACCTTTGCACTCCGGATCCGCGTCGAGATGGCGGCTCATCAGGTTCTCCTCGGTACGTGTTCCACGGCGGCAGCATACCTCGACGAACCTTCGCTGCGATAGTCGCCTGTCTTCGCCTCGCCGTCGTGGCCTCCGTCCCGCGCCTCCTGCGGCAGCGGCAAGGTGACCGTGAACGTCGCCCCGTGATCACTGCCCGCGCTCTCGGCCTTCACGGTACCCCCGTGCATCTCCACGAGGTGGCGCACGATGGCGAGCCCGAGCCCAAGCCCGCCCTGCGGCCTCGACGCCGAGCTGTCGGCCTGCCGGAAACGATCAAACACGTACGGGAGAAACCCGGCGCTGATGCCCTTTCCGGTGTCCCGCACGATCAGGTGGACGAAGCCCTCGTCCCGCGTGATCTCCACCTCGACGCGCCCGCCGCGCGGCGTGAATTTGATGGCGTTGGCGAGCAGGTTCCAGAGGATCTGCCGCAGCCGATCGGGATCCCCGAAGACCGGAATGGACGAGCGCTCGGGCGTGACGTGGAGCTCGATGCCCTTCGCCTGCGCGGCGGGGCGAACCACGTCGAGCACCGCCCCCACGACGTCCCCGAGATCCATGCGCCGCTGCGCGAGCCCGAGCTTGCCCGTGATGATGCGCGAGACGTCGAGCAGATCGTCGATGATCCGCATCTGCACCCGGACGTTCCTGTCGATGGCGCCGAGCGCGCGCTTTCGTGTCTCCGCGTCGCACTCGCGCGTCGCGAGGACCTGCGTCCAGCCCATGATCGCGGTGATCGGGGTGCGCAGCTCGTGCGAGACCAGGCTCAAGAACTCGTCCCGCAGCCGGCTCGCCTCCTCGGCTTGCCTGCGCGCCGCCTCGGCCTGCGCGCGCGCCTCCTCGGCCTGCCCGTGCGCCTCTTCGGCTTGCCGTCGCGCGCCCTCGGAAGCCTTGTAAAGCCGCGCGTTGTCGATCGCGACCGCAGCCTGCCCAGCGATGCCAACGACGACCCGCTCGTCCCGCTCCGTGAACACGCGCGGCTCGGCGTGCCCGAAGAGCAGCGCGCCGAGCACCTTCCCGCAGCGCGACACGACCGGGACCATGAGGCAACTGCGGACCGGCAGCGGTGCCCTCGGCGCCCCGTGATGCAGCAGGGTGTTCCCATAACGGGCATCCACGTGAAGATCGTCGACGCGCACCACGCGCTCGCTCATGGGCGTGGAGAGCACGGGGAAACGAGGGAGCGGGAGGCGCTCGAATCGTTCGCGCGGGATGCCGGCGAGCGAATAGAGCGTCAGGGGCTCTCCAGTCTGCCCGGTGTAAAAGAAGGCGCCGAACTGCGCGTCCGTCAGCACGGTCGCCTCGTCCGTCAGCTTCTCCACGAGCTTGTCGAGGTCGAGCTCGGCCGCGAGCGCGGCGCCGATGCGCTGGAGCGTCTCGTTGATCCGGATCTCTTCGCGCAGGCTCCGCTCGGCGCTCCGCTTCCTGCTATCGGAAAAGTAGGCGTCCAGGACCACCCCGGCGAGGCCCCTCGCGAGGTGGTGCAGCGGTCGCACCCGCCGGTTCGGCGGGCACAAAGTCCTCCCCATGGACGTGCCTTCCCCCGTCTCCAAGTTTGCCGATCGCTCGGTTCCATTTCCTCCGGACGCGGCGCCCGAGTCACGAACGTAATGCGATTCCTGGCGAACGCACATGGCCCCCGCCGTGCGTGCGAACACGCGGACGGGGCGCTGCCCCGGACCCCGCGGGGGGCTGTCCGCCCCCTCGACCCCGGACCAGCGAGGCGCTGGACCCAGGGTTGAAAAACTGCGCTGCGCGCAGTTTTTCAAACGGGCCGACGAAGAAGCCGGGGGGCCAGCCGAACCAGCAGCGCGGCTGTTTTGGTGGGCAGGGTCGTTGCCAGTCTTGACCGGGCCTGTTCGATGAACTGCGCATCGCGCAGTTCATCGAGCTTGGGTCCAGCCCCTGGCTGGTCCGGGTGCAGGGGCGGATAGCCCCTGCTGGGGCCTGGGGCAAAGCCCCAGCGAGGCGGCTTCACGAGCTTAGGGGATCTGCGCCGCGCGCTCGGTCTCGATCTGCGTCTTGTCCGGCTGCCGTACGACGAAGCCGAACTTGAACCAGTTGTCGACCATGTCCTCGTGCTGGACCTTCTTCTTGCCGGACTTGAACTTCTTGGTGGGCCGGGCCCAGTCCTCGCGCTCCGTGGCTCCGGGCGCCGTGAGGACGTGGTCCGGTCGCACGGACGGCCACCATCCCTTCGCACCCTCGGCGGCGCAGTCGGTGAAATCGGCGTGCCACGGGAGCGCCATCTGCCGCGAGAAATGCCCCGGGCCGATGGCCGCCTCCTCGCCCCAATAGGCGCTCATCGCCTGGTGGTCGAGCCGGAAGGGCTCGATGAAGAGCGAGGCATTGCGGATTTGCCAGCCCACCTCGATGCCTGGGAAAAACGCGCCGCCCGAGGCGGACTCGAGCTGGGCACGATCGAGCCCGTGCGCCGTGATCCCCTCCGGCGCGACCGCGACGGGGCCCGGGACGAATTGCCCGTTCGCCCAGTTGCGCAGGAGCCCGAACTGCGTCCGCGTGACCGTCAGCCATTTCTCGTATTTGGGCGCGTCGCTGTTGTAGGGGTCGTCGCCGAGCAAGATCGGCATCGTCCCTTTGCCTTTGGCGTTCGGCGCATCCTTCGGCTCGCGCATGGCCCCGAAGAAGCCTTTCCGCATCGCGGCGTATTGCGGATCGGGATCCCCCACGTTCGCGCCGAAGAGGGGCGCGTGCGACGTGTCGCCCGCCGACTCGATCACCCAGCGATAACCGCCGCCGCGCGCGAACAGCGAACGGACCTCGGTGGTGAAATCGGGCAAGAAGTTGGGGAACTCCACGGGCCCGTCGGGCTGGAAATCGGACGCGAGCTGCCGCAGCCGGGCGAGTGGCCCGCCCGGATCGTAGAGAGCGTTGTCGAGCGGGATGGGCAGCTCGCGCACGGCCATGTCGTAGAGCAGGTCGTAGAGCGTGACCGCGCTCGTGATGTGCGGCGCGAAATCGGGCGGGGCGACGAGCACCCACGCGCCGCCGCCCGCGTCGACGGGGATCTCCCGGATGCTGCCGTTGCTGTCCTCGACCGTGACCACGGCCGTCACCGGGCCGTCGGAGATATCGTCGAACCAGCCGTCGTTGTTCGCGTACGAGGGCATCGGCGGCTGCTCGGCGGTGTTGTAGCGGGCGCGGCCCCGGCCGCCGAGGACGATGAGCCGCCCCTCGTCGTCGGTGCGGAGCTGGCCGAGGTATTTGATGACGGGCTCGCCGTTCACGTCGAGCGGGCACGACTCCTGGCTGGGATCGCCGCTCGTCCCCGCGCGGAACCGGACGGGGCCCGCGGAGGCGCCGTTGATCGAGCGCGGGCCAAAGTCGATCTCGAGCGAGCGTCGATCCTCGACCGACGCATTCCGCAGCGGCCCGGGCGGCCCTTTCTCGCCGGCCATCCCGTAGAACTTGTGGAACGACGCCTTCTTGTTGGCGAGGTGCGCCGTCCAGGTGATATCGAGGATGCCGGGCGTGCTGAGGTTGACCTCGCGGATCAGCGTCAACGTGCCGTTGATCCAGCGATACTCGAAAATGCGAAAGCGAACGGCTTGGGGTTTGATCTTGCCGTCGACTTTGTAGTTCGGCACGGCGGTGCCGGGCGCGTCGCCGAGCGGCGGCTGGCCCGGGATCTCGGGGCCGATGAAGAAGGTGTCCGGCGGGGCGTTGCCGACCCGGGCGATCCCGATGGCCGGATGAATCCGGAAGACCGGCACGTCGTCGCCGCCGACGAGGGCGAGGGCGTCCCGCCCGAGGAGCGTGGCGGCCGCGGCGATGCCGCCGGCGAGGAAGTTGCGGCGGCTCGTCGGACCCGCGGCGAGCGCGGCCTCGTCGAGGGGGACGAGGGGAGCGAGGGCGCCTTCCGTTGGCGCAGTGTTTGGGGGCTGGTCGAGGAGCGAGGGAGATTCGAGGACTGGGGCGACCATTCGTTGGACGCTACCGGATTGTCCAGGTTCGCGTCAATCCCGGAGCGCCGGGAGGACCCACCCTGCCGAGGCGTTACCGCCTGCCCTTCACGTTTCCTTTGACGTTGTGTGTGAGGTCCCCGCCGAGCCACGTGTCCTCGAACGCGGCGTCGACGAACCATTGACGGTTTGCGCCGGGCGTCTCGTCTTCGACCACGACCCCGTCGTGATCCCGCAGCCCCGGCAGCGGCACGACCTTGTCGAACACCGAGGCGTGGTCGCTGTGCACCACGTAGGCCCGCGCGGGGAGATTCGAGCGCGGACAGTACGCTGACCTAGCGCCCAACCGAGAGCGAGACGTGAAAGTTCGCCCCTCGATCCTCGTTCGGACGCACTCCAATGCGACCACCGTGCTTCTCTACGATGGTCTTGCAGATCGAGAGGCCCATTCCCATACCTCCCTGCTTGGTCGTATAGAAAGGGCTGAAGAGTCGCGCGGCCTCCTCCGGGCTCACGCCCGGACCGCTGTCCTTCACCTCGAGCACAAGGACATCTGGTTCGGTCAGGCGCGTTCGCACCAGGATTTCGTGGGGACCGGGGGCGACACCGCATGCCGCCTCGGACGCATTGACGACGAGGTTCACGATGACCTGTTGCAGTTGAACGCGGTCGCCGAGCACCGGGGGAAGCTGATCGGCGAGGTCCAGGCGGATCGCTGCGCCATTCCGCTGCACGCGGGCCCGGGTCAGCAGGACGACCTCTCGGATCGCCTCGTTGAGGTCGAGCGGCATGTGCGCTTCCCCTGAGCGTCCAAACAGGGCTCGGAGCCGACGGATCACGTTCTCCGCCCGCGTGACGTCGCGGGCGATGCAGCTCGCGGCCTCGCGAGCCTCTTCCGGATTCGCCGGGTCACGCTGGAGCCAGTTCACGCAGGCGCTCGCATTGGCGCCGATCGCGGCAAGCGGCTGACTGATCTCGTGGGCGATCGCGGCTGCCATCTCGCCCAGACTCGACACCCGCGTGAGATCGGCGAGCGCTGCCTGCGTGCGCTGGAGGGCCTCCTCCGAACGTCTGACCTCCGTGACGTCCCGGATGGCGCCGACGTACTGCTCCTGCTCCGTCGCGTCGTCGGATACGCGATGGGCGGAAATGCTGACGTGCTTTACGAAGCCGTCCGGCATCATCAGCCGATACTCCACCTGCGGGCCTTCCACGAGGCGCGAGGGGTCGGCGACGATGGCATCGAAGATGCTCACGTCGTGGGGATGGATGCGCGCGCGCATCGACTCCACCGATGGCGAGCTCGCCGTACCGAAGATGCGGAACACCTCGTCGGACCAGAAGATCTCCTCCGTCCGAGGCTTCCAACTGAAGGTGCCCGTCTGACCAATGCTCTCGGCCTTGCTCATGTAGACCTTGGCCTGCCGCAGGTCCGCATAGAGCTGCGCGTTCTCGAGCGACATCGCGGACTGCGACGCCAAGAGCTCCAGGATCGCGAAGCGCCCCGGTGTGAAGATGCCAGGCGCGAGGTCGTTCTCCAGGTGCAGAACGCCTACGAGCCGCGCCTGCTTGACGAGGGGGAGGCAGAGCACCGAGCGTGATCCGCGTCGACGGAAGTAGGCTTCTTCGGAGAACTGGTTTGCTTCGGCCGCATCCCCGAGCAGCACGCTCTCTTGCGTCCGCCGAACATAGTGGAGCAGCGCGAGCGGGAGTTCGCGCTCGGAGACGGGAGCACGCCGGAGGTCGAGGCTCACGCCATCGGGCTGCGCGCGGGCCTCGGCGACGACCTCGAGGGCCTCTCCGCGCGGCAGGACGAGCACGCCTCGCTGCGCGCCGGCGTGCTCGAGCGCCGCCTTGAGCAGCGTCTCGATCAATCGCTCGAGCACGATCTCCTGCGAGATCGCTTGGCTCAGGCGGACCACCGTCGTCAGATCGAGCTCGTGGAGCCCACGCGCCAGCGCGGCGGGGCCTCCGCCGCGCTGGCCTTCCAAGAGCGACGGGTGAGCATGCTCGAGCGCGCGCACCTTCGCCTCCGCGCCCCAGGCGCGATAGGCGGCGTGAGCGTGGCGGAGATAAGCCTCGGTGACGATCGCCTGGCCGCGCCGCTCGTAGAACCGTGCCGCGTGCTCGCTGGCGATCGCTTCGACGTGGATCAGGCCCTGCTCTTGCGCCATGCGCACGGCCTTCTCGTAGAGGCTCTCCGCGTCGAAACCCCGCCCTTCGATCCGCGCCGTCTCCGCGGCGAGGAGAATCGCCTTCGCCCCGAAGTTCTCGGGGCAGTGGGTCGCCCAGATGTCGAACTGCCGTTTGTACTCGGCCAGGCTCTCGCGATGCGCGTGTGTGGCCTCGGGCAGCGCGCCGTCGCAGAGCCCCGCATGCACCAGCGCGGCATAGAAATGGTGTTCCTCCACATCGACGTTCGACGCGGAAGACCAGATGAGCGCGCGCGCGGCATTCGCAGCGTGGAGCGCGGTCCGGAGATCCCGCGCGAAGAAGCGGACGGTCAGCTTCCGGATCCAGTACCAGCACGTGACGAGCGGCATCCCTGGGTTCGTCTCGAGGTCGCGCTCGAAGGCCGCCTCGTCGCGCGACGCGTCCGACATGTCCGGGAAGGCACTGCCGGCCCGACGCAGCGTGCGGATCAGCCGGAGCTGGTCGGTTGCGAGCGCGACGCACGGCAGAACGTTGAGCTTCGCAGCCGTCTGGATGGCGACTTCGGCCTCCGCTTCGGCATCGGCGAGGGGTCTTCCACTGGCCAGATAGTTCGAGACGATCTGGAACCACCCGCTTCCGACGATCGGCTCTCCGATTCGTTGTGCCTCTGCGAGCGCGTGCCTCTCGTAGCGTACGCAAACGTCGAAGGGCTGGGACCAAGGCCCGATCATCGCGCCCATGCCGTGTCGCACGAGGGCGCGGTATTGGTCGAGCCGATGGCGTTCGACGAGCTCTATGGCGAGCTCTCCGAGCGGGCGCGCGATGGCGTAGTCGCCGAACCGGGGGCCGACCACCATGCCCAGCAGCAGATAGCCGATTGCAGAGGCTTCCGCGTGGCCGCGCTCGAGGCTCAGATTGACCATGCGGCAGACCAGGAGGTCGTGGAGCCGATCGTGATTGCCCCACCGCGCCGGCTGGGTCAACTGGAACGCGAGCTCGAGGGTTCGGGCGTGAAGCTCATCCGCGCAGACCGGAACGTCTGCGAGATCGGCGATGCTCCTCGTCCCGATCTGCTCTCGAAGCCGGCCGTACTCGCGGGCGAGGTCTTCGTCCGTCGGTGCCGATGGCAACGGGCTTCCAGCCCCATTCAGGTACTCGAGTCCGACCTCGAGGCCTCGGTCGAAGTCGCCCGAGTAGTAGGAGACGGCCGCGCGCAGCGCCACGACTCTTCCCGCATCGGTCAGGCGCGTGGCGCGGGCAGCGAGATCGACGAGTCGAAGCTCGGCGCTCGCGAGCTCCCCGCAGAGCGAGTCGCACTCGGCATGGCCGTAGGCGAGCTCGAACATGAGCTCGGGATGCCGCGACCACGGATCCGACTCGAGGCTCTCGAGGATCCGGGTCGCTTCGCTCACGTACGTCCGCGCGGTCGCGTGAGCACCGGTCGACTTCGCGCGCTTGCTCGCCGAAAGGCTGAACGTCACGAGCTCCACTCGCTCCGAGGCCGACAACAGCGGGAGGCCGCGCGTCAGGTGCCCGACGACGTCGAACACGGATTCAACCATGTCCGCTGGAGCCGCACCACGAAGCTTGCGACCGATCCTCGCGTGGAGCGCCGCCCTCTGCTCTTCCGAGAGGAGCGAGTAAACCGCCTCGCGTACGCGGTCATGGACGAACGAGAAGCCTGAGGCCCCTCGATGGAGGAGGCCGACGGAGGCCGCGTCCGTCAGACCGTCGTCGATCTCTTGGAGCTCGCGCTCGCAGTGGCTCGCCAGCTCGGCAGCCGAAGCCGCGTTCCCGAAGCACGCGAGCGCCGCGAGCGCATCCCCCGTGGTTCTCGGGAGCCGCTCGATGCGGCGGAGGACGAGCTCGACGATGTTCTCGGTCGAAGGGCGTCCCCGGATGACGTCGAGGTCCCACGTCCAAAGGCGACGCTCTCGATCGAAGCTGATCAAGCGTGCGTCCCAGAGCTCACGAAGAAATTGGAGAGCGAAGAAAGGATTGCCCTCGGTCTTCTCGACGATCAGCCGAGAGAGGTCGTCGACGTCGGCATGGGGAGCCCGGAGCGCGTCGGTCATCAGCTCGCTCACGTGTGAGCTCGAGAGGCCGGCGAGCTCGACCTCCACGAGCGGAGCGCTCACGCTGCGAAACCGACGGAGGGTCGCGGTGAGCGGGTGCGCTTCGCTGACCTCGTTGCTGCGGTAGGCGCCGACGACGAGGACGTGCTTCACGTCCGGGTGCGCCACGACGTGGTCGATGAAGTCGAGCGTGCCGCGATCCAGCCACTGGAGGTCGTCGAGGAAGAGCGCAAGCGGCCGGTCGTTCTGGGCGAACGCCGAGAGAAACTGACGGAAGGCCAACAAATGCCGGTCCCGCGCGTTCTCGAGCGGCACAGCGGGGGCCGGCGGCTGCGGTCCGAGGACGAGCGAAAGCTCCGCAACCAGCTCGCACATGAGACGGGCGTTCGGGCCGAGCGTCCTGACGAGCGCCTCACGCCACCACGCGAGTTCCTCCTCCGAGCGGGTGAGGAGCTGCCGTACGAGAGCGCCAAAAGCCTGGGCGAGCGGCGCGTAGGGGATGTTTCCCTTGTACGGATCGAACTTGCCGGACGCGAACCAGCCTGGTCGTGCGAGGAGAGCGCGATCGAGCTCGCGCGCGACAACCGACTTCCCGATGCCGGAGGGCCCGGAAATGAGGAGCAGCCCTGCGGTTCCTTCGGTCGCCACGCGCTCGAACGCGCGCAGCACGTCGCCGATCTCGCGCGCTCTTCCGTAGAGGCGCTCAGGCAGGACCAAGCGGTCCGGGATGTCGGCTTCGCCGAGCGGGAACGCCGATACGATTCCGGCTTCCCATTGTTCGAGGCCGCGCCGGAGATCCGCCTCCACGCCAGCCGCCGTCTGGTAGCGGTCCTCGGGCGCCTTGGCGAGGAGCTTCATGACGATCGCGGCGATCGTCGCCGGAAGCGCGGGGGCGCGTTCTTCGAGCGGCACCGGCGGCCTTGCGATGTGGCAATGGACCCACTCGATCGGAAGCGAGGCCGAGAACGGCAGATCACCGGCCAGGAGCTGATACAGCGTGACGCCGAGAGAGTAGAGATCGCTCCGCATGTCGACGGACCGGTTCATGCGGCCGGTCTGCTCCGGGGCGATGTAGGGTAGCGAGCCCGCGCCGTGTCGCCCCGAGTCGAAGATGCGGTGCTCGCGATCGGCGCGCATGGCGAGCCCGAAGCCAGTGAGGCGGACACGTCCGCCCGCGTCGACGAGAATGTTGGCCGGACGAATGTCCTGGTGAATCAAGCCGTGCGCATGCGTTTTGGCGAGAGCGCTCGCCAGCTCGGTCGCGATTCGCAACAGCGAACCGACGTCGTCGTTGTGCTTCCGTGTGGAGAGGAGCTCTCCGCCCGGGTCGTCGAGGAGGAGCACCGGCTTGCCCGCCTCTTGCACGAGCTCCCGGGGACGTACCGCCCAGATCGGATCGAGCTGGTCGCGAAGGCCGTGCTCGTGAAGCAGGCGCTCGGCCGAGACGTGTCTCGACGTAGGCGCGAGCACGAGCGATGGCGGCACTTGCGCCGTCCCGAGTCGTCGCCACAGCGCCCACTCCCCATCGTGTCGGAGCAGCACCGATCCAGCCGACAGCTCGTTCATGCTCGTCCTCTGCGAGGGCGCGCTCGCGTGGACATGGACTACCTCGTTGACTGGAAGCGACGGCCCCGCTCACGGCTCGGCGTGGCCCGAGGCAACTAGCAAAAGTGACACGGTGGATCAATGACCAATTCGAGCCGCATTGGCGCTCACAATCCTCGCGCAAGGCACGCAAGAAAGAGCAACGGACACGGATTTGGGATGCACGCGCGCTAGAACCGCGAACACGGGGGGCAGCAGGCGGCCGAGGTGGACAGCCGCACGGGCGCTCGCGGGACGCCTCGACGTTGAGGTATCAAGGGGGCGCCGCTCGGCGGTCGGGATCGCAAACGCGTGGAGTGGATGTCCCGGTATCTCGTGAGGCCGCCGATTGCAAAGGAGCGTCTCGGGCTCGTCGGCGATAACATCCGATACGAGCTCAAAACTTACGGAGCTGTACGGGGTCGTTTGAAGGGAGGGGAACGAGACCCGCCTTTGGTCGGGTTCCATCCGACAAGGATCCCGTTCATACACGCGCCCAACGGCTCCCTGAGCGTGCGCACAGAGCAGAACTGGAAGGACGGCGAGATGAAAAAAGAAGAGACGTTCGAGGGCAAAGGTGGGCTGAAGATTTTCATGCGCTCGTGGCGCCCGGGGACGCCGCGCGCCGTGGTGGTGCTGGTCCACGGCTTCAAGGCCCACAGCGGCCTGTACGAGTGGACGGCGGAGCAGCTCGTCGAGCATGGATTCGCGGTGTACGCGCTCGACCACCGCGGGCATGGGCGATCGGAGGGGGAGCGGCTCTACGTCGACAAGTTCAGCGACTACGTGGACGACGTGCACACGCTCGTGCGGCTGGCGAAATCACGGGAGTCCGGGCTCCCGGTGTTCCTGCTCGGGCACAGCGCCGGCGGCGTGATTTCGTCCATCTATACGCTCGAGCACGGCGAGGAGCTCGCGGGATTCATCTGCGAGAGCTTCGCGCACGAGGTGCCCGCGCCGGACTTCGCGCTGGCGATCCTCAAGGGCCTCAGCCACATCGTGCCGCATGCCCACGTCCTGAAGCTCGACGACGACGACTTCTCGCGCGACAAGAGCTTCGTCGAGCGGATGAAGAACGACCCGCTCATCGAGCGCGCGGGGTACCCGACGCAGACAGTGGCCGAAATGGTGCGCGCGGACGAGCGACTGAAGCGGGAATTCCCGCAGATCACGCTGCCGGTGCTGATCCTGCACGGCACCGAGGACCGGGTGACATTGCCGCATGGCAGCCAGCTTTTCCACGAGAAGGCCGGATCGAAGGACAAGACCCTCAAGCTGTACGAGGGGCATTTCCACGATCTGCTGGCCGACGTCGGCAAGGAGGGCGTGCTGCGCGATATCGTCGAGTGGATGACGGCGCGGATGTAGCGCGCGCCTCACTTGGGGGCCGCCACGCCGGGGCGCTGCCCGGGCGGGAAGGACACGGTTCCGCGCCGTGCGGGAAGCGTGTTGCGCCTCCGAGGAGGCGGAAATCATTGGGTTATTGCTCTGACTGCCTTGCAACGTATATTCCGACCGGGGAAGCACGCAAATGACGACATCGACCTGGCATAACGATCCCGAACATGTGTTTCGCATCCGCTCAGCAGAGGGCAGCTTCGACGGCTACCTGGCGCGACCGGCAGCAGTGGCGGCACCGGCCATCGTCGTTCTGCATGAAGTCTTTGGCGTCAATGTGGACCTTCGTGCCACTTGCGACGAGCTTGCCGCGGCAGGATTCATCGCGATCTGCCCGGAACTGTTCTGGCGCCAGGGGGAGTCGCACGTGGACCTGTCCGTTCAATCGCAACCCGACTGGGAGAAGGGCCTGGCCCTTTACAAGGCGTTCGATATCGACGCTGGCGTGCGCGACGTCGAAGCGACGATAGCCGCTGCGCGCCCGCTTACGGGAGCTGTGGGACGAGTGGGTGTCATGGGCTTCTGCCTTGGCGGGCTGCTCACATTTCTCGCAGCGGCGCGCACGCGCGTGGATGCGGCGGTCGCCTTTCACGGTGGGCGTACGGAGGAGTTTCTCAGCGAAACAGCGGACATCGACGGACCCTTGCAGATGCACCTCGCCGAAGAGGACGAGTTCATCCCGAAGAAAGCGCAGCGAGAAATCGCTGCGGTCCTCGCGGGAAACCCGAAGTTCGAGGTCTTCAGCTATCCGGGTTGCCGTCACGCGTTCTCGCGGCACGGCGGAATGCACTTCAATGCCGAAGCAGCGCGCCTCTCCCGTGCCCGCACGCTCGAGTTCTTCAACCGCGAACTGGCGTAACGCGCAGGTCGCAGACGTTCAGATTCCAGCCATCCCACAAGACCGAGGAGTCCACATCATGAGCTTCGTACGTACCGCAGACGGCACCGAGATTTTCTACAAGGACTGGGGCAGCGGTCAGCCGATCGTGTTCCACCATGGCTGGCCCTTGAGCAGCGATGATTGGGATGCGCAGCTCATGTTCTTCCTCTCGAAAGGGTTCCGCGTGATTGCGCACGACCGGCGCGGGCACGGACGGTCCTCACAGACGTTCAGCGGCAACGAGATGGATACGTACGCCGCTGACGTCGCCGCGCTTGCGGAACATCTGAAGCTCAAGGATGCCGTCCACATCGGACACTCCACCGGCGGCGGCGAAGTGGCGCGGTATGTCGCGCAATACGGTGGCGGCGGGCGTGTCGCGAAAGCCGTACTTATCGGAGCCGTGCCTCCGGTCATGGTGAAGAGCGAGAAGAATCCCGGCGGGCTGCCCATCGAGGTGTTCGATGGATTCCGGGCTGCGCTCGTCGCCAACCGCGCGCAGTTCTATCGCGACGTGCCCTCGGGCCCGTTCTACGGCTTCAATCGGCCCGGCGCGAAAGTGCTGCCGGGTGTGATCGACAACTGGTGGCGGCAGGGAATGATGGGCGGCATCAAGCCCCACTACGATTGCATCAAGGCGTTTTCCGAAACGGATTTCACCGAGGATCTGAAGAAGATCGACGTCCCGACCCTCGTCATGCACGGCGACGACGATCAGATAGTTCCGATCGCGGACTCGGCGTTGCTGGCAATCAAGCTCCTCAAGCGCGGGACGCTCAAGGTCCACAAGGGCCTGGGTCACGGGCTGTGCACGATCAACGCGGATGTGGTCAATGCAGACCTGCTAGCGTTCATTCAGGGTTGAGGTCTCGTGCGTGCGGCACGCGGCCTGCGCTGCGTGCCGCACGCGCTGAACACTTTGTGCCGCCGGCCGTTCGGGAAGATCCACCGGGTCCTCACGCCCACGGCAAAAGGCGCCGGGTTTCCCCGCGTGCGCGCCAGACATCAGGAACCCAGCGCATTCGACCGACTCTCGCTCTGGCCCACCGGCGGGCCCGGCTACCCGAATTTGGTCGGGTGGGGTCGATCGGCGCAGGTGAGCGTCAAGGGAGTTGCCGCCTGAAAGGGCCTGCGAGCCACGACGCTACCGAGCTCCATCGCCATGCGCACGAGATCCGCCAAGGAATCGGCCTTCATCTTGGCCATGACTTGGCCACGCTGCTCCTTGACTGTCGCCTCGCCGGTGCCGAACTCGCTCGCTATCTGCTTGTTGAGCAGGCCGGCGATCACGTGCGCCATGACCTCGCGCTCACGCGGAGTGAGCGTCGCGTAGCGATTCTCCAACAGGGAGCGCCGTTCGCGTGCGCTGCGCAGGTCACAGTCGCGCTTGAGCGCCTCGCGAATCGCTTCCAGGAGTTCCCGTTCCTGAAACGGCTTGGTCAGGAACTCATGAGCTCCGGCCTTCATCGCTCGCACCGACATCGGAATGTCCCCGCGACCGGTGAGGAAGATGATCGGTAGCGCCACGCCGCTCCGGTTCAGCCATTCCTGGAGTTCGAGTCCATTCAAGCCTGGCAGGCCGACGTCGAGGACGAGGCAACCGGCCCGGTTCAGGAGAGGCGCGGCAAGAAAGTCGGCGGCGTCGGAGAAAGCTTGATTGCTGAGCCCGACCGAGCGAAGCAGGCGACAGATCGACGAGCGAATCGATTCGTCGTCGTCGACGACGAAGACCACCGGTTCGGGCGTGTTCACCGAGCTCCCCTTCGTACTGCGCTCAACAGCTCCTCCGCTGCGAACGGCTTGGCAAGGAATGCGCTGACTCCCGCCTGTTGGGAACGCCTCTGCGTGTCTTCGTCCGAGATGGCGCTCAAGATCACGATCGGCAAACGCGAGCCCGCGGCCCTGAGTTGTGTGGTCAACTCCAGCCCACTCATTCCGGGCAGACGCAGATCGAGCACCAGGCATGCGAGCGATTCGAGCTGCGCACCCGACGCAAACGCCTCGGCCGAGGAGTAGGTTTCGACGCTCAGCCCAACCGACCTGAAGAGGCTACTGACCGACTGACGCAGCGATTCGTCGTCGTCCACGACGGCGACCACGAAAGAGCCGGCTTGTTGGCGCAGGGGCTCAGGGTCTTTCATCCTGCTGGTTTTCGGATTGTAGGAACCACCAACGCGCCGATCTACCCGTCCATGGTAGGGGCGCGGACACTTACGCGAACAACACCCTCAAAGACGAGCCGGACTGCAGGGGGGCCATCGATCCGGGCGCGGCGCTTGGGGGCGAGTGCGAAGACGATGACGAATGCAAGGATGAGGGCGCAGTCTGTCTACCTGCGGCCCGATCGTCTGGTAGATCTGCGTGCTATCCTTGACGGTGATTGTTGCCATAACGCTTCGTTCCTCTATGCGAACCCGCCGCTAGCCCCGGTCAAGGCCGAGCGCCCGCGCCACCCCGGCCCCGTAAGCGGGGTCGGCCTTGATGCAATTGGAGACGTGCCGGCGTTGGATTTCGACCGACGCGCCGCCGAGCGAACGCGCGGTGTTGTCGAACAGCGCCTGCTGCTGCCCAGAAGACATCAATCGGAACAGGCAACCCGGCTGCTCCCAGTGGTCCTCGTCAATGCGATGATCCCAATGCGCTGCGTCGCCGGCGACGGGCAGCGGCGGCTCGCCTGCGCTCGGGCTATCGTCCCATTCGCCGTGTCGATTGGGGAAGTAGGAGGCCGTGGCGCCTAGATTGCCGTCGACGCGCATCGCGCCGTCACGGTGGAAGCTGTGGAACGGGCACCTCGGCGCGTTGACGGGGATCTGATTGAAGTTGACGCCCAGTCGGTAGCGCTGCGCGTCGCCGTACGAGAAGAGCCGCGCCTGCAGCATCTTGTCCGGCGAGAAGCCGATCCCGGGGACGATATTGGCTGGCGAGAAAGCGGCCTGCTCGACCTCAGCGAACACGTTGTCGGGGTTGCGATTCAGCTCGAGGACGCCGATCTCAATGAGCGGATAGCCGGCCTTCGGCCAGACCTTGGTGAGGTCGAACGGGTTGTGCCGGTGCGTCCGCGCCTGCGCCTCGGTCATGACCTGAAGGCAGAGCTTCCAGCGCGGAAACCGACCCGCCTCGAGGCTTTCGAATAGGTCGCGCTGGTGGCTCTCGCGGTCTCGTCCTACGACTGCGAGAGCCTCGGCGTCGCTCAGGTTATCGATCCCCTGCTGGCTGATGAAGTGGAACTTGACCCATACGCGCTCGTTCTCGGCATTGAGCATGCTGAAGGTATGGCTGCCAAAGCCATGCATTGTGCGGTAGCTGCGCGGGATGCCGCGATCGCTCATCACGATCGTCACCTGGTGGAGCGCTTCGGGCAGCGACGACCAGAAGTCCCAGTTATTGTCCGCGCTGCGCATCCCGGTCCGGGGGTCGCGCTTCACGGCATGATTGAGGTCGGGGAAGCGCAGCGGGTCGCGAAAGAAGAACACCGGCGTGTTGTTGCCAACGATGTCCCAGTTGCCTTCTTCGGTGTAGAACTTCACCGCGAAGCCGCGGATATCACGCTCGGCGTCGGCGGCGCCGCGCTCGCCGGCGACTGTCGAGAATCGCACGAACACGGGCGTTTGCTTGCCGATCTGGGCGAACAGCCGCGCGCGGGTGTAGCGCGTCATGTCGTGTGTGACGGTGAACGTCCCGTACGCCCCTGAGCCTTTGGCGTGCATGCGCCGCTCGGGGATGACCTCGCGGTCGAAGTGCGCCAACTTCTCGATCAGCCAGATGTCCTGCAGCAACGCCGGGCCGCGTGGACCGGCGGTTTGGATGTTCACATTGTCGACCACGGGTGTCCCCGTGGCGTGCGTCAATTTCGGTCTGGTAGACATCGGTGCCCATATATCACAATCATGCCGGCGCAGGAAACCCGACCTTGGTCGGGTGTCGATGTCGCAATGCCGCATTGGGAACGAGCACGCCGTGAAACCGGATTGTCCAGGTTCGCGTCAATCCCGGAGCGCCGGGAGCACCCACCCTGCCGGGCCTTTACCGTCTGCCCTTCACGTTTCCTTTGACGTTGTGTGTGAGGTCCCAGCCGAGCCACGCGTCCTCGAACGTGGCGTCGACGAACCATTGACGGCTCGCGCCGGGCGTCTCGTCCTCGACCACGACCCAGTCGTGATCCCGCAGCCCCGGCAGCGGCACGACCTTGTCGAACACCGCGGCGCGGTCGCTGTGCACCACGTAGGCCCGCGCCGGGAGCTTCGAGCGCGCGGCGGCCATGTCGAAGATCCGCGCGAAGAGGTGCGCGTACTCGATGCAGTTGGCCTCGCGCGGCTCCGCCCCGAACGAGAGCCGCGTGGGGTGCCCGAGCCCGAAATGCAGCCGCGCGCCGGTCAAACGGAGCGAGAGCTCGATCGCGTCCTCCACCGTGGCGAGGCGCGCCTCGCGCAGCTTGAATTCGATCGCAGCTTCGAGTGATTTGTCGAGCGTCGCCGACGACACGCGTGTCGTGTGCGGGCCCTCGAGCCCCACGTTCGCCCGGGTGAGCGCGATTGCGAAGAGCGTGAGCCCGACGATCGCGAGCAGGGCGAGCGCGAGCATGCGCGCCTTTTTCTTCATTCCGCGGCCGCGGGTTTCGCCTCGTCCGTCCCGGAGAGCGAGGCGAGCAGGCGATCGCCGGTGGTCGTGATGGCGTCCGCGAGGTGCCGCGCGCGGATCTCGGCGCGCTCGAGGTGCCGCTCGAGGACCTCCCGCCGATCGGGGTGCTTCTGGGCTTGCTTGAACAGAAGCTCGCCGATGGCCTCGTCGGCGAGCAGGCGCGTGAGCCGCTCGGCGTGCAGCATCGCATAAGAAAAATCGCGCTTCGGATCCCAGCTCCCGAGGAGCTTCGTCGACCACGACCCGACGGGCGAGCGCAGCGCGTCGCCGAGCTTGTCGCCCGCCGTCCGCACGACGAGGTGCTGCTGCGCGGCGTGCGAGAGCACCTGGATGCGCGCGAGCTTGCGCTCCAGCGGATCCCGCGCCGACACGCTGCGCACGCGCGCCTCGGCGCCCCGGCGCAGGAAGGCGGCCGGGCGCTTCAGGATGCCGGCGAGCGCGTCCTTCATGGCCATGAGCGACTGGATCTGGCTCGTGCCTTCATAGATGGGCATCACGGTCGCGTCCCGCAGGAGCTTCTCCGCGCCATACTCCTTCGTATACCCCACGCCGCCGTGAATCTGGACCGCGCGCCGCGCCATCTCCACGGACTTCTCCGCGCCGAGATATTTTACAAGGGGCGTTACGCGCCGCGCCTCGCGCTTGTGCCTCGAGATCTCGCGTCCCAACCGGGCCCGTTCGATCTCCGAGAGCCGGCCGAACTGGAGGCGCAGCGATTTCTTTTGCGCGAGCTCCTCGTGCACGCCGCCGTGCATCGCGAGCGCGCGAATGCCCTGGATGTCCGTGTGCATCTCGTCGAGGTAATCGGCGATCATCTCGTGCCGATCGATGGATTTGCCCATGGATCGCCGCTCCGCCGCATAGCCGCGCGCGATCGCGAGCGCCGCCTCGCAGAGGCCCAGGGTCTCGAACCCCACGCCGATGCGGGCGTTGTTCATCATCGTCAGCATGTATTGAAACCCCTCGCCGCGCTTGCCGACGAGGTGCGCGGGGGCGCGGTCGAACGAGAGCGCCGCCGTCACGGACGCGTGATGGCCGAGCTTCTCCTCGACGCGATCGAGCGTCACGATCCGCTTTCGCGTGCCGTCCGGGAGATCCTCGTACGTCGGGACGAGGAACATGGAGAGGCCCCCGAGGCCCGCGAACGGGTCGGCTTCGTCCTTCGGCTCCTCGGTCCGCGCAATGACGAAATGGTATTTTCCGTGGCCCGACGTGATGAAGATCTTCTGCCCTGTGACGAACCAGTTTCCTTCGGCGTCCTGCTCGGCGCGCGTGCGGAGCCGCGCCATGTCGCTGCCGGCGTCGGGCTCGGTGATATCCATGCAACCCCAGGCCTCGCCGCGGACGATCTCGTCGATGTACGAGCGGAAGCGCGTCTTCAGGATCCGGCCCGTCTCCGGATCGATCTCGCTCGTGCCCTCGCGCATGGAGAACATCAACATCGCCAGCGCGATGCCGCCGTGGAAGCCGTGGTGCGCCATCACCGAGACGTCGGCGCGGCCGAGGACCTCCGTGCCGATGAAATACAGCATCGCCGGCGCGTTCGTCCCCCCAAGCTCGCGCGGCAGGCACAGGCCGTGCAGCTCCATGCTGCGGATCTTTTCGAAGATCGACGCGAGCCGCGGCGGGAACGAGGCCTCGCCGTCCTGGAAGATCACGCCCTCCCGGTCGATCTGCGCGGCGTGCGGCGCGATCTCCTCGGCGGCGAAGGTGCCGATCATGTCGAGGATGTCGCGGTAGAGGTCGAGGGCCTCGCCGAGGTTCTGCGGACCCCCTTCGCTCCGGAAGTCGTGCTCGGTGGCGCGTGCGATGGGCTCCCAGTCGATCCAGCGCTCGACGTAGAAGCGGAGGTCCTCGTTGTCTCGGAAGAAGTTCGCCATCGTCCTCGCACCCTTCACCCGGCGCCTCGTCCGGGCGGCCGGAGGATACACGGGCGAAGGTCTCCGTGGGCTCTTTACGTTCGGCCCGTCTCCGGTGTCTCATGGGGGCTCGCGAACGGAGCACCTCATGACGAACACACGATTACGAGCGGGCGTGGTCCTCATTCCGATCCTGCTTTGGGCCTGCGGCGGCGGCTCGGCGACGCCGGGCGGCGAAGGCGGCGCGGGCGGGAACGGCGGCGGGAACGGCGGCATGGGCGGCGGCCCGGACCTGCCGTGCGACGTGGCCGAGATCATCGCCGAGAATTGCCAGATCTGCCACGCGGCCCCGCCCAAATACGGGGCGCCGATGGCCCTCGTGACGGCGGCCGATTTCCACATCGGCGCGCAGAGTGATCCTTCGAAAAAGGTCCACGAGCTCGTGGGCACGCGCATCCACGACGTGGCCCGGCCCATGCCGCCGAAGGGCTTGCTCGATCCGGCCTCGCAGGGCGTCCTCGATGCGTGGATCGCGGCCGGCGCGCCCGGGGCCTCGGGCGAGTCGTGCTCGGGCACGGGCGGCGCAGGGGGAGGCGGCGGATCGGGCCCCTCATGCACGCCCGATGTCTTGCTCCGGCCGAAGACCGCGTGGACCATGCCGAAGCTCACGGAAGATGCGTACGTATGTTTCGGCGCCGACGCCGTCGTGCAAACGAAGCGGCACATCACGACGATCGCGCCGGCCGTCGACAACGACGTCATCGTCCATCACATGCTCTTGTACGAGGTGCCGTCGGCGTACGGCACGACGCCGAAGCCGTGCGGCGCGGGCGATTCGGGGGGCGGGCGCCTCGTCAGCGTGTGGGCGCCCGGCGCGCAGGCGCTCGTCTTGCCGCCCGAGGCGGGCCTGCCGATCGAGGGCACGGGCCATTACATGATTCAAATGCACTACTCGAACCTGACGGCGCTCGACGGCCAGACGGATCTGAGCGGGTTCGACCTGTGCACGACGACGAACCTGCGCCCGAACGACGCGGACATCCTCGCGTTCGGCACGACGAAGATCAACATCCCGCCGCACAGCGATCTCGACCTGAGTTGCAGCCTCACGGTCCCGGCGGGCTTCCCGAAGCTCAACACGTTCGCGATCGGCCCGCACATGCACAAGCTCGGCACGGTCATCTCGGCCCAGCACAAGAAGGGAAGCGGAGCCGCCGTCGACCTGACGCACCGCGAGCCGTGGAGCTTCGACGATCAATACTGGGACATGACGAGCACCACCATCAACCCCGGCGACACCATCACCACGCGCTGCGTCTGGCAAAACCCGAGCAATTCGAACGTGACCTTCGGCGAGGACACGTCGAGCGAGATGTGCTTCGTCTTCGCCGCCTATTACCCGCGTGTCCAGGTCCCGAACTGGCACTGGGGGCTGCCGGCGGTCAGCTCGGAATGCCAGGCCGCGCCCTGAGAAAGAAGGAACCTCGATGAACCTCGGTCACCCACGTTCGGCCTTGACGCTGCTCGTCCCGCTCGCAGCGGCCCTCCTCGCCTGCAGCAGCAGCGGCAGCAGCAGCAGCGGCAGCGGCGGCGGCGGCGGCAGCGGCGGCAGCGGCGGCAGCGGCGGCGACTCTGCGCGTTGCGTGGTGGAGACGCCCTCCGATCCGGGCATCGTCGCCACGGACAGCGGCCTCGTCCGCGGCAAGATGGAAGGCGCGAGCTGGGTCTACCGCGGCATTCCGTATGCGGCGCCGCCCGTGGGTGACCTTCGCTGGAAGCCGCCCGCGCTCGCCGCCTGCTGGGAGGGCGTGCGGGACGCGAGCTCGTTCGGCGCGAAATGCCCGCAGTTCGACGAAAAAACGAAGACGGCCATCGGCGAGGAGGATTGCCTCTCCCTCAACGTATGGGCCCCCGACGTCACGGAGGACAGCGCGAAGCTGCCCGTCCTGTTCTTCGTGCACGGCGGCGGCAACATCCAGGGCGCGAGCAGCGAGACCCTCCCCGGCGGCGCCCCGCTCTACAATGGTCAGGACCTCGCCGAGTCGCAAAAGGCCGTCGTCGTGACGATCAATTATCGCCTCGGCGCGCTCGGCTTCCTCGCCTTGCCCGAGCTCGCCGCGGAGTCGCCTGTCTCGGCGTCTGGCAATTACGGCCTGCAGGATCAGATCGCCGCGCTGCAATGGGTCCAGAAGAACATCGCCGCGTTCGGCGGGGATGCCGCGCAGGTCCTCCTGTTCGGCGAATCCGCCGGCGCGCTGAACACGCTCACGCTCATGGCTTCGCCGCTCGCGAAGGGCCTCTTCGCCGCGGCGCTCGCCGAGAGCGGGGGCACGACCTCGACGCCCAAGCAAGACGCCGAGGCGGCGATGAGCGAGCGCGTCGCTGCATCGTCCTGCGGGAGCGCGGCGGACACACTCGCGTGCCTGCGGGGCAAGACGCCGGCGGAACTGCTCGCGGAGCTGCCGGGCTCCGTGGGGATCGGGAACGTCTCGATCGGGATGGATGCCGCCAAGTACGGCCCCGTCATCGACGGCTACGTGCTGCCCAAGGCGACGCTCGCGACGTTCTCCGCGGGCGAGCACAACCACGTGCCGCTCGTGATTGGCACGAACGGCGAGGAGCTCGCGAAGGGGATGGCGATCGAGGTGTCCACGGCCGCGCAATTCGAGACCGTGGTCACGCAATCGTTCGGCCCGCTCGCGCCCCAGGTCCTCGCCGCGTATCCGGTCGGCGATTATCCCACGCCCCAGGACGCGCTCGTCGCGCTCTACTCCGATCTGCGCTTCAACTGCCCGAACCGGAGCATCGCGCAGGCCGTCGCGGGGAACCAGAGCGAGGCCGTCTATCGGTACTTCTTCACGCGGCGGGCGAAGACGGCGCAAGGCGAGAACCCGGCGGCCCACGCGGTCGAGCTGCTTTACGTCTTCCACACGCTGACGGACATCGCGCTCTTCACGCCGGCCCCCGAGGACGTCGCGCTCTCGGACGCGATGATGGGCTACTGGGGGCGTTTCGCCGCGAAGGGAGATCCGAACGGCAGCGGCGCCGCGCCCTGGCCGCAATACGACGTGCAGAAGGACTCGCACATCGTGCTCGATGCGCCGATTTCGAGCGGCGAGGGCGTGCGCAAGGCGCAATGCGACGCCTGGGAGCAGATCGCCGGCGCGCCCTGACTCAGCGCGACTCGTACACCTGTCCGGACGGCAGCTCCACGCACGTCAGAAATCCCCCCTTGCCGCAGCGCGTGTCGATCCCGATCACGCACGGACCGACCCACGCGTCCTCCTTGTCCTCCGGCGTGTAGTCCGAGAGCTCGGGCGGGAGGTATTTCGTGGCCGTGTGCCCGAAAAGGACGAGCTTGCCACGATACTCGCGCACGAAGTCGTCGTCGCGGCACCAGAGCATCGCGAGGCGCTTCTGCGTGGTGGAAGGGTGCTCGAAGCCGTTCGGGCCCTTCGGCAGGGCCGCGTGCACGTAAATCGCGTGCTCGTCCTCGTACCAGTACGGGAGCTGCTGCATCCATTCGACGACGTCCGGCGGGAAAAAGGTCCCTTTCAAGAGGGGCTCGACCTCGTCGTCGGCCATGCCTTCGCCTTCGGCCGGTTGGGGTCGGCCGAGGAAGGAGCGGAGGGTGGGGAGGCAGCCGTTTTGCGGGGGAATGACGAATTCGGGCCAGCCGCGCTCGAGGACGCGGAGCCAGCCGTCTTCGTGATTGCCGCGGAGGAGGACGACCTTCGCGGGCGTCTGCGAGGGGAGGGCGCGGAGGAGAGCGACGACGTCGGCCGAGCGGGGACCTCGATCGAGGTAATCGCCGACGAAGACGAGGGTGTCGGCGGCGTCGAGCGGAGGCAGGGTGCCGAGGAGGCGCAGGAGCGCGTCGAGGTCGCCGTGAATGTCGCCAATGGCGAAGGTGCGGCCGGGCATGGGCGGCGAGAGCAGCAGGGATCTGGGGGGAAGGCAAGGGGCTTTTGCTTGCTCTCGTGTTGACGTCCTCACGCAGACCATGCACGGTGGCCCCCCGTCGTCCCGTCCCGGGAATGGGGGCGTATCTCGACCCCCATGGGGAGATCCATGCACCTTCGTAAACCCTTCATTGCTTGCATCGCGCCCCTTTGCCTTTCGCTCGTTTCGTCCTCTGCGCTCGCGGCTCCGTCCTGGCAGGGCCTGCCGGACATGGGCGTGGCACGCCACGGCCATGCGGCGGAATTTTTTCCGGGCATTGGCGTGGTCGCCGTGGGCGGGCCCTCCTTGTTCGAGGCGCTCGATCTGGCCACCGGTACGTGGACGCCGCGAAATCCCGCGCCCACCATGCGTTTCGTGACAGGGGCTCTGCTCCCAGATGGCCTGTGGATCGTCTGCGACATCGAGCAGGCCTACACGTATGACCCCGTGAGCGACACCTGGATCGCAGAACCCCAGCTCCCCTCTTTTGACGACGATATGACACTCACCGCGCTCCCGGACGGCAATGTGCTCTCCACGGGCGGAGTGATGGACTTCAACACGTCGGGTACCTCGAGACGTTATGATCGCATGGGCCAAACGCTCCTCGTTCGAAGCCTGCATCAACGCCGCGCCAGCCATACGGCGACGACGTTGCCTTCCGGGCGCGTGCTCGTCGCGGGCGGCCGGGCGTGGGGCCCGACGGAAGAGGGCGACGAGATTCAGTGGCCCCGGGCCGAGGCGGAGGTGTACGACCCCACGACCGATACGTGGACCCTCGTTTCGCCCATGCACGCGGCCCGCTACCGGCACGCGGCCGCGCTCTTGCCGTCCGGCAACGTGCTCGTCGCGGGAGGCTTTCCGCCCACCGCGGCGGCAGAGGTCTATGATCCGGCCGCGAATACGTGGGTCGAGATCGCGCCCATGAACGAGGCGAGGTGGGGGCATACGATGACGTCGCTCCCGAGCGGGCGCGTGATGGTCACCGGCGGCCTCGGTGGCGGCACGGCGCTCACGTCCGCGGAGGTGTATGATCCCACGACGGGGACCTGGACGTTGCTCCCGCCCATGGCCGTGAACCGCTGGCGACACACGGCCACGTTCGTGCCGGGGCACGGTTTGGTTGTGGCCGGCGGACAGTTGCACGCGTTCAGCGGACCCATTTGGACGAACGTGGAGCTCTACCCGCTCGGCAATGCCGCGCTCGGCGCTGCATGTGTCATCGGCGATGAATGCGCGAGCGGTGATTGCACGGACGGCGTGTGCGTGGATGGCCGTGGGAGTGGAGCCGGTGGAGCCGGCGGCGCGGGTGGAGCCGGCGGCGCGGGTGGAGCAGGCGGCGCGGGTGGAGCAGGCGGCGCAGGCGGCGCAGGCGGCGCAGGTGGAGCAGGTGGAGCAGGCGGCGGCGGAAGCGGCAGCAGCAGCAGCAGCAGCAGCGGCAGCGGCAGCAGCAGCAGCGGCAGCAGCAGCAGCAGCAGCAGCGGCGCAGGTACGCCTCCCGGTGGCGGGGGCGTGCAATGCGCGGTCGACCCGCGCTCCTCGGGGACTCCCGGATGGCTCGCGCTCGTCGGTCTCGGCTTCCTTCTTCGCCGCCGTCGCCGCTGACATCTCCGAGGATGTTCCCCAGGCTGCGGCGCGAGGCGAGGGATGCCTCGCGCCGCCCGTGGAACGCCCTCTCAGAGTCCGTTCGGGATCACGGTGAGGGTGGCGGATCCCTTGTTCGTCAGGATGAGATCGTCGTATCCATCCCCATCCAGATCCGCGACGGCAATGGCGTTGAGGCCGGGCGACGCGCCGGTCGCGACGAAGTCGCCCGCGGCGAAGGTCCCGTTCCCGTTGCCGGTCATCGGGCGGACGCCGCCCGCGGATGTGGTGGCCAGGACGTAGGCGTCGAGCTTGCCGTCGCCGTTGAAGTCACTGGCCACGACCCCGAGCGCCGAGTTGGCGATCGCAGTGGGCGAGACGGTGGACGAAACGCCGCTCGCGACGGTGCCATCGCCATTCCCCTTGAAGAAAAAGAGGAACCGGCCGGCCGCGCCGTTCGCGAGGATGTCGAGCGTGCCGTCTCCATCGGCGTCGCCGAAGGCGATGCCAGCCGTCTGGCCATTCGCCGCGTTCGTGTAGGCGACCGGGGCCGCGAACGAGCCGTCGCCCTGGTTGATGAGGATCGAGAGGCGCGCGGAGCTCGGGCTCGTCACCACGATATCGGGGTGGCCGTCGCCGCTCAGATCACGACAGGCAATGGTCGACTGGACGCCGCCGGTGGAGAGGATGGAGATGAGCACGGGCGCGTCGAAGCTGCCCGCGCCGTCGCCGAACATCACGCTCACCTGGTTCGAGACGACGCTGGTGGTGGCGATGTCGACCGACCCATCACCGTCGAAGTCCCCGGCGCAGAGGTGCACCGAGCCCGGGGCGCCGGTGGTGAAGCTCGTCATCGTGCCGAAGGTCCCGGGCGCGCTCGCGCCCAGGTTGCGGTAGACGCTGATGTTCCCGTTCGTGGCGGGCAGGTTGGTCTGGCCATCGACGGTGATGGCGTCGAGCCACCCGTCGCCGTCCACGTCCGCCGCCACGACCGCGTTGCTGGAGAGCGGCGCGCCCGCATAATTGACCTCCGCCTGGACGGTCGCGTCGCCATTGCCGAAGAAAACGGAGACCGAGCCGGAAGGGGTGCTCGTCGATCCGGATTCGGCGTTGGCCACGAGGATGTCGAGCTTGCCGTCGCCGTTCACATCGGCGATGGCCGGCGCCAGCGGCGTGTGCGTCGCCGGGACGTCGATCGGCGTGCCGGGGACCTGGCCGGTGGGCGGCGTCTGGCACGCGCCATTCGAGCAGATGTCGCCCATCGAGCACGCGAGGTTGCACGCGTTGCAGTGGTCGACGCTGCTCTGGAGGTTCGCCTCGCAGCCGTCGGACGCGAGCCCATTGCAGTTCGCGAGGGTGCCGGCGCACGCCTCGCAGTTGGTCCCCGCGTACGTGGGCGCGCATTGGCACGTGTAGCCGTTGATGCCGTCCGTGCAGGTGCCGCCGTTCTGGCAGGGGTTCGGCGCGCAGTCGTCGATGTTCGTCTCGCAGCTCGCCCCGGAGAAGCCGGGCTCGCATTGGCACGTGTAGCTGTTGATGCCGTCGGTGCAGGTGCCGCCGTTCTGGCAGGGGTTCGGGGTGCAGTCGTCGATGTTCGTCTCGCAGAGCGTCCCCGTGAAGCCCGCCGCGCACTGGCACGTGTAGCTGTTGATGCCGTCGGTGCAGGTGCCGCCGTTCTGGCAGGGGTTGGGGGCGCAGTCGTCGACGTTCGTCTCGCAGCTCGCCCCGGTGAAGCCGGTCGGGCACTGGCACGTGTAACCGCCGACGCTGTCGGTGCACGTCCCGCCGTTCTGGCAGGGGTTCGGGGTGCAGTCGTCGACGTTCGTCTCGCAGTTCGGTCCGGTGAAGCCGGTCGCGCACTGGCACGTGTAGGCGTCGACGCCGTCGGTGCAGGTGCCGCCATTCAGGCAGGGGTCAGAAGCGCAGTCGTCGACGTTCGTCTCGCAGTTCGTCCCGGTGAAGCCGGTCGGGCACTGGCACGTGTACCCGTCGACGCTGTCGGTGCACGTCCCGCCGTTCTGGCAGGGGTTCGGGGTGCAGCCGTCGACGTTCGTCTCGCAGTTCGGCCCGGTGAAGTCGGGCGCGCACTGGCACGTGTAGCCGTCGACGCCGTCGGTGCAGGTGCCGCCGTTCTCGCACGGGTTGGGCGTGCAGTCGTCGACGTTCGTCTCGCAGTTCGCCCCGGTGAAGCCGGGCGCGCACGCGCACGTGTAGCCGTCGGCGCTGTCGGTGCACGTCCCGCCGTTCTGGCAGGGGTTCGGGGTGCAGCCGTCGACGTTCGTCTCGCAGTTCGTCCCGGTGAAGCCGGGCGCGCACTGGCACGTGTAGCTGTCGACGCCGTCGGTGCAGGTGCCGCCGTTCTGGCAGGGGTTCGGGGCGCAGTCGTCGACGTTCGTGCACGTGCTCGGCTGCTCGGTGCAGGTCCAGCCGCTCTCGACCTTGCAGTCGCTGGAGCAGCCATCGTCGCTCGCCTTGTTGCCGTCGTCGCAGGCCTCCGGCGCGGCGAGGGCGCCGTCGCCGCAGACCGCGCTCGTGCCGCTGGTGCCTTGATCGATCTCGCTGCGATCGATGCGGGCGATGATCTCGCACCCCGTCGACCCGAGCATCACCCCGAGGCCGAGGGCCCAGCAGCCGAGCCGCCCGACCACCTTCAACGTGGCTGCATTCATGGAAATGGAAGAGGAGGATGTCATTGGTGCGCGCATCCTAGCCGAAGTGCACACGCGCTCGCGACGGCCATCGCCAAGGTCGAACCGGAAGGTTGCGCTTTTTGCACAGCCGTGCGTTTTTTGATCCGCGCGCGCCGTCGGTGCGTCGTCCCCCCGACGCCACGGCCGCACGGCTTCCTCAACGCTCCGGGAGCAACGCCGCGAGCGCCCGCTCGATCTCCGTCAGCGATTCCCCCGGCCGCGCCTCCACGCGCAGCCATTCTGTCCCCGCGCGGACGTCCGCCACCTGCGCGAGCCTCTCCCGGGACGCCGCGTCCAGATGCGCGAGCAGCGGCGCCCCGATCCACGTCACCTCGCTCCCCACCGCGCGCAGCCAGCGCGAGGCCCTGCTCGGGCGCAGCGTGCCGTGGTGAATGCCACACGCCACCTCGTACGGCGTCGTATCCAGGCTGTTCGACGGCGCCGTCCCCCAGCGCGCGAGAAACCCTTGCAGCGCGCCCAGCCGCTCCACGGCGCCCTCCACCACCTCGACGAGGTGCGCCCGTGCCGCGGAACCTTGCGCCTCGGCGAGCTCCGTGACGTTCACCCACAGGCTGAGCACCGTGGTCTCCGGCTCCTCTTGCGGCAGGATCGAGCCGCCGAACGAGACCCCGAGCCCTGGCATGGGCATCAAGCCCGTGGCCGCCGCCTGGGCCATGCGCGCGTGTATGTCCTCTTGCGCTTGGACCGTGACGACCTGCTCCTCGCGCATTCCCTGGACGAGCGCCCGCCAGCGCGCGCCCTTGAAAAAACCATTGCCCGGCGCTGACTTCGTATCGGGACGGCGGCCCGCTTTGGCGAGGAACATGGTGGTATCGAAGGCCGACGCTTTCGCCGCCAGCGTCGCGAGCTTCTCGAACGCCTGCGCCGCGTGCTGGGCGACGGCCTCGCTGCGGTCGGGGAAGACCACGAATGCCACCAAGAGCTGCCCCATCGAGAGCGGCAGGAGCAGTTGCGAGGGTGTTTCCGGCGCTGCGCGCAGCGGACGCCAGAGAGGCGCGTCCAGGGTCAGCTCGTAGGTGATCGACGTTTGCCCCTCGCGATGCGCGAGCGGCACCAATCCCACGTGGAGCGCCGCCGCTCCCGCGGAGACCACCCGGCCCACCACGTTCACGTGCACCTGCGCCCGTTGCATGGCCGTGAAGGCGCGCTGCCAGTCCCCGCCGGGCGCCATTGCATGAAAGCCCCCGGGCACGCCCGCAGGCAAGACGGCCTCCTTCAGCTCGGCCACCACCACCGTGCTGCCCTGGTGCTCGCGCGCCGAGGGCGCCACCATCTCGTGCTGCGCGCCCGCGCGCACATCACCAACGAGCACCTCGAAGTGCTCCACCTTCACGAGACCCTGCGTGATCGCCTCGCCCCAGGCCGCCACCAGCAATCCTTGCGACGGCCCGCCCTGGTTGTGCGTGGTCAGCGATACGCGCACTTCGTCGCCCACCGCGAACCTCGCCGGCACGTTCTCCCCGACCGTCTGCGCCACGAGCACCGTCGGCCCCGCGGCGGCGGCCTCGTACCCCGGCCGCTCGCGCAGCCGGAAGCGAAGCGCCGTCGCCTTCGCCCGGGTCTGCTCGTCCAGATACCGGTACCCCACGCCCATTTGCTCTGGTGGTGCACCCAGAGCGCGCGCCGTCTCGGCGAGCGTGACCTCCGCGAAGAGCTCCTTGCCGCTCCAGATGGCGCGGAGCTCCGCGGCCGAGAGGGCCAGGCCGAAGCCCTTCACCCACCGCTCCGGGTGTCCCGAAAGATCCTCGGCGTCCCCCGCGTCGGCCTCCTCGCCGAAATAACTCGGATGGCTATTGTATCGGTCGACGCAGGCGCCCTTGTCGAAGAGGTCCATACAAAGCACGTCGCTGTCGTGCACGAGCACGGTGAGGGCGGGCGCGTCGAGTGCGCGCGAGGTCAGCGCGGCGAGATCGTCGAGCCGCGCCTGGTCCTGGCCCTCGGTGCGCTCGTCGTAAAGGGACACCCAGCCCTGTTTGTTCGGCCCGAGGATCAGCACGGTCCGGTCCGGCTCCGCGCCCTCGGCGCAGAGCTCCGCGCCCTCTTCCTCGGCGGCGGCGATCAGCGCGGCGCGGAGCGGCTCGAGTGAGGTCCCCTGGGGGAGGCGGACATGCACGTTGGTGAAGAAGGCGCCCATGGGCGCGGCCTATGCCCCAGCGGGCGGCCGGGAGCAACGGGCAAAAAGGGCACGCGCGTGGCCGATGGGTATTGCATGGCCAAACCCGTGTCCGACTTCGATCGTTATGCTCCGCTGGAGGCCACGGTTTGGTCAAATCGCCGCGACGAAGCGCCCCTCGGCGGTCGCGAAGCCATCGAGGTACACCGTGTGCGGAGGCGCGGGGTCGACGAGCAGCGCGCAGAAGCGCGGAGCGGTCCCTCCACCCCATCGTAGCCCACGGTGACCACGTCCGAGCGGTCCCTCCACCGCGCCTTCGCCCTCGGCGCTCGCGTGGACGCGAGCCTCCGCTCGCGCCTTCGCCCTCGTCGTTCGCGTGGACGCGAACCTTCCCTCGCGCCTTCGCCCTCGTCGTTCGCGTGGACACGAACCCCCACTCGTGCCTTCGCCTTCGGCGCTCGCGTGGACACGAACCCCGCTCGTGCCTTCACCTTCGGCGCTCGCGTGGACGCGAACCCCCGCTCGTGTCGTCGCCCTCGTCGTTCGCGTGGACACGAACCCCCGCTCGCGCCTTCGCCCTCGTCGTTCGCGTGGACGCGACCCCCCACTCGCGTCGTCGCCTTCGTCGTTCGCGTGGACGCGAACCTCCACTCGTGTCGTCGCCCTCGTCGTTCGCGTGGACGCGAACCCTCCGTTGCCCGCAGGCGGGCTACGATGCGCTACGTTGGGACCCGACCGGGAGGCCCTCGTGAAACCCGACATCGCCCAGGAGCTGAACGAATTATGCGGAATGCTCGCGGCGTCGCTCCGGCGGCCGTCGGGCAGGGTGGAAACGAGCTTCGGCTCCTTCGCGTGCGTCGAGGCTCCCCCCCACATCTCCGTGGTGCCGAGCAGCGGTCGGCCCCTTTTCGTACCGCGGCGGCTCGATCCGCGCTTCGTTCCGTCGAAGGCACTCCTGGAGGCGGTCACGCTCGACGCTGTCGACGATGCCTCGGCGCCCCGCTCGGCCGAGGCGGGAGAGGGGACACGGGGATGCCCGACCGTTTCCTGTCCCAAGCTCCACGCGCATCTCGTCGCCGCACTTTCGAGCAAGAATGTCGTCAAGGTGTCCGGGCTCGGAGAGCTTCGCATCGAGAAGAAGGGGGGAAAGCGACGCCTCTCGTTCAAGCCGAGCCTCGTGCTCAAGGGCGCGTTGCGTGACGAGTTCGCAGCGCCCGTTCCCCTCGAAAGAAACCATCCATTGGAGCATCTGGCGGCTCGCGCCCTCGACCACGCGAGGGCGACCTCCGAACCGTCGGCGCAGACGTATCCGTTCGTCATGATGGAGGCCCCCGGTGCGCCCGATACGAAGCTCGTTCGGTTCCTCGAAGTCGAAGGCGAGTACGAGCGCCTCGTGGACCATGCGCGCGGGTTCGTCCGCACCCTCGACGCGGCGCGATACGCCCTCGCCTACAACGCCGAGCTTCGGCGCAACTACGGTCTTTCGTACGATGCCGTGATTGTCGAAGTCGCGGAACGCGAAGACGCGCAGGCTCGCGTCCTCGCGCAGCGGTACGGCACGACCGGCGTCGAGCCGGTCCCGACGGACGTCGAGCTCCTCGGCGCGACCGAGAATTTGCTGAAGGGATGACGCAGCAGCGGCAACCGTCGCCGCTGCCGCCTCTCTCAGTGCGCCACGTGCCCGAACGCGAACGCGAGCATATCGACGGCCTGCTCCACGCGGCTCTTCACCATATCCGCGCCGCCGTGCCCCGAATGTTTCTCCACGCGCATCAGGACCGGCGGATCCCCCGCCTGCGCCGCCTGCAGCGCCGCCGTCGTCTTCCACGCGTGCAGCGGATGCACGCGATCATCCGCGTCCGCCGACAACATCAAGAACGCCGGGTACTTCGCCCCGGGCTTGACGTTGTGGTACGGCGAATACGCATAGAGCGCCTTGAAGAGGCTCTCCTCTTTGGGCGATCCATACTCGGAGACCCACGTCTTCCCGTCGCCGAAGAGCGGATACCGGATCATGTCGAGCACGGGCACCGCGCAAAGCACGGCGCTGAAGAGGTCCGGCCGCTGGTTCGCCACGGCGCCGACGAGCAGACCGCCGTTTGAACCACCATACACGACGAGGCGATCGGTCGCGGTGAGCTTTTCCTTCACCAGCCACTCGGCCGCGGCGATGAAATCGTCGAACACGTTTTGCTTTTTCGTCAGCATCCCGCCGCGGTGCCATTCCTCGCCGTATTCCGCGCCGCCGCGCAGGTTCGGCAAGGCGAGGCCGCCGCCGTTCTCCAGCCACGTGTAGAGCATGGGCGAGAAGGCCGGCGTCTTGCTGATGTTGAAGCCGCCGTAGCCCGTGAGGAGGAAGGGCGTCGTGCCGTTTTTCGGGGCGTCCTTCTTGCGGACGACGAACATCGAGACCTGCGTGCCGTCCTTCGACGGGTAGAAGACCTGCTCGACCCCGTACGGCGCCGGATCGACGGGCGCTTTGAGCGCGTACCAGAGCTTGCTCTCGCCGGTCTTGATGCTCGCCTCGAAGATCGAGGTCGGGTAGGTGAACGAGGTGAACACGTAGTAGGCGCGATCCTCGTCCGGCTCGCCGAGGAGGCCACTCGTCGTGCCGATGCCGGGCAGCTTGATCGCGTGCACCTTCTTGCCCGCCGTGGTCCAGACCTCGATCTCGCTCGACGCCTTGCGCAGGTAGTCGAGCGCGAGGTGGCCGCCGACGATCGACGCCTCCTGGAGCACCGCGTCCTTCGACTCGGGCACGATCTCCTTCCACTGATCCCGCGCAGGTTTGGCCGGATCGATGGCAAAGATGCGCCCGCGCGGCGAGCCCTCCGTGGTGCGGAGGTAAATCACGTTCTTGTAGGCGAAGGCGTTCATCGAGCCCTCGTAGCCCTTCACGAGATCGACCCAGGCCGCGCCCTTCTTGCGCAGGTCGAGGAACTTGATGCCGCTCACGTTGCCGCCGTGCAGGACGTTGACCACGAGGAAATGGCCGTCGCGCGAGAGCCGCGCTTCGAGCTCGGTCTCGGGATCGCCGTTCTTCGGCAGCACGACCGTGTCCGTGTCCGCCTTCTTGCCGAGGCTGTGGAAGCGCACCTCGGAGTACCCCGGCAGCTCGGAGGCCGGGATCTTCGAATCCACCGGGATCGAGACGTAGTAAAACCCGTCGCCCTTCGGCGTCCAGAGCGGGTGGGCGTATTCGGCGCCCGGGATCGTGTCGATCGTGCTGTCCTTGCCCGTCGCGACCTCACGCACGCGGAGCTCCCCCGCGTCCGCGTTGTTCGGGTGCGCGATGTACGCGACCCATTTGCCGTCGTACGAGGGCACCCACGCGCCGAGCGACGTCGAGCCATCGGCGCTGAGCGAGGCGACGTCGATGAGGACACGTTGCTCTCCCTTCTCGCCCTCGCGCCAGTAGATCGTGCTCTTCTCCTTGTCGGCGGGCCGGTGCGACCAGAACGAACGTTTTCCGCGGCGGAGCGGCGGGCTCACGAATTCGAGGTACGAGAGCGCGCGGAGTTTTTCGGCGAGCGCCTCGCGCTTCGGCAGCTTCGCGAGCTCGGCGCGCGCGAGCTCGTCCTGGGCCTTCACCCACGCTTGCACCTCGGGCGAACGTTCGTCTTCGAGCCACCGGTACGGATCGGCCACCTTCACGCCGAAGAACGTGTCCGCCGCGTCGACCTTGCGCGTCTTCGGGTAGGGGAACGCGGCCTTGTTCGCGGGCGCGTCGGGTTTGACCTCGGCGGTCGCCGTCGCGGGCGGGGGCGGGGGCGCGCCCTCGCCGTCTTCGGGCGGGGCCGGCGGCGCGCCGGCGCAGGCGGCGAGGAGCACGGGCAGAACGGCGAGAGGGGAGGGGCGCGAGTGCTTCATCGGCGCGCATGATGCTCACGCGTCGCGAGGGTTTTCAAGGGCTGCATCCCGTGGCAGAATCGCCGGGCTGTAGCTCGGCTTGCCCGAGCGTAACCGGCCGAGGGAGGTGCTCGTGCGAACGTGGATGTTGTCGCTTTTCGCGCTCGTCGTTCCCCTGGGGTGTGCGGTTCCGTCGAACTTCCCCTCGCAAGAGGAGCTCTACGACGAACCCCGGGACTACAATCGTTTCGCCGTCTTCAGCCATGGCCGCGAGGTCATCGGCGGTCAGGTGAACGCGGGCGGGGTGCTCGGGCTCGACGTGAACCTCGGCCGCTACACCGACGCCGACGATCACGCGCTGCGCGGGCGCGTCTACGGTCGGCTCGTCGACATGCGCATCGAGGGCGATCGCGTGCGCGGGCTCGCGTCGTCGTTGCCGTTCGAGCTCGCCATCGCGCGCGAAGAGCGCGTGGTGACGGCGCGCGGGCTCGTCTACGGGAGGAACGTGGAGGTCGCGCTGAGCGACGAGCGCGCGCGTGTGGTGCTCGGGCCGTGTGAGCTCGACCTCGGGCGCCGTGGGCCGGTCTACGTGGGGCGCAAGCGTTGTGACGGGCGCTGGCAGCCGGAGGAGGTGGAGCTGCAGGTCGGCCGCGGCTTGTCCACATGGAGCGACGCCGAGCGCCTCTCCGCGCTCTCCTTGATGCTCTTCATGGACTGATCACGTTCCGTCACGATCGCCTTGACGAACGGCGCCTTCCGGGACTCTACTCTGCCCCGATCATGAAAGGCACCTCGCTCGTCTACAGCTCGCACGACCGCTCCGACCTGATCCACGATCACTTCATCGTGCAGCGCGCGCTGCGCGGCGAGGACAACAGGCGGATCCTGTTCCTTCCGATGTCCGAGACCCCGCAGAACGGGAGCGAGTACGAACGCCAGGAGTTCGCCTGGGGCAACTTCCGGTATTTCTTCAGCTTCTACGATCGGTTTGGCCTCGAGTACCTGCCGTTTTACTGGAACAGCGGCCTGCGCCGCGAGGACGTCGAGACGTTCTGGCATTCCCTGTGGTCGTCGGAGGTCGTGATCCTCGGCGGTGGTCACAGTGTGACGGGGCTGCACCGCTACAAGGAGCTCGGCGCGCGCTTCAACGGCGAGCCGGGGCTGTTCGGGCGGATCCTGCACGAGCGCAAGGCGCGTGGCCTGCTCACGGTGGGCTTCTCGGCGGGCGCCGATCAGCTCTGTGAGCACATCTTCCGGCGCACGTACGACGACTCTACGGACACGAAAGGCTTTGGCCTCGTGCGCAAGTCGATGATCACGCTGCACCACGACGCGAGCCGCAACGGCGATCTCTGGGACGCGGCGCGGCGCTTCGGCGACTACCGGGTCTTCGGCCTGCCGAACGACGCGGGCCTGAACACGGACTGGGGCGTGCTGCCCTCGGGCAACATCTGGCAGATCTACGAGTTCGTCGTGGACCGGACGTGGGACATCCCGTCGGATCAGTTCCACATCCGCACACGCCAGGGCGCGCTCATCGATCACTTCGATCCGCACGGCCGGCACTGGGCGTTCGACAACGGCGATCACCTGGTGCGGATCCAGTCCCCCGACGGTCGCTTCGACGAGTCGTGGATGACGGCCGGCGGCGGGCTCCTGCACTACGGCACGCGCGCGCCGAGCCGGTACGCGAGCATCGCGGAGATCCTCGCCTCGCATTGATCCGACCCCGCCTCACGCTCCTCTTCGCGCTTGCGGCCGGCTGCGGCGGCCCCAAGGCACGCGCCCGTGCCTGACGCGGGCGCGGGAGCGGGAGCGGGCGCGGGAGCGGCAACCAGGATCTGATTGTGTACCGCTGTTGAGGAAGGGTTTAGGTCGAGGGGCTTCGGGCGCTGGAGCTTGGCCGCGGTGTGGTGCGTGCAACACAAGGCGCCCCCTGCTCTCGGACGGCCATGCTGGCTCGCTGCACGCGCGGCGAGCTCTGCTAGGCGCTCGGCGAGATCACGCGGCGAGTGGCATTACATAAACTGGCAACGCGACGGGTGGGAATCCTCGCTCGGGCACAAAGCCCTGTGGTATTCGCCGCCGTTCTCACCGCAATGGCCGGTGCTGGGCAGCCACACGCAAGTATCGGGGGTCCCGTCACCATTGGTGTCCTTGCAGCACTTGATGACCCCCGACTGCATCGGCGTCGCTTCGGGTGCTGTCTGATAGCCGACGAGCTGCTCCGCTTGCTCCACGGCGTCCTGGCTTTGGGCCGATACCCCCTCGCTCGCCTCCGCCGTGAGGACCGGATACAGGAGGGCCGCGGCGAGGAAGGCGGTTGCGAAGAACCAATTGCGCTTGTGTTCGAGGCTCGTCTTCATGATGGCGATGCTCCTTATTGCGATCGGGCGTGATGGCGGTGGCCGCGAGCTACCTGCCGCGCGGGGCGCCGACGTTTGATCGGTATCGCAATGGCCGTGCCGACCCGCCCGACAGGGTTCAGGGCCTCGCTGAGCGGGCAAAATCGAGTTCCATCCGCGCGGCCTGTCACTCGCGCGCAACAACTGACGCGGCATCGTTACAGCGCCTGTTGCACCGTCATGACGGCCTCGCCGAGTCTCCTCGCGCGCGGGGCGGGGGAGTCGTTCGAGGAGGGTATGGCGAGGATGCGGGGGGGCGTGGGCGGCAGCCCGAAGAGCGGCGGCTGCATCAACCTCTCGCCCGAGGACGCGTCGATCGTGTTTGCCTGGACCGACCCGCCCGTCCCCGACGGCTGGTCGAGCGCGGACGCGCGCCCGAACGCGCCGGGGACCTGGATCGTCCTTCGGCGGTGAGGTGAGGAGGCAGCGAAAGGCGAGGGGCCGTTCGCCCGGCAGGCAGGCGTCCTCGTTCTCTTGCGGGTGGACCGGGGCTGGTCCGAATCGAACGATGTGCCCGAACGTAAGCTTGTCACGGCCTTGGCTCTGCCGTATCAAATAAAGATGACGGCTGCTGCTAGCAGTCTGGTCGAGCCTGCGCGCCTCGGGGAATACACGCGGACGGAGGGGGGGGAGCCTTCGCCTGTCTCTCTCGTCGGCGTCGTCCAGGATCTATCGCTCGTGCGCGACATGCCGGCCCTGATGGAGGTCGTGCGGAAGGCGGCCCGGGAGCTGACCGGCGCCGACGGCGCGACGTTCGTCCTGCGCGACGGCGACCTCTGCTACTACGCGGAGGAGAACGCCATCGAGCCGCTCTGGAAAGGCCGGCGATTCCCGATGACCGCGTGCATCAGCGGCTGGTCGATGATTCACCACGAGGCCGTCGCCATCGAGGACATCTACGAGGATCCGCGCATCCCTTTCGACGCGTATCGGCCGACGTTCGTGAAGAGCCTGTGCATGGTGCCCATCCGGACGAAGGCGCCCATCGGCGCCATCGGCAATTACTGGGCGACGCAGCACCACACGACGCCGTGCGAGCTCGCGCTCCTCCAGGCGCTCGCCGATAGCACCTCGGTGGCGATGGAGAATGTCGAGGTCTACGCCGAGCTGGAGAAACGCGTGCTGGACCGGACGCGCGAGCTCGAGGAGAAGAGCCAAAGGCTCGCCGAGGAGCACGCGGCGCTGCTCGAGCTTCAGCGACAAAAGGAGGCGCTGAGCGCGCTCGTCGTGCACGATCTCAAGAGCCCCGCCGCCGCCATCGTGCTCGCCGCTTCTTTGCAGCTCCGGAGCCCCGACCTCGAGCCCGCGGAGCGGCGCCGCTGGGGCGTCGTGTTTTCCTCGGCGGAGCGCATCGTCCGCACGGCGGCGAGCGTGCTCGATATCGCCCAGAGCGAGGAGGGCAGGCTCGTGCCGCGTTACGCCGTCGTGGATCTCGGCGGGCTCATCGCCGAGATTCGCGAGCAGCTCTTGCCGCTCGCCGAGAAACGCGAGCAGGGGATCGTGGTGTCGTGTGAGGTGCCCGAGGGCGCGCTCTGGGCCGATCGAGAGCTCGTCGGACGCACGCTGCAGAACCTCGTCGACAACGCGATTCGTCACAGCCCCATGAAGAGCACGGTGCGCATCGAGGCGCATGCGGACGCCGCGTGGGTGACGGTCGCGATCTGCGACGAGGGCCCCGGGGTTCCGGTCGACATGCGTCAGTGCATTTTCGACCGGTACGTGCGGGTCGAAGAGAAGGGCCGCACCGGGTGGGGGCTCGGGCTCGCCTTTTGCAAAATGGCCGTCGAGGCGCACGGCGGCACGAGCTGGATCGACGACGCGCCGCGGGGGAGCCGGTTCTGCTTCCGGCTCCCGGTCGCCCGCGCCGACGCGAGTTGACCGCGGGCGCGCGTGATCGAATCGGTCAGGGTTCGTAAGCGCCGAGCGTGCACTGTGCTGGATTGCGGGGGTTGCCCCGTTGATCGGTGGGCGGGCAATCGGTGCCCGCGCCGATCGCGGGGCTCGCCGCCTGGGGCGCGATCGTCCGTGTGGGGCCGCCGTTGTCGGCGAGGTCGCCGAGGAGCGGATCCACGCGGGAGATGCCCGGCGTGCAATCCATGTCGTCTTTGATCCCGATGGGCCATTGCAGGTTGTTCGTGCCGGTGCCGGGCGGCTGCGCGTAGGCGCTGCCGGTGCAGTTGAGGGGCGTGTACGGGTTCTCGGCGTCGTTGTGGAGGATCGTGTTGTGGAGCTCGAGGTTCGAGACGTTGGCGATGCCCGAGGCGAACTGGGCCGCGTTCCCGACGATGGTGCAGTTCGTGAGCTTGCCGCTGGTCTTGTCGCCGATGTAGAGGCCGCCGCCGATGCCACGGGTCGTGAAATCAGCGCGGGGATAGGTGGTGTTGCCCGTGAGGGTCACGTTCGTGAGATCCGCAATGGCAGGTGTCGCGCCGTGGCCGAGGATCCAGAGGCCCGCGACGGCCTCGGATTGGTTGTTCGAGACCGTCGACGCGGTCATCGTGACGTGCGTGCCCTGGATGTAGAGGCCGCCGGCGCTGCTCGGCATTCCCGGGGCGTCGTTCTGATCCACGATGGAGTTCCCGTCGAAGGTCGAACGATCGATGATCGTGGGTTCGGTCTCGTAGCCGGTGCGAAAGAGCGCGCCGCCGTAGGCGCGGCCCTGGTTGTTCTGGACGAGCGTGCCGCAGATCGAGAGCGTGCGCCCTTGCCCATCCATGCAGATCGCGCCGCCATTGCCGCCGCGGCCGACCTGCTGGCCATTCGGTTCGACGGAGTTGGCGCCGTAGCCCGTGGCCCGGTTTTCTTCGAGGGTGCTGTCCGCGATGAGGATCGCTGCGCCGAGCGCGCCGAGGGCCCCGCCGTTCGAGGCGCGGTTGCCCGAAAAGCGGCTGCTCGTCACGCGGAGCGTGCCGCGGCCGATGCTGTAAATGGCGCCGCCCGCGACGTCCGGGCCCTCCAGCGCGGCCTCGTTGTCCAGAAACACGCAATCGACGACGCTGACGTTGCCGCCGACGTGGTAGATGGCGCCGCCGCCGCCGTCGACGTCGGTGCCGAGCGGAATGGCCGTGCCCGAGGCTTTGCCGTCCCGGAGCGTGAGGCGCTGCACGGTGAGGGTGGGGCTCGTGGCCTCGAAGTTTTTCGTGTCCATCTCGAAAATGCGGGTCTTTTGGTCGCCGCTCAAGGTGACGCGGCCGCCGCCGTCGACGACGGTGTCGGCTTGGATGGTCTTCGCCTTGCTCAGGACGATGGTGACCGGGTCGGGGCCACAATCGAAGACGATGACGCCGCCGCTCGTGATCGCCGCGTCGAGCGCCGCTTCGGTGCAGCTCGCGGGCGTCCCCGTGCCGACGACGGTGGTCGGGCTGGAGACGTCGGCAAGCTCGTTCGGCGGCTCGCAGCCCATCGGAGCGCTGCCGCCGCCGCCTGCGCCGCCGCTGCCGCCTGCGCCGCCGGTGCCGCCGCCGGTGCCGCCTTCGCCGCCGCTGCCGCTTCCGGCGCCGCTCCCGCTTTCGACTTTGCCGCCATTGCCTCCGCAGGCGGTGAGCAGGGTGGTGCAGGCGAGCGTGGCGAGGGTGATGGACGAAAAGAAAGATCGCATGGAGGACCTCCGCGGTTCCTGTCCATCCTTACGCGAGGGGCGCGGCGGCATGAAGACGATCGTAGGATCGATGCGAGCCTTCGCCATGCGCGTGGTATGTAGCGCCCGTGAACGCCAACGCTGCCGCGCGCCGGCTCCTCGCCCGCGCTACTTTCCTCGTTTCCTCCATCCTCGCGGCTTCGTGCGGCGAAGGCGCAAAACCCCCGGAGGTGCCGGCGGTCGCGTCCTCGCCTGCCGTGGTGCCCGCGCTCGCGCGTGTCCCTGCGAAGTGGCGCTTCGATTTGCGCGCCGCGCCCGCGTCGGGGCGGGAGGGCATGGTCACGAGCGACGCGGCCGACGCGACGCGCGTGGGCGTGGAGATCCTCCGCAAGGGCGGGAGCGCCGTGGACGCGGCGGTGGGTGTGGCATTCGCGCTCGCCGTGGTGTTCCCGCAGGCGGGGAACATCGGCGGCGGGGGATTCATGGTCGTACGCGCGGAACAAGGGGAGGTGCGCGCGCTCGATTTCCGCGAGACCGCGCCGGCGAAGGTGACGCGGGAAATGTTCTTTGGGAAAAACGACGCGTCGCTCGTGGGTCACCTGGCCGCGGGGGTGCCGGGGGCGGTGGCCGGGTTATGGGAGGCACATCGTACGTACGGGAAACTTCCGTGGAAGGAGCTCGTCGCGCCCGCGATCCGGTTCGCGGAGGAGGGGTTCGTCGTGGACGAGGGGCTCGCCGAGATCCTCCGGGATCGCGCGGCGGACATCGCCCGGTTTCCGGCCTCGGCCGCGATGTTCATGCCCGGGGGAAAGCCGCTCGGCGTGGGGGCGGTGCTGAAAAACCCGGCGCTCGCGCAGGTGCTCGTGCGGATCGCGGAGCGCGGGGCGCCGGGGTTTTACGAGGGCGAGACGGCAAACCTCCTCGTCGAGGAAATGGAGGCGGGCGGGGGGATCGTGTCGGCCGAGGATCTCGCGGCCTATCGGCCGGTCTGGCGGACGCCGGTCGAGATGGAGTATCGCGGGCACAAGGTGTTCGCGATGCCGCCGCCCTCGTCCGGCGGGCTCGTGCTCGCATTCTCGCTTGGCGTGCTCGGGGGCTACGATCTCGGGAAGATGGGCTTTTTGTCGCCGGAGGCGCTGCACGTGACGGTGGAGACGTCGCGGCGGGCGTTCGCCAAGAGAAACCATTTCCTCGGGGATCCTGCGTTCGTGCCGGTCCCCACGGGCGAGTTTCTCTCGGCGGAGGCCATGGAGAAGGCGCGTGCCTCGATCGAGCCGGCCCGCGCGACGCCCTCGTCCGAGGTCGGGCCCGGGCGCGGGGGCGCGAACGAGAAAAAACACACGACCCATTTTTCGATCGTCGATCGCAGCGGAGCGGCCGTGGCGTTGACGACGACGATCAATACGTCCCTCGGCTCGGCCGTGGTCGTGCGGGGCGGCGGGTTTCTCCTGAACAACGAGATGGACGATTTTGCGACCGAGCCCGGAAAGCCCAACGTCTTTGGCCTCGTGCAGGGCGAGGCGAATGCGGTCGCGCCGGGCAAAAGGATGCTCTCGTCGATGACGCCGACGATCGTGGTGGGGCCGGACGGGGCCGTGCGGATCGTGACGGGCGCGGCCGGAGGGCCGACGATCATCTCGGCGGCGCTCGCGGTGATCACGAACGTGCTCGATCACGGAATGGGCGCGACCGCGGCCGTGGGCGCGCCGCGGGTGCATCATCAACATTTGCCCGATCAGATCTTCATCGAGGAAGGCGGGCTGCCGGAGGATGTGCAGCGGGCGCTCGGCGCGCGTGGGCACAAATTCGAGGCGTGGGACGCGATCGCTGACGCGCCGTCGATCGTGCGGGGTCCGGGCGGTGTGTGGACGGGCGCCGCCGAGCCGCGCAACAAGAGCGGGCTCGCGCTGGGGCTTTGAAGGTTCCTGGAATCGGGTAGATGGACGTGGTACGCGGCGAGATCCAGAGGGAGGAGTCGAGCAGTGGACCAAATTCGAACGATGACGAGCTGGACAGCGCTGGCCACGTTGCTGAGCGGGGCGCTTCTCTCGGGCGTGCTCGGAGCATCGGGCGGGGGCTGCGCGCGGGCCTCCGGGACGATTGGCGAGGGGGGGGCCGGAGGGGAGGGCAACCAGGAATGTGGGGATGGGATCGTCGGCGGCGGCGAGGACTGCGACGACGGCAATACGGCGGACGGTGACGGGTGCTCGGCCACGTGTTCGACGGAGCAGGGCTTCACGTGCAGCGGCGAGCCCACGAAATGCGAGGACATCGACGAGTGCACGTCGAACCCGTGTAGCGCAAACGCGACCTGCACGAACACCGATGGCGCCTTCGTATGCGTTTGTGCCCCCGGATATACGGGGCCCACGTGCGAAAAGGGGCCTTGCCTCGTCGACGTGGCCGGCGGTCGCGGGCATAGCTTGGCGGTGCGCGGCGAAGGCACGGTCATGGGCTGGGGCAGCAACGCCTCGGGCCAGCTCGGCGAAGGGAGCACGAACAATCAGGCCACGCCGGTACCGGTCAAGGGGCTGACGGGCGCCTTGCGGATCGCCGCGGGTCGTGTCCACGCCGTGTCGGTCAAGAGCGACGGCACGGTCCGGGCCTGGGGATCGAACCTGTATGGCCAGCTCGGCGATGGGACCACGACGCAACGGAATACGCCGGTGCTGGTGCAGAACATTGCCGACATCATTTCCGTCACCGCGGGCTCGTACCATTCGCTGGCGCTCACGAAGGCCGGCGCGGTATGGGCTTGGGGGCAGAACACGAACGGTCAGCTCGGCGATGGGAGCGTCAACAATCGCACGGCGCCCATTCAGGTGCAGAATCTTTCCAACGTGGCCATCGTCGCCGCCGGGCAGCTCCACAACGTGGCGCTCCGGGCGGACGGCTCGGCGTGGGCTTGGGGCTCGAATCTGTATGGCCAGCTCGGCGACGGCACCACGATGCAACGAAATACGGCCGTGCAGGTGCAAGGCATGACGGGGGCCGCGGCCGTGGCAGCCGGGCAGGGGCATAACCTGGTGCTGAAGTCCGACAAGACCGTATGGGCCTGGGGCCAGAATACGAACGGTCAGCTCGGCGACGGCACCACGACGCAGCGAAATACGCCCGTGCAGGTGCAGGGGCTCTCCGACGTGGTGGCCATCGCTGCAGGGGATTTGCACAGCATGGCGCTTCGGAGTGACGGGACGTTATGGACCTGGGGCGATAACCAGAACGGGCAGCTCGGCGACGGCAGCACATCGTCACGATCGACGCCGGCGCAGGTCACCGGGCTGCCCGCGATCAAGACCATCGCGGCGGGCCCCGACGCGCAGCACAGCTTCGCGCTCACGGCCGACGGCCTGATCTACGTATGGGGGCGCAACGACGCCGGGCAGATCGGCGATGGCACGGCCGTCCTTTTGAAAGCGACGCCGGTGCAGCCGCAGCTCACCTGCAATTGACGGGATCCGGCGAGGGAGGGGAGCGCGGCCGGGACGGGTTCGTCCCGGCCGCGGAGGGGTGGGTCGATCTGGGTTACTGCTGGATCGCGAAGTTCACGGTCGAGGTTTGTCCGGAGGTGACCGTGACCATCTTGACCATGTCCTGATATCCGGCCTTGCTCACGCGCACCTCGTATTGCTGCGCGAAGACCGCGTTCGCGAAGGCGAAGCCGCCGCTCGCGTTGGTCGTCCCGTCGTGCATGCCGCGGTTCAGGGTGATCGACGCGCCCGACACGAACTGGCCCGTCATCGCGTCGGTGACCGTGCCCGACACGCTGCCCTTGCCCGGATCGGTGCCGATCTGGACGCGGAAGTGCGTGGCGTTCTTCGTCAGGTTCCCCATCGTGTCTTCGGCGATCAGGTGGAAGAACCAGATGCCGTTGGCCTTGCCGGGCAGGAGGATCTGCTTCGAGTTCTGCGGGCTCGTCAGATCCATGGGGATCGTGTTCGAGTCGTGATCCGGCATGGTCGTCGCGTACGGATCGAACTCCCAGTAGAAGTTCTTCGTGTTCTCGTCCGCCTTCGGCAGCGTCCACGCGAAGTACGGCGAGTTGTTCGTGTACCAGGTGGATGGGGTCGTGTGGCTCGACGACGACACCGTGGGCGTGGTCGCGTTGATGTTGACCACGAAGCGCGACTCGACGGTGCCGAAGTTGGCGAACGGCCCGAGCGTGCTGATGTGGAAGTAGTTCGTCCCGACGGCGAGATCCGCCGGCGTGTACAGGACAGACTCCTCCGGCTTGTAGCTCGCGTTCGACGAATTCGGCACGAAGCCGTAGGCCGTGTTGAGCTTGTAGTAGTAGCCAGCCGAGGCCGTGAACGGCTTGCTCCACGCGAGCTCGAAGGAGGGATACCCGTCGTTGTACCAGAGGTTGGAGCTCGGGTGCGTGGACGACGAGACGTCGAACGGCGCCATGTAGGACTCGAACTTCGAGGCCACGACCGAGCCGGTCAGCGTCTTCGAGTTACCGTAGAGCAGCTTGACCGCGCCGTTGCCGCCGTTGCCGCCGCCGCTCGAGCCGCCGTTGCCGCCCGCGGTCGAGATGGAGCCCGTGAATTTGAGATCGTTCGTCGCGCGCAGCACGACGCCGCCGCCGGAGCCGCCGCCGGCGCAGCCGGACGCGCTCTGGCCGTTCACCGTGACTTGACCCGCGATCGTGATGTTCTCGGCGTAAATCACGAGCATGCCGCCGCCCAGGCCCGGCGTGCCGCTCGTGCAGGTGCCGCCGCTCGAGCCCGTCGCCGGATCCTGATCGGCGATCGCGTAGACGGGGCCGCCCTGGGCCGACACGCTGCAGTACCGCGTGCCGCTGTAGTAGCAGCTGAACGTCGCGCTGGTGGTGGCGCCCGCAACGCCGTAGCCGCCGCCGCCGGCGGGCAGCGTGCCGGAGGCGGTGCAATATCCCTGCGCGTTGCAGGAACTCGCGCCGCCGTTGCCGCCCTTGCCGCGCGGATCGTTGCCCGTCGGGGTCACGACGATCTGCGAGCTCGCGTCGAGGACGAAGTTCTTCGCGCGGATCACGAGCTTGCCCGAAGGGACCGTGAGCACGCTCGAGTTGATGATGGTCACGTCGCCCGCGAAGACCTGCTCGCCGTTGAGCGTGGCGTTGGCGTTGGCGTCGATGACCAGGCTCGGCTGCGCGCAGTCACCGTTGAAGCAATACGTCCCGCAGGTTTGCCCCTGCGTCCAGGCGGTGCCCGTGGGGTTGCAGGTCTCGGGCGTGTTTCCATTGCAGCGCTTCTCGCCCGCCTCACACGAGCCGGCGCAGAGGCCGCTGCCGCTGTCGCAGGCGATGGCGCACGTCTCGACCGTGAGCCACGCGGTGCCGGTGGAGTTGCAGACCTGCGTCTGCAGGCCGTTGCAGCGCCGCGAGCCGGCCACGCAGGTGGTCGTACCCGTGCAGGCCTTCATCGCCGGGTCGCACGCCTGCGCGCAGACCTGCTGGGTTTGCCACTGGTTGCTGCCGTTGCAGACCTCGAGGAGGTTGCCGTTGCAGCGCAGATCGTTCTGCACGCACGTCGACGACGCGCACGCGCTTCCCTGGCAGATCTGCGGCGACGGGCAGGCCATCGGCGCGGCCCAGTCGTAGCAGCCGGTCGGCTGCATGGCGCAGGACTGCACCTGCGTCCCCGAGCACTTGGTTTGTCCCTGCGTGCACTTGTCGTCGCACTGGGAGGCGCAGGCTCCGGCCTCGCAGGCCTGGCCCGAGGGGCAGCTCGCGCCGGGGTTCCAGTCGTAACAGCCGTTCGCCTGGAGCCCGCACGTCTGGACCTGCGGACCCGAGCACTGCGTCGCGCCGCCCATGCATTGATCGCTGCACGAGCTGACGCACTGGCCGCCATTGCAGGTCTGGAACGTCGGGCAGTTCTGCGCGGGGTTCCAGTCATAGCAGCCATTGACCTGCAGGCCGCAGGTCTGGATCTGTCCGTTCGCGCATTGCGTGCCGCCATTCGAGCACGTGTCCGTACACGCGAGCGCGCACTGGCCGGCGGAGCAGGTCTGGAACGTGGGACATGCCTGCGCCGGGTTCCAATCGTAGCAGCCGTTCGCCTGGAGCGCGCAGGACTGGACGTTCGCCCCGGAACACTGCGTCTCCCCCGCGGAGCACTGATCGGTGCAGGACGAGGCGCACTGCCCGCCGGAGCACGTCTGGAAGGTGGGACAGCTCTGCGGCGTGGACCAATCGTAGCAGCCATTGGCCTGGAGCGCGCACGTCTGGAGCTGCGTGTTCGAGCACTGGGTCTGCCCTGCGCTGCATTGATCCGTGCACTCGCCGCCGCCCCCGCCGCCCTGTCCCATCCCGCCGGTCCCGGAAGGGTTGTTTCCCCCGTTACCGCCGCTCCCGGCGTCGCCGCCCTGGCCGTTGGCGCCGCTGCCGCTCGACTCGCCGCCAGCCGGGCCGCATCCCGCGACGCCGATCAGCGAGGCGCAGACGAGCGTCCATCCGAATTGCAACAACATAGATCTGTGCACGAAAAATCCTCCGGGGGGGATCTCAATCGGGAACCCCCCGAATGTCAAGAGATGATGTGGTGCGGTGCGCATAAGGCCCGATCGTCAAGCGCGAGACGCCGGGCTTCAGAAACCGCGCATCGCGCGGCTTCTACGCTTTCGGTCCAGGCCGTGCCTGGTCCGGGGTGAAGGGGGCGGACAGCCCCCTTCCGGGGTGCGGGGCAGAGCCCCGCGCGCGCCCACGTTCTCGTTTCAGTCGAGGTTGCCTTCGGTCGCGATCTTGAACCACGATCGCGTCGGGGCCTTCTGCTCGCGCGTGACGAAATCGTCGATCTTGGCGAGCACGGTGGCCGTGCGGTGGCCTTCCATCTGCTTCGGGTGCTTCTTGCCCTGGTCGAGGTAACAACGCAGGAAGAGCGCGTCGTCCGTGCGTGGGAGGGCGGCGACGTTCCGGATCCATTTCGACCACGTGGGCGGTTCGAGCAGGTATTGCTCGACGTTCGATACGTAAAACGTGCTCACGCGGAGGTCGTTTTTCTGGAGGAACGCGGCGATGGCGGGGAATGCGCCGTCGCCCGCGAAGTCGCCGACGACGGGGACGACGCGGCCTTCGCGCTCCATCGTCTGGACGAACCGGAAGGTTTCGTCCGTCGCGAGGAACCCGCGCTTCTTGCCTGCGGGATCCGCCGCGCCGACCAGCTCGCGGAGCGAGGGGTATTTGCGGCCGGAGGTTTCTTTGAGCTCGAACCGGAGATCGAGCTGTTTGTCGAAAAAGACCTGCGTCATCCGCGCGAGGGCGCGTTTGTCCTTGTCCGTGAGCGTGACGCCGTAGGCCTCCTGCATGCGCTTCATGGCCCGATCGACGGTCGTGGCGAAGAGCTTCGGATCCGGCGCTTTCGTCTCGGCGTGCTTCAGGACGGCGTCGACGTCCGCGGTCGTGGGCGGGGCCGTGGCCGCGTCGTAGGGCCTCCCGACGAGCAGGGCGAGGAAATGGGAGCGGCTCTCGGCTTCTTCGAAGAGGAATCGATAATACAGGTGCTGGAGGAGATTATCTCGGCGGATGTCGACGATGAACGCGAGGCGCGGGCGGGTGAGGGCGAGATACGTAAAATTCTGCTCCGGCCCGACGCCGACGTAGACGCCCCCCGCCGGCCGCGCCGCGAGCGCGTCGGCCGTCTGGAGGTACGAGGTCTCGTTCGAGATGAGGTTGTCCGAGATGAAGTCGCCTCCCGGCTCGGAGAGGGTGCGAACGAGCTCACCAAAGGGGCCGAAGGCAGGCGCGGCGGGGGCGGAGGCCGGGGTGACGGCGGATGCGGACGCGGGAGCGGAGGCGCGCGCGGAAGCGGAAGCGGGAGCGGAGGCGGCGGGTTCGGTCTTGGGCGGGTCGCATGCGGCGGCGACGAGGAGGGCGAGGATCGGGGCGAGGCGGGGGAGCAGGCGCGGGGTCGTGGGGGCCATGGCGGACCGGGAACGCCTCGGCGGGCGGGCGTCGTCCAGGGCGTCGAGGGTCCGATGGAAACACGGGGGGTGTCAAGGCGCGGGGCGGTACCGTGCGGGGGATCTTGGCCGCGTGCCCACGTTGTGCCATGGATGCCAGCGCTGCCATGAAGAAGCCTCGACGCCGCCGCTTCTCGATGATTCGTGACTTCCAGATCGCGGATTTCTTGACCCTCGGCAATGGTTTTGCCGGCACCGGGTCGATGCTGGCGACGATGAAGTACGTGGCTTCGGGCGACGTTACGTTCCTCCGGCTCGCCTTTGGGCTGCTCCCGGTCGCGCTGTTCTGCGACTTCCTCGATGGGCGCGTGGCCCGGGCGCGGCGCGAGGTCTCGATGCTCGGGCAAGAGCTCGACTCGCTCGCGGACCTCGTGTCGTTCGGCGTGGCCCCGGCCGCGCTCGCGTTCGGGCTCGGGATGCGCGGGGGCTGGGACGCGATCGCGCTCGTGTATTTCGTGGCCTGCGGCATCAGCCGGCTCGCGCGGTACAACGCGACGGCAAGCCAGCTCGCCGACGAGGGCGGGAAGGTGAAGTATTATGAGGGGACGCCGATCCCGACGAGCCTCGCGCTCGTGGCGCTCTTCGGCGCGCTCTCGGCGCACGGGTATATCGGCGCGGCGCTGCCGGGCGGGGCCGTCACGCTCGGGCCGTGGGAGCTGCACCCGATCGTATTGCTCTTCGTGGTGAGCGGCAGCGCGATGATATCGAAGACGCTCCGCATTCCGAAGCCCTGAACCCGTGAGACCCGATCGGTTGTTCAGGGACAAGTTTTCAGCGCACGAATCCGGGACAAGTTTTCAGCGATAGAATTTGTCCGGAACTTCTTCGATCGAAAGTTTTGCCGAGCGCGATTCCCCATTGTAGGTGCTGGGGTATCCACATGCTCGAGCGCGCGATTCGACCGCTCTCCACCCCGGCCGCAGTTCCCCTTCCGTCCGTCCGCCCCGGGCCCCTCAAGGCCCGTGGAAAGCCGCGTCCGGACATTCGTGAAATCGAGCCGGGGACGGCAAAACCGTTCATCAAGTGGGTCGGCGGAAAACGGCAGCTCATCCACGAGCTCGAGCCGCGCATTCCGTCGCGCTTCAATACGTACCACGAGCCCTTCGTCGGGGGCGGCGCGCTCTTCTTCCACCTCATGCCCGAGCGCGCAGAGCTCAGCGATACGAACGAGCGGCTCGTGCGCACGTACCTCGGCGTGCGCGACGCCGTCGAGGACGTGATCGACAGGCTCGCGTCCTACCCGCACGATCGCGATTTCTTCATGAAGTTGCGCTCGAGCGACATCGACACGAAGACCGACGTGGAGGTGGCCGCCTGGTTCATTTACCTGAACCGCACGGGATTCAACGGGCTCTACCGGGTGAACCGGGCAAACCAGTACAACGTGCCGTTCGGCGATTACCAGAACCCCACGATCTGCGACGCGGAGAACCTCCGTGCCTGCTCGCGGGCCCTGAAGCACGCCTCGATCCGGCATGCTTCGTTCGAGGACGTCGCTGCGCGGGCGCGGGCGGGCGACTTCGTGTATTTCGATCCGCCTTACGTGCCGCTCTCGGCGTCGTCGAGCTTCACGTCGTACACGAGCGGCGGGTTCGGGATGCACGAGCAGCAGAGGCTTCGCGACGTGGCGCGCGAGCTCAAGGAGCGCGGGGTGCGCGTCCTGCTCTCGAATTCGTCGGCGCCCGAGGTGTACTCGCTCTATGGGGACGGCTTCGAGCTCGCCGCGGTGGGCGCTTCGCGCGCCATCAACTGCAAGGGCACGGGGCGCGGACGGATCCAGGAGCTCATCATCCGGTAAAGCGGCCGCGAGCGCCTCTCCGGAGGGCTCCCGGTCCCGGATCCCGCGTCCGATGAACCGCGCATGCGCGCCGTTCTCCCGCATCACCGTCCAGGCACCCTCGTGCTCTCTGCGTCCCAGTGGGAAACGATCGAGGCGCTCCGCGCCGGCGAGCCAGTGACCGACGAGGCGCTGGACACGCTGTATCCTGCAGACGTCCGCGAGCTCTCGTCACGATTCTGGACGCCCGTCTCCATCGCCGTGCGCGCGGCCAAGCTCTGCGCGCCCGAGGGGCGGGCGCGCGTGCTCGACGTGGGCGCAGGCGTGGGGAAATTCTGCCTCGTCGGCGCGCTCGTCACGGAGAGCATTTTCGTGGGGATCGAGCACAGGCGGGCGCTCGTCGACGTGGGCCGCGAGGTGATGGCGGCCGTGGGCGCGAGGAACGCGCGGCTCGTGCACGGGACGATCGAGGAGATCGATTTTTCGTATTTCGACGCGCTCTACTTCTACAACCCGTTCGAGGAGAACCTGGTCGCGCCGTCGTGGCAGATGGACGGAGCGGTGCCGCTCTCGCTGGAGCGGTTCCAGGAGGACGTGGCGCGGATCGAGGCCGCGCTCGAAGCCGCGCCGCCCGGGATGCGCGTGGTGACGTACCAGGGGTTCGGCGGGAAGATGCCGCCCGATTACGAGATCGTGGAGGAGGACCCCGAAGGCGCGTCGCACCTGCGGCTCTGGGTGAAGCAGGAGCATCGGCCGCACAGGATTCCGCAGGGGACGCGGCGATAGAGAGGGATTACGGTTCGCTTCCGGGGGGTTGCTCGCGGGAGCGGCTCCAGAAGGCGACGACGTCGTCCGGCGTTTCGCGGTCTTTCAGGACGGAGAGGGTTTCTCCGTCATAGCCGAGGACGAGCGGCAGGCCGCGGCTGCAATGGCGCGACCACATGCCGAGCGTGTAGGCGCCGACGTCGTGGAGGACCACGAAATCGCCCGGATCGACGCGGGGGAGGGCGAGGCCTCGGGCGAGGACGTCGCCCGAGAAGCAGAGGGGACCGACGATCGTGACGGGCTCCGTGGGGCCGCCCTTGGGCCGCCCTTCCGCGTCGAGGACCGCGATTTCGTGGTGCCATTCATCCGGGCGATAGGCGCGCCGGACCAGGAGATCGGCGCCGAGGTGGATCACGGCGAGGCGCTCGTCGCCGGCTTGCTTGACGTATTCGATGCGGCTCGCCGCCCAGCCGGCCGTCGCGTGAATGGCCCGGCCAAACTCGGTCACGAGCCGGAGGCCGCCGGCGAAGAGCCCGGGGGTGGTTTCCTTCAATGCATTCACGTACGCGGAGAGCGGAATCTGCGTGTCGTCGGGCCGATACGCGACGGGGAGGCCGCCGCCGAGATCAAAGGTGTGGACGCGGCCCGGCGAGGTGCGCGCTTCGATCTCGGCCCGCAGCGAATCCACACGTCGCACGCCCTCGACCAGGGTTGCGAGCGGCATGCCTTGCGAGCCCACGTGCACGTGCAGCGCGCACAGGAAGGGGTGCGCCTCGAACGCGGCGATGATCTCGTCCCGGCGTTCGATCGGGACACCAAACTTCGAGGCGCGGGTCGCGACGCTGGTGAGCGCGATCGAGCCCCCGCCGACCTGGGGATTGACGCGCAGGCCGATATGTGCGGGTTTGGTTTGTCCGATCCTCGACGCAATGCGATCGAGCTCCTCGAAATTGTCGACGTTGATCGGGACGCCGTGCGCGAGGGCCCAGGCGAGCTCGTCCTTCGTCTTCGCGGGCGAGTCGAAGACGATGCGGGAGGGCGGGCAATCGGCCGCCATCGCGAGGCGGACTTCTTCGAAGGAGGCGGCTTCGAGGCCCGCGCCCGCCGCGACGAGCGCGCGGAGGATCTCGACGAGGGGGTTCGCCTTGACCGCGACGGCATGCAGCGTGCCCTCGGGGAAACACGCGTCGAGTTCGGTAAGACGCGCGCGGACGCGGCCGAGGTCGTGGAAGAGCGCGGCCGGCGTGTCCTCGCGAAAAAAGCCGGCGGCGATGGCGCGCCGGAGCACGGACGAGGCGTCCTCTACGTGGGTACGTTCGAGCCAGCGACTCATCGCGCTCGTGGTAGCCGTCGGGCCCGCTACGTCAAGCGGCGCTTGCCGGTTGCAGGGAGGACGCGAGCGCTGTATCGAGCGACCATGACCGCGCTGCCCGAAGGGTTCCTCGCCGCCGTCGCCCGCGATTTCCCAGCCGATTTCTTCTCGGTTGATCCTTCCGATCTCGCCACGTTCGGCCGCGACTGGACGAAGGTGTACGAGCCGCGCCCCGCAGCCGTGGCGTTGCCGCGCACGACGGACGATGTGTCGCGCCTCCTGAAGCTTTGTACGGCATTTCAGGTGCCGATCGTGCCCTCGGGTGGACGGACGGGGCTCGCGGCGGGCGCGGTGGCGGCAAAGGGAGAGGTCGTGGTGTCGCTGTCGCGGATGCGGCGGATGGACGCGGTGGACGTGCTCGGCACGACCGTGCGCGTGCAGGCCGGCGCGGTGACGGAGGATGTGCACCTGCACGTGGGCGCGCACGGCCTGACCTGGCCCGTGGACTTCGCATCGAAGGGATCGAGCCAGGTGGGCGGGAACATCGCCACGAACGCGGGCGGCGTGAAGGTGATCCGTTACGGGCTGACGCGGCAGTGGGTGCTCGGGCTCGAAGTGGTGCTCGCGAACGGCGAGGTGCTCGAGCTCGGCGGCGCGCTGGAGAAAAACAACACAGGGATCGATCTGCGGCAGCTCTTCATCGGGAGCGAGGGGACGCTCGGGATCATCACGGAGGCGACGCTGAAGTTGACGCGGCTGCCCGGCAAGCTCGACGTGCTCCTGTTCGCCGTGCCAAACCTCGCGGGCGTGCTCTCGCTCTTCCGGGAGGCGCGTACGGGGCCGTTCGTGATCACGGCGTACGAGTTTTTCACGGAAAAGTGCATGGCGCGGGTGCGGCGGCACCGGAGCGTGCGCGAGCCGCTCGCGACGCCGAGCGATTATTACGTGCTGCTCGAAGTGGAGCGGGCCGAGCCGGACGCGCTCGAAGCGTGGATCGGGTCGCTGTTCGAGCGAGGCGTGGTGACGGACGGGACGCTCGCGCAACACGCGGGCGAGGCCGCAGCGATCTGGACGCTGCGCGAGGCGATCAGCGAGAGCCTGAGCGCGACCGGGATGCCCCACAAGAACGACATCGCCTTGCCGATCCAGGAGCTCGAAGGCTTCTGCGCGGAGCTCGAGCGCGTGTTCGAGGCGCGTTATCCGGGCTGGGAGATCGCGCTGTTCGGGCACATCGGCGACGGGAACCTGCACGTGAACGTGATGAAGCCCGACGCGCTGGCGAAAGCGGCGTTCCTCGCGCGGACGCACGAGGCCGATCACATGATGTTCGATCTCGTCCGGAAATACCGTGGATCGATCTCGGCGGAGCACGGGATCGGGCTCCTCAAGAAGGACTACCTCGGGTATTCGCGATCCGGGACCGAGATCGAGATCATGCGCGCGATCAAGCGGGTGCTCGATCCGCTGGGGATCATGAATCCGGGGAAGGTGTTTTAATAGACGACGCGCGTCCGGATGTTCGAGGGCAATGCCTCGAGCCGGCGGCTCACCTCGGCGGAGACGTCCTGCTCGAGGTCCATGATGAGGTAACCAATCGCGCCTTCGGTCGCCAGGAACTGGCTGTCGATGTTGGCGTTGAGATCGGCGACGACACGGTTCACGTCGCGGAGCACGCCGGGCACGTTCCGGTGCACGTTCAAGATACGGTGCGTGCCCTTCACCGGCGGGAGCTCGACCTGCGGGAAGTTCACCGAGCCCGTCGTCGCGCCCATCGTCGCGAACTTGCCGAGCACCGCCGCGACTTCGCGCCCGATGGCCTCCTGCGCCTCCTCCGTCGATCCGCCGATGTGCGGCGTGAGCAGGACGTTCGAAAGGTTCTGGAGCTCGGTCTTGAACTGATCCGTGTTCGACTCGGGCTCCTCGGGATAGACGTCGATCGCCGCGCCCGCGAGGTGCCCGCTCTTCAGCGCCGCGACGAGCGCCGGGATGTCGACGACGGTGCCGCGGCTCGCGTTGAGCAGGTAGCTGCCCTTGCGCATCTTCGCGAGCTCGGCCGCGCCGATCATGTTGCGCGTCTCCGGCGTCTCGGGCACGTGCAGCGAGACGAAGTCGGCCTCGGCGAGCAAGGCCGCGAGCGAGGGGACCGAGCGGTTGTTGCCCATCGGCAGGCGCGCGGCGATGTCGTGGTAGAGCACGCGCATGCCGACGGCCTCCGCGAGCACGCCGAGCTGGCGGCCAATGTGCCCGTAGCCGATGATGCCGAGGACCTTGCCGCGGACCTCGTAGCAATTCGCGGCGACCTTCTTCCAAACGCCCGTGTGGACCTCGCGCGAGCGATCGCCGAGCTGGCGGGCGAGCAGGATGATCTCGCCGATCATGAGCTCGGCGACGCTGCGCGTGTTGCTGAACGGCGCGTTGAAGACCGGCACGCCGCGGGCGTTGGCGGCGACGAGGTCGACCTGGTTCGTGCCGATGCAGAAGCAGCCGATGGAGAGCAGGTCGTGGGCGTTCTCGACGACGCGCGCCGTGATCCGGGTCTTGCTGCGGATGCCGAGGAGCTGCACGCCCGGGAGGGCGGCGATGAGCTCGTCCTCCTTGAGCGCGCTGCTCTTCTTGGTGATGGCGTAGGTGCGCCCCTCGCTGAAGGCGTGGAAGGTCTCCGTGGCGCTCGGGTGGATGTTCTCGAGCAGGAGGACCTGGATCGTGTCGCGGGGCAGCTCGGCCGGGGCAGGCGTGGTCATGGCGCGTCCTCGTTCGGGGGCGCCTTCTCTACCGCATGGGCGGGCGTAGGCCAGCCGGAAAGCTGCCCAACCCGGGGCGGGCGTGCACTCGGTGGCTCTTGGCTCGACGCGACGTTTGCACGACGTGCATAGAAACTGGTAAGAAAATAGCCATGCAACGTGTCGTTCTCTTCTCGGCCGCGACGGCCGCGATCTTCGTCGCCTGCGCGGCGCCTCCGCGTTTCCAGGACATGCGCACGCCGTCGGGCGAGTTCTGCACGGACATGCCCATCTTCGCGGGCAAGACCCAACCCGACAGGGAGTTCCACCGCCTCGAGCCGGTGCAGAGCGAACCTGGAGCCCGCACCGAGCCCGAGCGCCTGCGGTCGCTCCGCAAGTCCGCATGCATGGCAGGCGGCGACGCCGTCATCGAGGCGATCGAGGAGGAGATCCGCCTGCCCGACGCCTCGTACGGAAAGGTCGCCACAGGGACGGCGATCGTCTGGATCCGGCGCGAAGGATCCTCGTCGAAGCCGATCGACATGGGCGCCCATTCCGAGGCGGACAAGGGCGCCGAGCCGGTGCCGGCGGCGGATCCGAACCCGCCGAAGGAGGCGACGCCCATCAACACCGCGGCCGAGGTGAAATCGGCCCCGGCGCCGCAGCCGACCGCAGCGGCGACGCCCGCCACGACGGCCGCCGCGCCGACGCCGACGCCCACGACGTCGGCGACGGGCTCGACGTCGACGACGAAGACGAAGACCACGACGAAGACCACGACGAAGAAGTAGCCCGCCGCAAGGCAACGGGAGACGAGGTCGCGCGCGAGCCTCCGCAAGGGGAGGGTCGCTCGTGGCCTCGTTTCGTTTGTGCACCAAAAAATCGCGGGCACTCGCGGCGCGCGCGAGCGAGCGAGATCGTGAGGGAGGGCGGGGGAGGGGGCGCGGGGCCTCGCTCCGTTCGTCGGAGCGAGGCCTCGGGGATCAGCGCGGCGCCGTGGGGTTCGGCGTGGTGGGCTTCGCGGGCGCAGGCGGCTTCGCAGGCGCGGCGCCGGGCTTCGGCGCTGCGGGCGCAGGAGCGGCACCAGGCTTCGGCGCTGCAGGCGCAGGCGCGGCGCCGGGCTTGCCCGGTTTGTCCTTGCCGTCGGCCGGTTTGTCCTTGCCGTCGGCCGGTTTGTCCGCGCCTTCCTCCTTCGGCGCCTCGGGCTGCAGTTGCTCCCCGGAGCGCGGGAGGGTGCTGCCAGGAAGGGTCGGATCCTTCGTGTCGAGCACGCCGTTCCCCTTGGGAAGGATGCCGCCGCTCGGCAAGGTGCTGCCGCCGTTCAGCACGCCGTTGCCGTTGATCACGCCCTCGCCGTCGAGCGTCTTGTCGCCCGGCGAGAGGACCGTGCCGCCGCCGCCCACGGCCGTGCCGGGCGCGCTGCCCTGGCCCTTGATGCGGAAGACGACGCGGCGGTTCGTCTGCGTCATGAACTTGCAGTCTTCTGAGAGCTCTTCATCCTTCCCGAGGCACATCGAGTCGTCGTAGATGGGTTTGGAGTGACCGTACCCCTTCGCGGTGAGGCGCGAGGGATCGATCCCCCTCTGGATCATGTACGCCCGGACGCTCTCCACGCGGCGCTGCGAGAGGTTGTGGTTGTACACGTCGCCCGCGCGCACGTCGGTGTGGCCCTCGATCTCGACGGCGCGGATCTCGGGGTTGTCCCGGAGGACCGTGATGACCGCTTCGATCACCTTCTTCGAATCGTCGAGGATGATGTCCTTGTCCGTCGCGAAGTGGACCTGATCGAGGATCTTGATCTCGTCCCCCTTCACGAACGCGCCGGGACAACCGCCGCGGCCGCCCGCGAGCATCGGGCACTTGTCGTCGCGATCGGGGACGCCGTCCTTGTCGGAGTCGGAGTCGGGGCAGCCCATGTTCTGCGGGACGCCCGGCAGCTCGGGGCAATGATCCGCGTCGCCGATGAGGCCGTCGTGATCTGGATCCTCGCTGTCGACCTGCTTCAGGCGATCGATCTCCTGCTGCTCACGCGACTTCGAAGGTTGCCACGTGAGCCCCGCGAACGCGCGGAAGACGGGCGCGCCGAACCCGCAGTTCGCGCCGAACGTGCCGCCGACCGTGAGCGAGAAGCCGCTCGCCCACTGCCAGCGCATCGCCATGAGCGCCTCGGCCGGGACCTGCGAGGGGCTGTCCGGGAACTTCACCATCGAGACGCTGCCGTACACGCCGCCGAGCACGGACCAACCCCAGCGCTGCACGACGTACATCTCCGCGCCGATGCCGAAGTTCGCCATGTCGCCGACCTTCGTCCCGGCAAACTGTCGGTCGGGCCGGAACCAGACGCCGCCGTTTGCCGTGACGAGCAGGCCGAAGTTGAAGCGATAATCCGCGACGAGCCCGAGGCCGCCGGAGACGGCGCCGTCGCTGGCGAACGCGTTCTGATCCCCCGTGGGCAAGTTCAAGTTGCCCGTGACCGCCATGCCGAAGCCCTCTTTGATTTGGGCTTTCCGGTTCAGGTAGGGGATCGCAATCTTTGTGTTGAAACGAAGATCGCCGAGCGCGCTCGGCGAGATCTCGCCCTCGGTGCCGAGCGGCCTCAGGTTGTCGGACATCTGCCAGGCGACCAACGGCATCGCCATCGTGATGTCGAAGATGTCGTAGAAGCCGATGCCCGCGAGGGCCGTGACCTGAAGGCGCGCGCCGACGGCGCGGATCTGTTGCCCCGTCGTGATCGCCGCGACCGCGAGGGGATCGAGGCCGATGTCCGTGTAGATGCCGAACGTCGGCGAGAGATGGCTGACGACCTCGGATTTCTGGATCATCACGAGATCACGCGGGGCCGCGGAGGGCCGGAAGGTCTGCGCGTCGAAGCGGCCTTCTTCGGCGGCTTCCGCGACCACAGGCGCCACGGCGAGCGTCGCGAGCGAGAGCAAGAACGAGATCGATCGCTTCACGACTCACCTCGGAGGGTTGAACGGAGGCGGCGGCGGCCAAGCAGGCCAAGGACGGAGAGGACGAGCAATGCGGCTCCGGGCGCGCCACCTCCATGTCGACCGGGCCGTGCTGAGCATATCGTGGCGAGGGTGCCACCGCAATCGACGCCGTCGGGCATCGGGCCGAGCGCGCACTCCTTCGCGGTCTCCGTCTCGTTCCAGCGGCAGTGGTCGCTGCCGAGGCAGTCGACATTGGTCTTGCACGAGGGCGTGCAGGTGTTCGAGGAGAGGTTGCAGGTGCCGCCGCAGGGGCAGTGCGAGTCGGCATAACAAGCGACGCAGGCCGTGCCGTTGCAATAAGGCGTCTCGGAGGAGCAGGTGAGCATGCAGCCCGTGCTGACCGTGCAGGTGTGGGTCGCCGTGTCGCAGGTCGAGCCCGCGCCGCATTGCGCGTCGTCGACACAACGCACGCACGCAGCGGCGGCGGCGTTCTGGCCGGAGCAGAAGGGCGTGTCGCCGCCGCAGCTATCGCAGCGCAATCCGCAGCGTTTGTCGCGGGTGCAGGGGGTGCAGGTGCCGCTGAGGCAGAAGGCGCCCTCGCCGCAATCCATGTCGTGGCGGCACTCGGCGCACGCGGTGCCGACGGGGCCGGGCAGGCAGAACGGATAGCGGGGCTGGGCCGTGCCGTTGACGACGATGACCTCGAGCGCGGTGCAGTTGACGCAGCCGTCGCCGCAGCAGGTCGGCGTGTTGTTCTCGGGGAGCGTGCCCTGGCAGCGGCCGACGGAGAGGTTGCAGATGCCGCCGCCGCACTCGGCGTCGGTCGTGCACTCGACGCAGCTCGGGTTGCCGTTCGGCTCGAGCGGGGCGCACTTCATCTGCTGGCCGTTCGCGCCGTCGGGACAGCAGTTGCAGGAGGCGCCGGCGCACTCGGCGCTCGTCGCACAAGGCTCACACTTGTTCTCGATGCACGCCGCGCCCTTGGGGCAGTCGGAGCTGTCGTTGCACTCGTCGCAGGTCTTCGTGTCGGGGTTGCAGGTGAAGCCGCCCTTGCAGTCCGCGTCGGTGTCGCAGGCGCCGCACTGGACGTTGCCGTTGATGTTCACGCAGAAGGGCGTGTCGGCGCCGCACTTCACGCAGCTCGGGCCGCAGAGATTGTCGGTGTCGCAGGGGGCGCAGAGGGCGGCTTCGTTGCAGTAGTACCCCGCGTCGCAGCCGTTGTTGCCGGGCTGGTTGACGAACTCGCGCTTGCACTGCTTGCAGACGCCGAGGTCCGGGTACGCGGGCGTGCCGCTGAGCGTCTGGAAAAACATGGTCGCAGGGAAGAGCGTGAAGCCGAGGTCGTTCAGCTTGGTGACCGGCGGGGCGTTCGCGGGGCGCTCGAAGTCGGTGAAGGGGCCGACGAAGTATGACATCTCGAGCGCGGCGTGCTCGATGAGCTCGACGTAGAGGATCTCGACCGGATAGAGGCCCGCCTTCTGGAAGGTGACCTGGTTCGTCAGGCGGTACGTCGCCGCGCCGAACGCCGGAGGCCGGAACACCACGGAGTAGCCGACGGCGCTCTTGTCGTAGATCGTCAGGCTGACGGCGTCGTCCGAGTAAAACCCGAAATGGATCGGCTGGTTGACCAGATCCGCGGTCACGTTGAGGAAGCCACGGATGCGGGTGCCGAACGACGTTGTGGTGTCGTTCAAGAAGAAATCGCAGCCGCCGGTTTTGCACCCCTGATTGAGCGCGGCGTCGACGAAGTCACCGTAGCTCAGCGCCTGGTTCGCGGCGTTGTTGTTGGACAGGTCGAGCAGCGTGCGGATGGTCTGCTCGACGCGATCGGCGGCATGCACCTCGATGAACGAGTTGACCGCGCCGTTGTAATTGTCCGGAGCGTTCAGTCCGAAATCGGCGTTGGGGTTCGTGGCGATCGCCGAGGCCGCGCAGAGGCCCGTACCGAGGCCGTCGATGGGATCGTCCACGCCCTCTGGGATCGTGACCGGCGCGGCGCTCGCGACCCGGGGAGCCATCGCGAGGAGGGCGACTGAAGCAAGGAGGATTCGTCTGAGTTCCATGTCACCGTCGGCCTTCGCGCCGCACTCCGCGGCACTGCCGCGGACCCTACCACGGACCGCGTGATCCGTACAAGATCGCAGGCTTACGGCGCAGCCCGAGGACGGCCGCGGAGGACAGGGGATCGTCGACCGTCGTCGTCGGATCCGTGCGCGTCAGAGCCACTCCGGTCGTACGCGTTCGTATGAATCTTCGCCGGAGCGGCAGAGCTGGGCGAGGTAGCCGACGCGCGGCAGCTCGGTGCGAATCCAATACTGGGCGGCCGAGGCGATGCCGTTGTAAAAATCGTCATCCTGCGGGCGATCCTGCTGGTTTTTTTGCGCCGTGGCCGCGAGGCGCAGCCACGTCCAGCCGATCACCATGGTGGAGGCGAGGTCGAGGTAATCAGCGCTGTGCAGGAGCATGCCTCGGACGTCTCCCTGTGCGCCGAGCGCGCCGAGGTGGAGCGTGACCTGCCGCATGGCCATCGCCGCGCCCTCGACGCGCTGGACGAGATCGGGGTGGACGCCCGCGTCGCGCGCGCCGTCGCAGGTGGCCGCGATCTCTTCGAGCAGCGCGCCGAACGCGGCGCCGCCGGCCGCGATGACCTTGCGGCCGAGCAGGTCGAGCGACTGGATGCCCGTCGTTCCCTCGTGGATGCTGTTGAGCTTCTGATCGCGTAGCCAGGCCTCGGGGAGGTATTCGCTCGTGTAGCCGTAGCCGCCGAGGACCTGCACGGCGAGCGCGTTCGACTCGAAGCCACGCTCGGCCGGGAAGCTCTTGGCGATGGGCGTGAGCAGGTCGAGCAGCATGGCGGCGCGCGCGCGGGAGGTCTCTTCCGTGGCATGCTCGGCGAGATCCGAGAGGCGCGCCGTGAGGCCGAGGAGCGCGATGCTGCCCCACGCGATGGCCTTCTGGCGAAGGAGCATGCGGCGGACGTCGGCGTGCTCGAGGATGGGGACCTGCGGCGTGCGCGGATCCTTGTCGCCGAGCGAGCGGCCCTGGGGCCGGGTCTTCGCGTATTCGAGCGACTCGTGGAACGCGACCGAGGCGGTCGAAGCGCCATTCATTCCAATCATGAGCCGCGCCTCGTTCATCATCTGGAACATGTACGAAATGCCCCGGTGAGGCTCGCCAACGAGATATCCGTGGCAATCGCCCGCCTCGCCGAAATTGAGGGCGAGGCTCGGCAGGCCGCGCCAGCCGATCTTGTGGATCACGCCGGCGACCTCGACGTCGTTCGGGACGAGGCCGCCCCGCTCGGAGCGGAGTTTGGGGATCGCAAAGAGGCTGACACCCTTGATGCCGGGCGGCGCGCCGTCGATGCGGGCCAACGTCAAGTGGACGATGTTCTCGGTGAGGTCGTGATCACCACCCGAGATGAAGATCTTCGAGCCTTTGATGAGGTAATGCCCGCCCTCCGCGGGCGTGGCGCGGGTCTCGACGTCGCTCAAGCTGCTGCCGGCCTGGGGCTCGGTGAGGGCCATGGTGCCGGTCCACTCGCCGCGATAAAGCCGGCTCATGAAGCGCTCTTTGAGTTCGTCCGAGCCGAAGGATTCGAGCAAGCGAGCAGCGCCCGTGGTGAGGCCGAGATACCCGTACGCCGAGAGGTTCGCCGCCATGAGATAACTCGCGGCGAGGGAGGCGACCGTGAGCGGGAGCATCTGGCCGTACGCGTCGGGCGGGCGCGTGGCCGAGAGGACGCCGAGCTCGACGAGGCGCGGATAGATGTCGTGCATGGCGCGGTGGACCCGCACGCGGCCGTTTTCGAGGCGCGGCGGGGCCTCGTCCATCGGCTTGTACGCCGGGAAGAGCAGCTCGCGCGCGAGCCTGCGCGCCGTGCCGAGGTAGATCCCCACGGTCTCGGGCGTGTGCTCGGCGAAATCGGGCAGGGCGAGCAAGCCTGCGAGGTCGAGCACCTCGTAGAGGAGGAAGTCGACGAATCGATCGCTGACCAGGGGGTTCGTGGACGACATCGCGCGGCGCACGTGATGCCAGCCGCGAGGCGGTGTCAAGCGTGGGGAGCATACGCGGACGCCGTCGCGGCGGCGGCGCGCGGGGCGAGCGACGTGGGCACGATGAAGGAAGGATCGATCGGAGTGCCATTCACGAGCATCTTGAACGCCGCGTACCGCGGGGCGCGCGACTCCCAAAGCGTGAAGCCGAGGGACGCATGCCGGAGGTCCTGCACCCAGGTCGCGATGTGCGCGTCCCACGCCGCGCCGAAGCTCGGGAGCGCGCGGGCGAGGCGATCGAACTCGGCGATGGCCTCGTCGTGGTCGCGGATGATACGCCGCACGGCCTCGAGCATGGTGAGCCCTTGCTCCTCGCGGAGCGCGAGGATGACGTTGACGTAGCCCGAAGCCCAGTCCTTGCCGAGGCTCCAGATGTCGTTGCCGAAGCCGACGATCTTGCCGGAGAGGGTCTTCAAGGCGAGCGCGGTCTCGTGGGCGTGGAAGTCCGGCGGGAGCTCGATGCCCCGCGCGTATTCGAGGAGGTAGCCCGTCGCGGCCATTCCGATGGTGTCGATGCGCGAGCGGAGCGCCTCTTCGTACGAGATGTGGGCGAGCCCCGCGCGGCGCTGCTTCGAGGTGCGCGCTTCCTTGAGCGCGGCCGTGCTCCAGGTGTCCATGGCCTCGCAGAGGGTCGCCATCCAGGCGGGGCTCATGGTCGTGGCGAGCTCGCGGAGCAGGGCCGACCACGTGGCGCCGAAGAGGGTGGTGACGCCGGAGGCGCTGGGCTCGAGGACGGCCGGGCCGCAGAAGGGGAAGGTGCGCTCGCGGCCCTCGACGTCGACGTCGTCCCAAAGCAGCCAGAGCGAGAGGTATTTGGCGAGGAGCAAGAGCTCGCGCGGGGCCGCGAGCGGGAAGGGCATGCCCGCATAGTCGGCCGGCGCGAAGGTGCGGACGATCCAGATCGAGCGCTCGCCGAAGCCGAGCTCGCGGAACCACGCGAGCGTCTCTTCTTCGATCCGCGCCGCGTGCACGTTCACGAGCGGATCGGGCCACCAGTGGCGCGGGATCCCGAGCGCGAGGTCCGGCGCGTGAGGCGCCGTGATTTCCCTGGCAGGACAAACCGTGATGGTCTCGTCGGGCCGTTCCTTGGCTGCAAGCATGATCGCCCCCCCAAAGCGCTCAAGCGCTGCGCTGCAATCTCTCTTTCCGTTTGACCTCGGCGAGCCAGGCGCGCGCGTCCGCTTCGCGGTCGAAGAACTTGATCTGCCCGCGCAGATCCACGTGGAGCAATCGAATCGCCTTCGTGATCATCGACACGACCACGCGGAGGTGAAAATCGGCGCCGAACACGGCGGTGGCGCGCGGGTTCAGGGCCAGCATGCCGCCCACGGCGTGGCGCCGGACGAGCTCCGTCACCTGTCCCGTACGAGACAGATCCACGAGCAAGTCGACGGGCTCGTGCCGCCGCATGGTCTCTTCGAGCGCCGCGTTCATCCGCGCGACGATGTCGGCGTCGAGGTCGCCGACATACGTCACGAAGCAGGTGTTCGGCGGCTCGAAGCACATCCGGCTCGAACCAAAGTCGTATCGAATTCCTTGTTCCTGCATGGCTAGAAGCACGTGAGAGCCTTTCCACAACAAGGCCAAGCGCCTAGGTCGCCCACCCCCAGGGGTGCACGCGTCATGCCCGGGCAGCTTGGTCGATCAAGACACCAGGGAATCCACAGACGGTCGGGAAATTCGCGCGAGCCAGATTGCAGCCGTGCATGCATTGCATGCGAGCAGGATTCCGTCGTGCGGCGTGGATACGGCATGCACACCGCATCCAGCGGCGACGTCCCGGAGAGGCGGGCCATTTCGAGCAATTCGGGCTCGTTTTGGGAGGCGCGACGTCCCGGGTGCGCGCCGCATTCCAAGGCTCGGCGGACGGGGACGAATTCGTCAATCGGAGGGTGACGCGACGTTCAGAACGTCCACTGAAGCGCGCCGCCGCGCGGAGAGACGAATACCTGCGGGCGCGCCCACGACGGTTGCTCCGAGATCGTTCGCCCACCGACCACGGCGATGGGGATGCCAATCAACATGCCGAGGCCGCCGCCGAGGATCAGGCCGAGCGACGCCGAGCGCTTCTCTGCCGCGGGACAGTCGGTGCATTCGGTTTGCGGGAGATCCGCCCGGATCACGAGCCCCGTGACGACGCCGAGCAGCCCCGCGCCGGCGAGGATCGTGCCGACGTAGAACGCCGTCGGGCTCGCCATTTTCGTCGGGGTCTCGGACAACTCCCGCTGTTCGATCGTGTAGGTCGTGGGTCCCGGGCGCGGGGGCGGCGGCGCGGGAGGAGGTGGCGGGAGGGCTTCGGGTTCGTCGCGGGGCACCCAGCCCGGTGGTTCGTCGGCGTGTGCGGACGAGGCGGTGAAGGAGGCGAAGAAACAAGCAAGGAGAAGGGGAGCGAAGTTTCGGCGCATACGATGGAGCGTACCGGGCGCGGGCGCGGAGGCAATGCGAGGGCCGGTTCTAGACGCCGCTCCACGCCTTCCAGAGGTCGAGGATCCGCATGTGCAGCGGGACCGCCTCGAGGAAGGTCCGGGCGTAGGCCGGATCCGCGATGCGCGCAGCGCGGGTGAGGAGATCCGCGCGGGCGTCTTCGATCGTGGCGCGGGCCTCGCCGTGCTTGTCGACGGCCCAAAGGGCTTCGGCGCGCGTGAGGACGATGCGCGCGTGGGCGCTCGTGTGCCGCATGCCGATCTCGGCCGTCTGTGCGAGCGCGCTCTCGGTGAGCTCGACGGCGCTCGCGGGACGGCCCTCGGCGAGCTCGAGCGCTGCGTGGCCCGCGAGCGCCCATATCCGCCCGAGCGGGAGGAGCTCGACGAGCGGCGCGACGGCCGTGAGGAGGCGCCGAGCCGCGTCGAGGTCGCCACGACGCAGATGCGCTTCGAGGATGAAGTACTGCACGCTCACGCTGATCACTCCCTCGCTGTGCGTGGCGGCCTCGTCCGCGACGGTGGTGCCGAGCGTGATGGCCTCGTCCAGCGCGCCGCGCTCGACGAGGAGCCCGGCGCGGAAGCAGCCGGCGAGGAGCGCGGAGACGCTGTCGGCCGACGCGATCGCGAGGGCGAGCTCGAACTCGCGTTCGGCCTCGTCGTACGCGCCGAGCAGCACGAGGTCGAGGCCCACATGGGCGCGGAGAAGCGGCAGGAACCGTCGATCGCCCGAGACCATGAAGTTCGCGATGGCCTCGCGCTCGATGCCGAGCGCCGTGTACGGATCCTGCTCGGCGTACCTATGCCAGTAGCCGCGGGCGTAGCCGAAGCGGCCGGCGACGGACGGATCACGGGCGAGGAGAGGGCCGACGACCTGCTCCATGCGGCGCAAGAAGCGCTCGGCCATGGCGCGTTCGCCCATGACGAGCTGCGAGATGATCGCAGAGCTGTAGGCGAACGAGAGCGCGGGGATGGCGTCTTCGGCGGGCTCGATGCGGTAGAGCTCGCCCATGAGGGCGTCGAGGGCGTCTTTCTTGCGCAGGAGCAAGGCGCTGCCCAGGGCGGCGCCGAGCGCGCGGCCGTACTCCTTGCTGCCAGAGCGCGCGCTCTCGAGCGCCTCCATGGCCGCCTCGTAGGCCTTCGCGGAGGAGCTCGTCCAGTTCCATGCGTCGGCGCGGATCGCGCGGAGCTGGGCCACGATGTCCGCGCGCGGGTTCGCCACGAGGCCCCGATCCGTGAAGCTCACGGCCGCGGAGAAATCACCGGCCGAGAGCGCGAGCTCGGCCGCGGCCGCGAAGAACTCGGCCGAGCGCTCCATGTCGCCCGAGCTTTCGAAGTGATCGGCCAGGATCGTCGGGTCCGTCTCGCCCGACGTGAGCAGCCACTCGGCCGCGAGCGCATGTCCGCGCCGGCGATCACGCTCGGTGAGCATCGCGTACGAACCCTCGCGTACGAGCGCATGGCGGAAGGCATACTCCTCCTCGCCGAGGAAGCGGGTCTCGCGGCGGCGCACGATGAGCTCGCGCTCGCAGAGGCGATCGAGCAGACCGACGCGGCCGTTCGGCAAGGACGCGTCGCCGATGAGCGCGGCGACGCCGCCCCACCAGAACGACTGGCCGAAAACGCTCGCCGCGCGCAGGACGCGCCGCGCCTCGGGTTCGAGCGAGAGGAGGCGCGCCTCGACCATGCCGAGCACGGTCTCGGGCAGATCACGGCCGCGGCCCTCGGCCACGGCGCGGATGAGCTCTTCGAGGTAGAAGGCGTTGCCCGCTGCGCGATCGACGAGGCGCTGGATCTCCTCCTCGCACATGACTTCACCCAAGAAATGCTGGACGAGCCGCTCGGCCGCGCGGCGCCCGAGCTCGCCGAGGCGCACTTCGAGCAGCTCCCGATCGGCCCAGATCTTCGGGAAGAGATCGTGCAGCTCCGGCCGGGCGAGCGCGAGCACGGCGAAGCGGCGCTCGCCCTGCACCGCGAGCGCCGCGTCGACGAGCTTGATCGATGCGCGGTCGCCCCAGTGCAGATCCTCGAGGACGACCACGAGCGGGCGCACGACCGAGAGCGCCTCGACGAAGTCGATCCACGCCTCGCGGATGCGATCGGCCATGAGCGTGGCGTTCTGGCGCGCGGCGCGGAGGTCGGGGCGCTCGTCGCCCGCGGGCGCGCCGACCATCTCGCCGAGGAACGCCGTGACGCGGGCGCGATCGTCGCCTTCGATGTAGGTCGCGACGAGCGCTTCGAGCTTGAGCCTGCGCGAGGCGACGGGCTCGCCGATGCCGATCTGGGCCATCGTGCGGATGGCGGAGCCGAGGATGGAGAAGGCCGATCCCGCGCCGATCGGATCGCCGCGGCCGATGGCGATTGCGGGCTCCACGGCGCCGCGGCGGAGCTGCTCGACGAGCTCGTGCCGCAGGCGTGACTTGCCCATGCCGGGCAGGCCGAGCACGACGGCGACGCGCGGCTTGCCTTCGTCGAGGCCCTCTTCGAGGAAGTCGCGCACGCTGCGGAGCTCACGCTCGCGGCCGAGGTACGGGCTCGGCTTGCCGAGCAGCGTGCGCGTGCCCGAACCGACCTCGCGCTCGCCGCGCAGGAAGATCCCGTCGGCGCCTGCGCTCACGTCGAAGCGCACGTCGAGCAGGGCTTGTGTCGAGGCGTCGATCCGCACGGCGCCCGCCTCTTCGCCGAGATCCAGCAGGGCGGCGGCGCGCTTCGAGATCGAGCCGAGCGCGAGCCCGTGCGAGGTCTCCTCGCGCCCCGTGACGAGCACGATGCGGGCCTCGGGGGCGAGGGCGCGCAGGCGGAGCGCGGCGCGGGCTGCGCGTGCGGCCTGATCGGTGGGGTTGCCGCGACCGACGAGGCCGAGGAGCAGCGCGCCGCCGTCGATCTCCTCCACGCGGGCGCCGAGCTTCGCGATCTCCTGCTCGATGGCCACGATCCGATCCCGCGGCAAGAACCGCGACGGCGCCTCCTTGCCGTCGGGGAGCGAGGGCGGCAGCGCGGCGACGATGCTGAGCAGTTGCCGTTCGCTGTCGGTGATGACCTCCGCGGAGGCCGTGTGCACGGGCGTGGCGTTGCCCTCGACGGGGCCGAGCGCGACGAGCGCGCGCAGGGCGGCGCCTGCGTCGGAGGGCCGGCTCGCCACGTCCTTCGAGAGCATGCTGGACACGAGATCGTCGAGGGCCTGGGGCACGTCGGGGCGCAGGTCGCGCACGCGCGGGGCCTCGGCGAGCAAGAGGCTCGCGAGGATCGCGAACGCGTGCTCGCCGTCGAAGGCGGGCTGCCCGGTGAGGCACTCGAAGAGCACGGCGCCGAGGGAAAAGACGTCCGCGCGCGCGTCGACGCCGGCCTTGTCGGCGCGCGCTTGCTCGGGCGCCATGTAGCCCGGCGTGCCCACGATCGTGCCGGTGAGGGTCAAGCGACCGCGACCTCGATCCCGCGCGACGCCGAAGTCGAGCACTTTGACGCGCTCGATCTCGCCGCGCTCGAGGAAGAGGTTGCTGGGTTTGATGTCGCGGTGGACGACGCCGCGCGCGTGGGCCGTGGCGAGGGCATCGGCGACGCGCACGGCGAGCGTGATGCACTCTTCGAGGCGCAGGCCTTGTCGGCCGAGGCGCGCGGCGAGGCTCTCGCCTTCGAGCCACTCCATGGCGAGCCAGGGGGCGCCCGTGGGGGCGACGCCGTGATCGACGTAGCGCACGATGTGCGGGTGGCCGAGCGCCTCGAGCACGCGGGCTTCTTGCGCGAGCCGTTCGCTGTTCGAGAGCTCCGATGCGCGGAGGAGCTTCACGGCGACGACGTGTCCGGTCTGGAGATCCTCGGCGCGATACACTTCCCCCATGCCGCCCACGCCGGCCAGGCGCTCGACACGGAAGCGCTCACCGATGATGTCCCCAGGGCGCATGCGCGAACCAGGATTCTGACCCGGGAGCCTCCGGGAGCCAAGCAGAGGCGCGTTGCGCGCGTGTGAAGGTGACCGAGGACCCGCGCGCGCCGCGTCCGAAATGGAGTTTGCCTTGACAGGGCGCGAGGATCGTGCGTGTGGGCCGGCTTCGAAAGATCCGCCGATTGGATCAAAAGCCCCGCCCTGTCGTGCTTTGGCGGAGATGGCTACTTCTTGCTTGCCGGCGGTCCGATGACCGTTGGTCCAAGGAGAGCGCGTGATGAAAACGGACGAGCACGGAAAACATGCGGTGATCTTCGAGCGCGAGCGTGCATTGCAGTACGACAGCCAGGTGCGCCTCTCGATAGTGGGCTACGAGGCCATGCACCAGGTCGCCGCGGAGGTGCTCGTCGCGGCGCTCGCGGACCAGAAGGCCGCGTCGCTTTTGATGGTCGGCATCGGGACCGGGAGCGAGGTGAAGCCGTTCGCGCGCTACGCAGGATCCGCCTTTCAATTCACGGGCGTCGATCCCTCGCCGGAGATGCTCGACATTGCCAGGGAGAAGCTCGAGGCGGCAGGCCTGCTCGAACGGACGAGCCTTCATGCCTGCGAGCTCCGTGATCTCCCGCGCGGGCCCTTGTTCGACGGCGCGCAGATGATCGGCGTCCTGCATCATCTTCCGGATGACGATGCGCGTATCGCGCTCCTGCGGGAGATCGCCGGGCGGCTCGCGCCGGGGGCGCACTTCGTGATCGGTTGTCGGGTTGGAGATGAGCCGCTGCTCAGGGCCGTCGAGGAGCAGCGGATCGTATTGAATGGCAAGCCGCCCGAGGTGGTGGAGCACCGACGGAAGGCAATGGCATCGCTGCGGATCCCGGCCTCGGATGCCGAGGTCTTCGCGCTCCTGGCCCAGGCAGGCTTCACGGCGCCCCGCTTCATCTTCGGCGAGCTTCAGTTCCGCGTCTGGGTGACGCGCTACGAGCCATCCTCGATCGGTGCGTGAACGACGCCGCGCGCCCTGCGGCTATCGCCACTGCGTCATGATTTCCACCAGCCGATCGAGATTGTAGGGCTTCTGCAGCACGGGCCGGCCGCGATCGGACTCGCGCAGCCCTGCTTTCCCATATCCCGTCATGAAGACGAACGGGAGACCCCGCTCGGCGAGGATGTCGGCCACGGCATAGACCTTCTCGCCGGCGATGTTGATGTCCAGTCCCGCCCCATCGATCACCGCCTCGCGGGCCAACCGAAGCGCGTCCTTCATGTTCGAGGCCGGGCCGATCACCTCGCAGCCGAGGTCGGTCAGCGCGTCTTCGAGGAACGAGGCAATCAAGGCTTCATCCTCGACGATGAGGACACGGAGTCCCTGCAGCACGCCCGCATTCTTGGGATCCACGGTCATCATGCGGCTACGCGCTCCAAGGGCAGGTCCATCACGCAACGCACGCCCTCGGGCAGGAATTCGAGGTGCACTTCGCTTTCGAGCTGGCGCCCGAGGTCACGTTCGATCAGGCGCGAGCCGAATCCCTTGCGGCGTGGCACCCGCACCGGCGGCCCGTGCATCTCCTGCCATTCCAGGTGGAGCCGCCGTTCGGCCGCGCAGGTGTTCACGTTCCACGTGACCTGGACGTGACCGGACGGCAGCGACAACGCGCCGTACTTGGCCGCGTTGGTCGACAATTCGTGGAAGACCATGCCGAGCGTCACCGCTGCCTCCGGGCGGAGGCGCACATCCTGACCGGCCAGGCTGAAGCGGCCGGCGTCGCCATTGGCGTGCGGCGCCAGCTCGGCGCATACGATATCGCGGAGGCTGGCGCTCTGCCAGGAGGTCTGGTTCAAGAGGTTGTGCGTCTGGGACAGGGCCAGCAGCCGGGCCATGAAGGCTTCCGTGAAGGCCTTGGGCGAATCCGCCATGCGCAGCGTCTGCGCGGCGATTGCCTGCACGATCACCAGCGTGTTCTTCACCCGATGGTTCAGCTCGTTCAGCAAGAGCTTCTGGAGCTCCTCCGCCTGCTTGCGCTCGGTCAAGTCGAGGACGAACGCCACCCCCTCGCTCTCCGACCCCTCGAATCGTGCAACGCCGAGCAGCACCGGGATGCGGTTGCCGTCCTTCCGGAAAAATTCTTTCTCGAAAGGACCGAACTGGCCCGTCAAACGCACTTGCTCCCGCGCCCGCTCGTCGACGGCGTGATGCTCCGGAGGCGTGATCTTCATCCAGTCGAGGTTTCCCGAGACCAGATCCTCCCGGCTATAGCCGATGAAGCGCAGGAATGCATCGTTCGCGTCCGTGATCCTGCCATCCAGGTCCCAAAAATTGATCCCGATGATGTTGGCGTCCACCAGGCGTCGGATCCGCGCTTCCCTTTCCCGCAGCAAAAGCTCCGCCCGCTTTCGCTCGCTGTTTTCTTGCTGGAGCAGGGTATAGAGGCGCGCATTCTCCAGAGAAATGGCGGCCTGGGAGGCCAAAAGCTCCAGCATCGCGATCCGGTCGGCGGTGAAGACACGCGGGGTCAGGTTGTTCTCCAGATAAAGCATGCCCACCAGCGTGCCTTGCTTCACGAGGGCGAGGCAAAGCACGGAGCGGGGGCGCCGCTCGCGCACGTAGGCGTCCTCCGAGAACAGGTTGGGCGCGGCCGCGTCGTCGAGAATCACGGTCTCCCGCGTGCGAATCACGTAGTGCAGAATGGCCGTGGGAAGATCGGCCGGGGTGATGGGCGCCTCGCGCAGGGTGACCTCGACCCGGTCGCGCACGGTGACGACCTCGGCCTCGATGTCGCATTCGGCGCCATGGGGGCGGATCAAGAGGCCCCGCTCGGCGCCCGCGTGCTCGACCGCTATCGACAGCAGCGTCTCGATGAGCCGGTCGAGGACGAGCTCCCCGGAGACGGCCTGCGAGGCTTTGAGCACGGTGGCGAAATCGAGCTCCGCGCGCGAGGCGTCGAACAAGGCGGGAGGCCCGGGCGCGCCCCGATCCTGCTGCCGGCGCGTCGTCTCGCGCGGGAGGAGGTGCGGGAAGTCTCTCTCCAGGCGCTCCGTGACCCGAAAAGCGCCCCACCGAGCGTAGAGGCGATGCGCCTCGGTCATGTAGGCGTACGCCAAAAACTCCCTGCCGAGATCGATGTAATGGCGGGCGCAGAGCTCGCTGGCCAGCGCCGCGTCATGCAGGAATCGCCCCTCCCGCGCGGCGGCGATCCCGCGATCGTACAGGGCGCCCGCGCATTCGCGCCCCTCCACCCGGGCGAGCTCTGCCTGCAGGATCAGGCTGCGGTGGCGGAAGCTCGCCGGGCCGAGCTGCGCCCAGGACTCCACCTTGTGCGCGCCTTCCCTGAGCCTCGCGAGGTACGTTTCCCTGAGCGCTGGGGCGGCAGCGTCGGCGGCCCGCGAGAACGAAAGCGCGCCATAAAAAGAATAGCATGGGCTCGCGTGCCATGCCGCGAGCATTCCCAGGCTCTCCGGGTCGGTCGAGCCCCATCGCTGCGCCACCTCCTCGTACGCGCCCTGAAAGACGCCGGCGAGGACCTCGAAGATGTTCAAGAAGTAAAGGGACGCCTGGTTGTTGATCCTGCGGGCCTCCTCGGCGACGGCGTCGATGTCCGCCCACGCCGCGTGCGTCCGTTCGCCCTCGGACGTCGCGCAGAGCTTTTCGGCGACCTGCGCGACGGCCCCGACCATCCACGTGATCGCATTGAATTTATCGAGCTTGCACAGCGGCAGATACTGCTTCGCCTCCTCGAGGATGTCGCGCAGGTGTGCCCCGCGGAGCAGGCTGTTCACGGTCGCGTTGCACGTGTTGTAAAAGGCCCAGATGTATTGCCCGGTCTCGATGCCGGCGTGGATGCCCTTGCGCAAGGAAGCCTTCGATTCCTCGTAGGTGTCCTTCCAGTGCTGGACCCACGCTCCCCACATGTTGCACAGCATGGATTCGGACTTCTTGTCCGGATGGATCTCGTTGAGGCGGACCGCCGCCCGCCCGAACGCATATCCCTTCTCGATCTCGTGCCTGGCGCACAGGACCGTCCCGAAATTCACGTACGCGTAGATCGAATTCTTCGAGACACCATGCTCGATCGAATTCTGTAGCATCCGCATCACCGTGATCTCGAAATTGTTCGTCCCGAGCTGATAGGTAGGCGAAAACATCTCTTGCAGGACATCCTGCAGGACGGCGATCTCGGGATCGTTCAGCGCGGGCAGGTCGACGAGCGATGCAATCGGGCGGTCCCCGATCATGGCGATCGTCCGTTCGAACTCGGCGGTGAGCATGTCGTCATCGGGGTAGGGCGGCAAATGGATGTCGAAGGCCCGCAGGGCCGCGAGCCCCTCTTCCAGGGCAGCAGGCAGATCGTTTTCGAGGATCTGCACGTTCATTTTCAGGCGCCGCACTTCGGTCTTGTGGAGGCGTCCCCTCGCATGGTCGATGCAGCCCGCGAGGGTCGCGAGCGCGTCGTCGTGCCGCCCGCAGAGCGACTCCATCAATCCTTTTTTCGTGTGATAGACGAACGTCAGCTCGTACGCGGAGGTCCACGCGTCCTCGGGCAACATGGCCATGCCATGCTCCAGGTACTTCAACGCCGCGGTGAAGGCCGCCGACTCCTCGGCTCGCCCCGCAGCCTCGAGGTTGAGCCTGGCCGATTGCATGCGCTCGTGCGGGGCCCGGATCAGGTCGCCCGCGCTGTTCAAGTGATTGACGATGTCGAATAGGTTGCGCCCCTCGGCGAGGTCCAGCTTGCCGAGCAGGAGCTTTGCGATCCGGTCGTGGAACGCCGGTCGGTCTCCCTCGGGAATCAGCGCGTACGCAGCCTCCTGGATCTTGTCGTGCGCGAAGCGGTACTGCTGGTCGGCGCTCACGATCAACCCTTCCCCGAGGGCTTTGTCGAGGCTCCCGTACGTCTCCTCGGGAGGGCGCTCGCTGACGGTGTTCAGCACGTCCAGCGCGAACATGTTGCCGATCGCCGAGGCCAGCCGCAGCACCTCCTGCGTCGCCTGCGACAGGCGCCGGAGGGTCTCCACCATGAGGCTGAGGACGTTGTCGGTGCACCCGAGCCGCGCGATTTGCGGCAGGTCCCAGCCCCAACCCGCCTTGGGATCGAAGACGAGCACCTTCGTCTCGTAAAGGTGCCTCATGAACTGCTTGACGAAGAACGGGTTGCCCCCGGTCTTTTTCAGAACCGCGCTCGCGAGCGGAGCTCCGTCGGTGACCTGGAGGCTGTCGTTGATGAGCTCGATCAAGTGGACCCGCCGGAGGGGCTCGAGGACGATGTTCACCACGCCGAGTCCGCCCTTTTGAAGCTCCTTCAGCGCGACGAGGAAGGGATGTGTCGGGCTCACTTCGTTGTCGCGATACGCACCACAAAAGAGGAGTGATTTCATGTCCTCGTTCGCGAGGAGGGCCGTGATCAGGCTGAGGCTGGCCGAATCCACCCATTGCAGGTCGTCGAGGAACATGGCCAGCGGGTGGGCGTGGCTGGCAAACACCGAGACGAATGTTTGGAAGTAGAAATTGAATCGATTCTGTGCCTCGATCGGTCCGAGCGCGGGGACGGGCGGCTGCTCGCCGATGATGTGCTTCAGGAAAGGGAGGACGTCGCAGAGCACCTGACCGTTGCTCCCGAGGGCGCTCCGGATGGCGTCTCGCCACGTCGTGATTCTCTCCTCGCTTTCAGAGAGGAGCTGCTTGATGAGCGCGTCGAACGCCTGGACGATGGCGCTGTAGGGCGTGTCGCGGTTGTGCTGGTCGTATTTCCCGCTGATGTAGTAGCCTTTCTCGCGCGCCAGCGGCTTCAGGATCTCCTGGACGAGAGACGATTTGCCGATGCCCGAATAGCCCGAAACGAGGACGATCGCGCGCTTGCCCTGGAGCACGTCGTCGAACGACGTGATGAGCTTTCGGATGTCCCCTTCGCGGCCGTAGAGCTTCTGGTGGATCTGAAAGAGATCTCGCCTGTCGTACTGGCCGGGGCGGAAGGGCCCGATCCTGCCGGTGCGCTCCCATTGCGATCGACATGCTTCCAGATCGGCCTTCAGCCCATCGGCGCCATGGTAGCGGTCTTCCGCGTTCTTGCTGAGGAGCTTCATCGTGATGGCCGAGAGCGCGTCGGGCACCTCGGAATGGATGTCCGAGGGGGGAGCCGGCTTCACGGCCATGTGAGCGTGCATCAGTTCGAGCGGATCCGCCGCCTCGAATGGCTTTCGCCCGGCGAGCATCTCGTAGAAGACGACCCCGAGCGAATACATGTCGGTGCGGTCGTCGACGCTGCGATTCATGCGGCCGGTCTGCTCGGGGGATGTGTAGGGGAGCACCTCCGAGAGGACGCGGGGGCTGTAGATCGCTTCTTTTTCACGCGTCACGATGGAATCGACGCCGAATCCCGTGAGTTTTACCTGACCTCTCGCGCCGAGCAGGATGTTCGGAGGCCTCACGTCGCCGTGGATGACACCACACCGGTGGATGTCGACCAGGGCTTCGGCCATCGAGACGGCGGCGTCCAGGAACGCGCGGAGGTCGAGCTTGCCGGGGAGCTTCGCGGACAGCGCGGTGCCCGGGAAACACTCGGTGATGAGCATGAGCCCCTCCTCGTGCTCCTCGACATCGTGGACCTTGACGATCCTCTCCGAATCGATGCGCTTGATGATGCCGTAGGCGTGCTTGAACCGCGTGATGTCGGCCATCCGTGCGGAGTCGATATGCAGCACCTTCACCGCCACCTCGACGCCGTCGGCCTCGCGGTAGGCCCGGTACGTGACGGATCCTGCGCTCTCGCCGGTCTTCGCGATGACGCGATACCCTTGGATCGGAACCATTCCTGGTTCGGTCGAAAGGTGCGTCATGGGGAGGCCCTCTGCATGGCCCGATGCCGAGCAGGCGCCAGCGCCCTCGCGGAGGCAACCCTCCGAGCAGGAACGACGCGTCGACAGGGAAGCGGAACAACACACGGCGCGAGCGTTCTGGTCCGCAGGTACGACGGTCGGGGCAGATCGGCCGCAATGTCGTATCTCCGAAGTTCCCCCATATCGCATGCCTACAAACGTCCCTCCGCGCTGTCAACGTGGGCCCGCGGATAGGAAAATCGAGCGATTGCACCGCATCCACGCGCCCCATTTTCGTAAGGCGCCTCGTTCCCCCGTCGCCGGTCGTCGTCCGGAGATGGCAAGGATTTCTTCCGCGCGCGGCTTCCTCGAATTCGACGGCGCGCCAGACGGGCGAGCTTCGCGCCGGGAGGCCGAGGCTGCCCGGCGCATCGCAAGGACGCACGTCTGGCGCGTGCCCATCCCCGAAGCTAGACGAGCAGACGGGACGCCCCATGCCCTCTGCCCTCGAAGCCCGCGACATCCGCGTGATCCGCGAAGGACGCACCCTCGTCGACGGCGCCAGCCTCGTGGTCTCGTACGGCGAGAAGGTCGCGATTGCGGGCGCCTCCGGCAGCGGGAAGAGCACGTTTCTTCGGGCGATGGCGACGCTGATTCCGATCGACAGCGGGCATGTACTGCTCGACGGGGTGGATGCGATCACGCTGCCTCCGACCCGCTTTCGGACCCGCGTCGCCTATCTGCCCCAGGCGCCGCCGATGCTGCCTGGCACCGTCGCGGACAACGTGGCTGCCGGGCCGGCGCTACGCGGCGAGGCCCTCGCGCCCGAGCGGCAAATCGAGCTCTTGCGGGCCGTAGGGCTCGACGAAGCATTCCTCACGCGCGGGGCAAGCGAGCTCTCGGGCGGAGAACGCCAGCGCGTCGCGCTGGCCCGCGCGCTCGCCAACGAACCGAAGGTGCTGCTCCTCGACGAGCCCACGGCCGCGCTCGATCCAGAGACGGCCCTGCAGGTGATCGAGCTCGTCCGCAGCATGGCGACCGCAGGGCGCGGCGTGGTGATGGTCACGCACATCGCGGCGCACGCAGAGGCGCTCTCTGGGAGGCGTTACGTCTTCCAGGCGGGGAAGCTCGTGGCCGTCGCGGAGGGGCCGTGAGCTACCTCGAGATCCCGCTGCCGCGGCTCGTGATGACGCTCGGGCTCGTCGCGCTGGCGATCCTCGCCTCGCGCTGGAAGCGGCTCGACCTCGAGCGTGACCTCGCTTGGGGCGCGCTGCGCGGGGCCGTGCAACTTCTCGCCATCGGTCACGTGCTGCTCCTGCTCTTCAAGCACGAGCGGCCGGAATGGGTGGCGCTGGCCATCTCGGGGATGCTCGGCGTGGCCGCAGCGACCAGCGCGCGGCGCGTGGAGCACGGGCCCTCGGCACGCACGCTGTTTCCTTATGCGCTTTTGGCCATCGTGCTCGGCTCCGTGGTGGCGCTGGCCCCGGTCTTCATCTTCGTCGTGCCTCTGCACCCGATGTACGAGGCGAGATATCTCGTGCCCATCAGCGGGATGATGATCGCCAGCGCCATGAACGTCGTGGCACAGGTCTTCGAGCGCATCTTCGCCGCTGCGCATGCACATGCGGGCGAGATCGAGCAGCTCCTCGCGCTCGGGGCGACGCCCGAGCAGGCGCTCGCCCGGCACGTGCGGGCCTCGGTGCGCGCCGCGATGATCCCCACCATCAACAGCCTGCTCACGGTCGGGCTCGTCGCGCTGCCGGGGATGATGACGGGTCAAATCGTGAGCGGCACGGCGCCCGAGCAGGCCGTGCGTTACCAGATCGTGATCCTGTATCAGCTCGTCGCCGTGGCTGCGGTCTCCGGGGTGCTCGCAGGGGAATTCGGAAGGCGCCTGCTCTTCACGCCGCACGCCCAGCTTCGCCTGCCCAAGCGCGCGCCGGCGAGCGACATGCAGGCGTAGCGCCGGGGTTTCACCCCGGGCCCCGACCAGGGGTTGTCCACCCCTGGACCCGGACCAGCCAGGGGCTGGACCCGGGGTCGATGAACTGCGCGATGCGCAGTTCATCGAACAGGCCCGGTCAAGACCAGCAGCGACGTTGCCAACCGAGACAGGCGCGCGGCCTTCCAGCGGGCCGGTGGCAAGACCATGGGGAGGTTCGCTGGCGTCGGTTCGAGGAGCTGCGCGATGCGCAGTTCATCGATGAGGCCGTGTCTTCAAGCCTGGGGGCCGAGCGAAAAGGCGACGTGCACGTGTGTGCGAGAGATGGGGGCATGTGTCCGAAGAGACGACGTCGAGCCTCCGGAGGTACGAGGCCGTGCCTTGGAGACACGAGGCCGTGCCTTGGAGGAACGGGGACGTGTCTCTGGGGCGTGCCCTCGACCCTCCGGAGGTACGAGGCCGTGCCTTGGAGGAACGGGGACGATGGAAGGGGCGGCGGGCTCGTGGCTTCGAGAGATGGGCACGATGCGGGAGACCATGGGCTCATCGCCCGAAGACTTACGACCCCATCACGTGGAGGGACGGAGCCGTGCTGTTTGGAACGTGAGGCCATCGCGTCACACCACGACGTCATGCGACGAGGCGTTGGCCGTCGACCTGTCCGCGCTGCGGCCTTTGGTAGACAAGATCACCATTGGCCTTTGACCGGTGGCGGCGTTCCCCCACCAAGACAGCCGCGCTACGGCTTCTGCTGGCACCCCGGCCTCTTCGTCGGCCTGTTTGAAAAACTGCGCACCGCGCAGTTTTTCAACCCTGGGTCCAGCGCCTCGCTGGTCC